>WBOU01000008.1:93542-261974 GCA_009268125.1 Chloroflexia bacterium SDU3-3 | reverse complement strand
CCTGACCTTCTGCCACTTCCCCCTGACCTTCTGCCACTTCCCCCTGACCTTCTGCCACTTCCCCCTGGCCTTCTGCCACTTCCCCCTGGCCTTCTATCAATCTACGCGACATTCTCTTCATCTACGCGTCGTTTTATGACACATGATGCCTATGGTTCAGCATGAAATGATGTCTCCACACAATGTCGCTTTTTCGGACGGGCACGAGACCTGCCCCCCACATGGTGTCACGTTTATAGCACTGGGCCTGTTCTTCATACATGATGGTGGTTCTGCTTAGTTGGTGGGTGGATGCCCTGCGCGGGCGGCGCACAGGGGCCAGCCCCCTCACATGGTGTCACTTTGTATGGTTTTCTGAGGCGTTGTTGACGAAACGGCGCGTTGCCGTTAATTCGGCCAGGGTATGCCTTCGTGGAATAGTGAGTCTTCGTGGATGGTGGTGCATGCCCTGTGCGGGCGGCACCAAGGGCTCCGCGCCCTTGGAACCCCGCCAGGGGCATCGCCCCTTGGAACCCCAATTTGAAGCGTTCCGATGCCGAATGCTGGCCGCTGATGTTCGTGCATATGGCCAGCAAAACATCAGCAGCACCTTCGCCGCATGGGCGGAGTGGGCGGGTAGGCTATGATCATGGTTTGGTGCATGATGCATGATCGGCTGGGATTGGCACGCATAATGATGCGTTTCGCCGCTTCCGAATGAGTCATCTAGAAAAGTGACACCATGTGAGGGCTCCCCCCCTCACATGATGTCACTTTTGCAACGTTCCCAGGTCTGTTTGGCAACCATGTGGGATCGATGGCTGTGAATCATCACATTGCCGTCATCGCCCCTCGACCCGATGCCCGCAATGATCCACAAGGGGTGTAGGGGCGGGTCTGGTGCCCGCCCCATCGCGATACGCCGCGTTCATCGTACCCTCATCCGATGCATGCGGCGTGTCCCGATGCGCTCCGCGCCGTGGTTCATCGCATACATCGCACGGTATTCGATGAACGCGATGCCCACGGCGTGGGCGGGCACCAGACCCTCCCCCCACATGGTGTCACGTGTAGAGCGCTGGGCCTGTTCTTCATACATGATGGTGGTTCTGCTTAGTTGGTGGGTGGATGCCCTGCGCGCTCGGCGCACAGGGGCCAGCCCCTGTGAACCCCGCCAGAGGGCGTGGCCCCCTTGGTACCCCCAATGTTCGGCGTTCCGATGCCATCCCTTGGCAGCTGATGTTCGTGCATATGGCCAGTGTGCACGAGCAGCACCTTCGCCGCATGGGCCGGGTGGGTAGGAGGCATGGTGGCCATTGTCGACATCGCCCCCTACCCGATAATCCCAATAAAACACCAGAGACGATGGGTGGATTGTATGGCCACCCCATCGTCTCTGGTGTTCACCTCGCGCCTTCGCGTCTTCGTGGTATTCGTCGCTTGCGCTCCCTTGGCCGGGCTAGCTGGCGGGGGCCAGCCGCACCAGCGTGACGGAGAAGGGCGGAAAGGTCATGTCGAGCGAGCCGCTGGCCTGGCCCAGCGCCGCCGAGGGCGCGTCGGAGAGGTCGTCGGCGGGGTCGGCCACGCCGTTGAAGCTGGCCTCGGTGGCGCTTAGCGAACTGGCCTGCACCACATCGGCGCTGGCGGTGCGGGGCGATGGGTCGCCCTCCAGCTGCACGGGCGCGGCCAGCGCCTGGGCGGTGGGGTTCACCACCAGCACGGCGATAGTGCCATCTTCGGCGCGCGAGGCGTAGGCGTGCAGCCCGCCCTGGCCCTGGCCCTCGCCCGCGCTCACCGGCAGCAGCTCCTGGCCCATGCGGCTCCACAGCGGGAAGGCGTAGTAGGCGGGCTGGCGGGCCAGCGTGTCGGCGTGCAGCAGGCCGTAGTCGGTGCCGCTGTCGGCCTGGCCGTTCATCAGATCCCAGTGGTTGGCGATCGCCACACCGCTCTCGGCCAGCTGACCGATGGTGTCGACGGTGTAGAACAGGTTGACCGCGCGGCGCATCAGCTGGCCGCTGTCGCCATCCTGGAACGCCACGATGTTGTACTCGGTCACGGCCATCGGCGTGTCGCCCAGCTGCTCGCCCAGCGACTGCGCCAGCAGCGGCCAGGTGGAGAGCGGCTGGCGCGCCACGTCGGATGTGTCGGTGGGCGGCTGGTTGTAGCCGTAGTGGTGTACGATGTAGAAGTCGAGCTTGCTGCCCGCCGCCTTGATCACCTCGCTGCCCCAGTTCGACCAGTTGTCGAGCGACTCGTTGCCGACCGCGCCGACCTTGATGGTGGGGTCGATCGCCAGCATGGCGGCGCGCACCTCCAGGTAGCCCTCGTGGCGGCTCTTGCCGCTGCCGATGCCCTGCACATACTCGCTGCCGTCGCAGGTCCACACGTCCTCCCAGCCCGCGCTGGTGCAGTCCTTGCCCTGCTTGCCGCCGTACAGCTCGTTGCCGAACTCCCACAGCTTGATCTCGGCTGGATCGGGGTTGCCGCCCTCGCTGCGCAGCGTGGCCCAGTCGCCCACCGTCTTCCAGTCGCGGCCCCGCACATCCACACCGATCTTGCGCTTGTCGCCCACCTTGCCGTTCGCAAAGGCCACCAGGGCCGCCGCCTCCTGCGCGGTGCTGTTGGCCGAGACCGTCCACATGCCCTGTGCGCCGGTGGCCTTCAGGAAGGCCAACATGTCGCTGGGCCGCGCGGCGAAATCCCAGGCGCACTCGGGCTGCTGCTGCTCGCAGGCCAGCCAGTCGTAGTGGTTGCTCCAGCTGCCGCCGGGCAGGCGGATGACGCTCACGCCGCTGGCCTTGGTGCGGGCCTGCAGCCTAGGGTCGGCCAGGCGCTTGGGGCCGAGCCAGGCGGGCAGGTTGGTGCCCAGCAGGCGCGGGTCGATCGGCGTGGCCTTGCCGGTGGTGTCCACCACGATCGGCTCCGCCGGGACCGCCGCCACAGTGGGCTGGGGCTGCGCGGTAGGCCCATCCTGGGCGGCGGCGGTGGGCGAATCCTGGGCGGCGGTGGGCTGGGCGTCGAACAGGTGCGACGAGTCGCGCAGGAAGGGCGTGGCCGTGGGGCCGCTGGGCGCGACGGTGGGCGCGGGCGCGGCGGCGGGCGTGCCGCAGGCGCTCAGGGCCGCCAGGGCCAGCGCATATGAGAAAAGCTGGGGGTGTAGCCGCATTGCTGTGCTCCTTAACCGCTATGGTGTGAGGGGGTCGCGTGCTCAGCCAGATCAAAACGGTGAGCGCGTAGTAGGTCACAATGTATCGGGTGTATACCCAATAAGACAGCAAAAGGCGCGGCATAGTTTCACCCATGCCGCGCCCGCCATCCGCTCAAGCAGCAGCGCCTACCAGTAGTGCTCGCGGTGCTGGCGGTAGAAGGCCAGCGTCAGCGCCAGGCCCTCGCGCAGGGGCACGCGGGGCCGCCAGCCCAGCCGCCCCTGGATGAGGCGGTAGTCGCCGTAGTAGTCGCCGATGTCGATCGGCTTGCGGTCGGCGGGGTAGGGGATGATCGCGTAGCGCCCGCCGCCGTTGATCTCCACCGCCAGGGCGGCCAGATCGCGCAGGTTGATCGTCTCGTCGCTGCCCAAGTTGAAGATCTGGCCGTGGGCGCTGGGGTTGGCCGCCGACAGCAGCAGGGCGTCCACGCAGTCGTCGATGTAGGTGAAGTCGCGGATCTGCATGCCGTCGCCCCACACCTCGATCGGCTCGCCATCGATCAGGCGCTTGATCCAGATGCCCAGGAACGTCTGCCGCGCATCCTTCACCCGCATGCGTGGGCCATAGGTGTTGGTCAGCCGCAGGGCGCAGGCGCTGATGCCGTACACATTGTTGTAGAGGATGTGGTACCACTCGCCGGCCATCTTGTTGATGCCATTGACATCGGTCGGGTGCACCAGGTGGCGCTCATCCACCGGCAGGTAGTCGGGCTTGCCGTAGATCTGGCGGGTGCTGGCGTAGACCAGCTTGGCCGCCGGGTTGAAGCGGCGGCAGGCCTCCAGGATGGAGAGCTGAGCGCGGCAGTTGATGTCCAGGTCGGTGTAGGGGTCGCGCATCGAGTCCATATGGCTGGTCTGGCCCGCCAGGTTGAACACAAAATCCTTGCCCTGCACCAGATGGTTGATCGAGTACTGGTCGCGCACGTCGGCGATGTTCACCGTCACCCGCCCATCCAGCCCAGCGATGTTGAACTCGTTGCCGCCGTACTCGGGGATGAGCGAGTCCACCAGGGTGACGTGCGCGCCCAGGTCGACCAGGCGGTGGGCCAGGTTGCTGCCGATAAAGCCCAGCCCGCCGGTGATCAGCACCCGCGCGCCGGAGAAGCGCTCGCGGATCTCGTCTGCGATGCTCATGCGCCCACCCCCTGGCGCACGGCGGCGGCCACCTCCTCGGCCTCCTCGCGGGTCAGCTCGGGGAACATGGGGATGCTAAGAATCTGGCTAGCCAGCTGCTCGGTGTGTGGCAGCGCGCCGGGGGCGTAGCCCAGCTCGGCGTAGGCGGGCTGCAGGTGGGTGGGGAAGGGGTAGTGGATGTCGCAGCCCACGCCCGCGCCCAGCAGGTGCTGGCGCAGCGCGTCGCGGCCCGCTGTCTCCACCACATACAGGTGGTACACATGGCCCGCGTCATCGGCGGGCAGGCCCAGCGGCGCGCCAGCCAGCAGCTCGCGGTACCACGCGGCCCGCTCCTTGCGGGCGTGGTTGTCCTCCTCCAGGTGGCGCAGCTTCACGCGCAGGATGGCGGCCTGCAGCTCATCCAGCCGCGAGTTGCGCCCGCCCAGTTCGCCGGTGAGGTACTTGCTCGACCAGCCGTACATACGCAGGCGGCGCAGGCGCTCGGCCAGGGCCGCGTCGTCGGTCAGCACCGCGCCGCCGTCGCCCAGCGCGCCCAGGTTCTTCGAGGGGTAGAAGCTGAAGCAGGAGAGCACGCCCCACGCGCCCGCGCGGCGCACGTGGCCCGCCGCATCGTAGGCCCACGCCCCGTGGGCCTGGGCGGCGTCCTCCACCACGGCCAGCCCGTGCTGCTGCGCGAAGGCGCAGATCGCGGGCATGTCGGCCAGCCGCCCGTAGAGATGCACCGGCATCACCGCCTTGGTGCGCGGCGTGAGCGCCCCAGCCAGCGCGGCGGGGTCCATAGTGTGGGTCGCGGGGTCCACATCCACCAGCATCGGCGTGGCCCCCACCTGCAGGATGGCCGAGGCCTGGTACATGCAGGCGTTGGCCACCGTGATCACCTCGTCGCCGGGGCCGATGCCGAGGGCCGCCAGCGCCAGGTAGAGCGCCTCGGCACCGCTGGCCACGCCCACGCCGTGGCGCACGCCGCAGTAGGCCGCAAACTCGTGCTCGAAGGCATCCACCTCGTGGCCCAGCACGTACCAGCCGCTGTCGATCACGCGGGCCACCGCCGCATCTATCTCGCGGCGCATCCGGGCCTGCTGCCGCCGCAGATCGCCAATAGGGATATGTATATTCATATGCGGGCCTTTCTTCCTACCGCCGCCGGGCACCCCGACGCCGCAGCGGGCAGCAAGGTGCGGCGGTGCGACAGCCCTCTGTCGCACGCGCGATGGCAGCAGCTTGGTATCGTCATCATCGCACAGATACTACCATTTTTTCAGGCCGCACGAATCGCCAGAAAAGATGAAGTTTACACAAATGCTGCCCGTTTGAGCTTCCGCAGATCGCCAAGCTCAGGTATCATGAGCGTGGGCGGCGGGCAAAAGAAGGCATGGCGGCCATGCCTTCTCTCGCGCGGGCGGCGCGCCCTACTCGGCAAACGCGGGCCAGGCCAGGTCGCGGTCGTTCATCATCTCGATCGGCAGCGGCCACGTGATGCCGAAGGCCGCATCGTCGTAGCGCACCCCGCCCTCGGCGCTGGGCGCGTAGACCTGCGACACTAGGTACATCACATCGCTGTTGTCCTCCAGCGTCTGGAAGCCGTGGGCGAAGCCCTCGGGCACATACAGCGCGCGGTGGTTGTCGGCGGTCAGCTCCACGCCGACCCAGCGCTTGAAGGTGGGCGACTCGGGCCGCAGGTCGATGATCACATCGTAGATCGCCCCGCGCACGCAGCGCACCGTCTTCACCTGGGCGTAGGGGTCGCGCTGGAAGTGCATGCCGCGCAGCGTGCCGCGCAGGCGGTTGTACGAGAAGTTGATGTCGACCACATTCGGGTTCAGGCCCTGCTGCTCAAACTCGGCATGCGAGAACGCGTGGGCGAAGAAGCCGCGCTTATCCTCAAACTTCTTGAGGTCGATCACATAGGCATCTTTTAGCTCGGTTGGGGTAAACAGCATACGCCGATCTCACCTTTCTGATCGGCTGTGCAGGCCGCACAGCCTCGTATAGAACGATTAAGAGAACCACCAGCGTCTAAGTATACCCAAGTTCTCGCCCGTGGCTGCAGGTGTCAGTTTCGTTATCTGCGCTCGGCTCGCTGTTCAAAGAATGCTTATTTCCGCCCTGTATGGTAGCGGCGGCAGCATAGAACCAACTATGGGAGTATCCCACCGATGATCGAACTGAGCGTTGTCATCCCTACCCATAACCGCCTTGGGCAGCTCAAACGTGTGCTCGACGCCTTCGCGCGCCAGACATACCCGCTCGACGCTGTCGAGTTCATCGTGGTCTCCGACGCGTCTACCGACGGCACCAGTGCCTTTCTACAGGGCTACCAGGGGCCGCTCAGGCTGTGCCCGCTGCTCCAGGAGCACGGCGGCCCGGCCAAGGCCCGCAACAACGGCATCGCCCACGCCAGCGGCGCGCTCATCCTGTTCGTGGATGACGATGTGGTGCCCACGCCCACGCTGGTGGCCGAGCACATGCGCCTGCACCAGGCGTCCGGCGGCCCGCTGGTGGTGCTCGGCCCCATGCTCACCCCCGACGATTTCGCCATGGAGCCGTGGGTACGCTGGGAGCAGGCCATGCTCATGAAGCAGTACCGCGCCATGCAGGAGGGCAAGTGGAAGCCCACCGCCCGCCAGTTCTACACCGGCAACACCTCGCTGCGCCGCGAGCTGGTGGTGCGCGCGGGCGGCTTCGACGAGAGCTTCCGCCGCGCCGAGGATGTGGAGCTGGCCTACCGCCTGAACGAGCTGGGCGTGGAGTATGTGTTCAACCCCAGCGCGGTGGGGCTGCACTACGCCATCCGCAGCTTCCGCTCGTGGATGGAGATCCCCTACGCCTACGGTCGCAACGACGCGATCTTCGCCACCACCCGCGGCCAGACCTGGATCGTGCCGAAGGCCCGCGAGGAGTTCGGCGAGCGCAACCCGCTGCTGCGCCTGCTGGTGCGGCGCTGCCTCAACCGCCCGGCGGCCAGCGGCGCGGCCATCGCCCTGCTGCAGGCCGCCGCCAGCGCGGGCAACGCCCTGCGGCTGGGGCCGGTGGGGCGCTTCGCCTACAGCGGTATCTTCAGCCTGCGCTACTACCAGGGCCTGATCGACGGCCTGGGCAGCGAGGCCGCGCTCTTCGCGCCAGCGCCGCCCGCCGCCGACACCTCGCCCCTCACAACGAAGTGAATCTCACCCGCCGATGGTCTGTTCGCCCAGCGACCGCACGCGCCAACGCCGCGAAGGCCGATGTCGCGAAACAGGATGCGTCACTCCCAGCCTCAGCCTACTTGCCATGACCATCCATCATAGGTAGCTGCTCATCACCGGACATCACACCGCACACACAAGGAAGATGTACAACTATTTATGACCACCAAGCATTCCATGGCCACACGATCGAGCGCCCGGGGTCGCCATCTGAGCTGGGGGATCCTCGCATGGGTGCTGGCCGCAGCCATCGGCGCTGCCGCCGCCGCCGAGCTGCGCGGCGGCCACCTGGCCCGCGCCCAGAGCCAGCAGCGCAGCCTGTTCATGCCGTTTATCGCCTCACTCGGCCCGCTCTCGGGGCTGCCGACGCCCGGCTTCACCGAGGGCTTCAGCATCGCCACCAGCGCGCCCCGGCGGTGGAAGCCCGACGACTGGGACATCACCGTGCACCGCCGTGAGCCGACCGACCAGTACGAGCACGCCATCCAGGCCAGCCACGGCCCCGACTGCGGCGCGCCGCCCGCAACCCACAGCATCCAGAGCTTCAGCGACGCGGCCTACCTGTGCAAGAATCACCTGATGACTTCGATCTACGCATCCGACTACGGCATGGTCTATCTCACCCCAAATCGCATGGTCGATTTCTCCAAGGGCGAGGCGGTCATCCGCTTCGAGATGTCGACCGAGCGCACCTCGCTGCGCGACTGGGTGGATGTGTGGATCACGCCCTACGACGAGAACCTGCAGCTGGCGCTGGAGGACTGGCTGCCCGATGGCAACGGCGAGCCGCGCAACGCGATCGAGATCCGCATGGACTCGGCGCAGGACAATGGGGTCACCAAGACCACATTTATCGGCAAGCGCATCGAGAACTTCAACAGCACCACCTTCGGCACCAACGGCTGGACCGGCTACGAGCAGTTCCTCACGCCCGACGCCAAGCGCCGCGACCTGTTCGAGCTGCGGATCACCCGCAGCCACATCAAGTTTGGCATGCCCGACTATAACTTCTGGTGGATCGACGAGGCTATCGACCCGCTGGCCTGGGACAAGGGCGTGGTGCAGTTCGGCCACCACTCGTACAACCCGCTGAAGGGCTGCGAGAGTACCTGCACGCCCAACTCGTGGCACTGGGACAACTTCACGATCGCGCCGGTGGTGCCGTTCACCATGATCCACGCCGACCGCAGCATCGTCTCGCCCGCCAACGCGGCCACCCCGGTGCGATTTGCCAAGCCCGCGCCCGCCGACGCCCGCCTGCGCTTCACCGGCCTGAGCGACATCCAGGTGAGCTTCGATGGCGGCGCAACCTGGGCCGATGCCCAAAAGCAGCAGCAGGAAAAGTACCTGGCCGATCACTTCCAGTCGTACTGGACCCCCATCCCCGCCGGAGCATCCAGCGTGCTGTTCCGCAGCAAAGACCCGAGCCAGACCAGCTGGAAGACCTGGATGGTGCGCGACCCCTCGATCTGGGCGCGCTCGTCGTAGCCCAGCAGCCCCGGCCTGCTGCCCCCAGCGGGCGGCGGGCCGGGGATTACGATCCAGCATCCGAGATAGCCAGCCAGAACTGACCGAGGCGCTTGCGCGACGCGCTATAATTGGCATGATGCAGCATATTCTTGGCTGCCCATTCCCAAGCGCACCCAGTACCCGAAAAATGACGTTTATCTCATCTCGCTTCACAGCAGATTCAACAGGCTGACATATGCGGCTGGTATACATCGGGGGCGCAGCGCAACTTGGCATGTGCGCAATCAGATGAATAGAATAGGCGCTATGACCAGTTACACCATCGGATTCATCATCGAGCAGGCGTTAGGCCATATCACGCACACCAAGAATCTCCAGGCCCATGTGCCTAGCGATCCCGAGATCCGCGCCCTCTGGGGCCTCATCCCCTTCGAGGTCTCGGGGCTGGGCGCGCGCATCCCGGTGTACAAGAGCAACTGGACGGTGCGGGCCGGCGTGCGCGCGCGCCAGCAGATCAGCGCCATGGCCCACCAGGCCCCGCTCGACGCGCTGTTCTTCCACACCCAGGTGCCCGCCGTGCTCTCGGCCTACTGGGTGCGCCGCATCCCCAGCGTCCTATCGCTCGATGCCACACCCATCCAGTACGATCAGCTGGGCGAATCCTACGGCCACCAGCGCGGCAGTAGCGCGGTGGAGCAGTGGAAGTGGCGGCTCAACCGCGACTGCTTCCGCGCCGCCCGCCACCTGGTGACATGGAGCGCGTGGGCCAAGCAGGGGCTGGTGGATGACTACGAGGTGCCCGCCGAGAAGATCACGGTCATCCCGCCGGGTGTCACCACCGCCGCGTGGCAGCGGCCCGAGCCGCGCGCGCCGCACCCCGGCCCGGTCAAGATCTTATTTGTGGGCGGCGACCTGCGGCGCAAGGGCGGCATGCTGCTGGTCGAGTCGTTCCGGGCGCTGCGTCACCTGGGCGTCGAGCTGCACCTGGTGACCAAGGACGACCTGCCCGCCGAGGAAGGCCTGTTCATCTACCACGGTATGCAGCCTAACAGCCCCGAGCTGCAGCGGCTCTACCACCAGAGCGACATCTTCTGCCTGCCCACCAGCGGCGACTGCCTGCCCATGGTGCTGTCCGAGGCGGGCGCCGCCGGGCTGCCCAGCATCTCCACCACCGTCGCAGGCATCCCCGAAATCATCGCCCAGAACGAGACGGGGCTGCTGATCAGCCCAGGCGACCAGCAGGGGCTCACCGACGCGCTGGCCACCCTGGTGAAGGACGAGGCCATGCGGCTGCGGCTGGGCCAGCAGGCCGTGGCCCGTGTGGCCCACAACTACGACGCCGAGCACAACGCCCACCGCCTGCTCGACCTTTTAAAACGCGAGGCCGCAGCGGCCAAGAGATAACGGAGTATCGCAGGATGGCGAAAGTTCTACTCACCATCTCCGGCAACATCGCCCCCGATACCGCCGAGCGCATCGCCAGGGGCGAGCGCCCGCGCGCCGACTACTATATGCTCGGCCAGGCTATGGACGCCGACCTGATCGACTATGCCGAGGCGCGGCGACGCCACCCGCGCATCGGGCCGCTGCTCGAGCGCGTGGGCGGGCCAGATCTGTTGCTGGCCTGGGCCTGCTTCGCGGCCCGCGCGCGCTACCAGGCGATCTTCACCGACGGCGAGCAGGTGGGCATTCCGCTGGCGCTGCTGCTCAAGCTGGCCGCGCCCTTCGGCAAGCGCCCCAGGCACCTGATGATCGTGCACATTCTGTCGGTCAAGAAGAAGATGCTGTTCTTCGACCTGTTTGGCATCCAGAGCCACATCGACCGCTTCCTGGTCTACGCCACGCGCCAGAAGGAGTTTATCGAGCAGCGCTGGAAGGTCGCGCCCGAGCGCGTGGTCTTCACGCCGTTTATGGTGGACAGCCAGTTCTTCGCGCTGGGCCAGGTCGAGCCGCACCCCACCGTGCCGCCCACGATCTGCGCCGTGGGGCTGGAGGCCCGCGACTACCGCACCCTGCTGCAGGCCGTGGATGGCCTGCCCGCCCGCGTGGTGATCGCCGCCGCCAGCCCCTGGTCCAAGCGCAGCGATGAGACCGAGGGTGCCGCCATCCCCCAGAACGTGAGCGTGCAGCGCTTCTCGCAGTACGATCTGCGACAGCTCTACGCCGACAGCCAGTTTCTGGTGATGCCCCTGCACGATGTCGAGTTCCAGGCCGGCGTCACCGCCATCCTGGAGGCCATGGCGATGAGCCGCGCCGTGGTGTGTACCCGAACACCCGGCCAGACTGACGTTGTTATTGATGAGCAGACGGGCATCTACGTGCCACCATCCGATCCGGCGGCGCTGCGTAGCGCGATCGAGCGGCTGCTGGCCAGCCCTGGGCAGGCCATGGCCATGGGCGCGGCTGGCCGCGATCGGATCGAGCAAGCCATGAATCTCGACAGCTACGCATCCCGCCTAGCCCAGATCGTCGACCAGACGCTCGACCCTGTGGGAGCGGTACCATCGCGCGACGCCACGCCCGCCAGCGCTGGCAGTGAGAGAGAGCCATGACCACCCTACTGCTGATCCTGCTGCTGATCGCCGAGGCCGCCTGCGCCCTGATCGTCGACTACCTGCTGATGCTGACCATCGCCGCGTGCTTCGCCGCGCGCACCACCGCGCTGGCCCGCGTGCAGGGGCAGCGCCGCTTCCTCATCCTGGTGCCCGCCCACAACGAGGAGCAGCTGCTGCCCAGTACCCTGGAGAACCTGCGCGCGCTCGACTACCCCAAGGATCGCTACGCCGTGCACGTGGTGGCCGACAACTGCAGCGACGCCACCGCCCAGGTGGCCCGCGACGGCGGCGCAGTGGTGCACGAGCGCTTCGACGACACCCTGGTGGGCAAGGGCTACGCGCTCCAGTGGCTGCTCCAGCGGCTCTGGGATGCGGGCGAGCCGCACGACGCCATCGTGATCATGGATGCCGACTCCATCCTGTCGGCCAACTTCCTAGCCGTGATGAACGCGCGGCTGGCGCGCGGCCAGCAGGCCATCCAGGCCTACTACGCCGTGCGCGACCCCGAGCAGTCGTGGAGCGCCAGCCTGCGCTCGGTGGCGCTGGCCGCGCTGCACTACCTGCGCCCCCAGGGCCGCATGGTGCTGGGCGGCTCCACTGGCTTGAAGGGCAACGGTATGGTCTTCGCGGCGGATGTGGCGCGGCAGCACCCCTGGCCCGCCTCGCTCACCGAGGACATCGAGTACCACATGGCGCTCATCCTGAGCGGCCAGCGCGTGGCCTTCGCCCCCGACGCGGTGGTGTGGGCCGAGATGCCCAGCACGCTGGCCGCATCGCGCAGCCAGAACGCCCGCTGGGAGGCGGGCCGCGTCGAGATGGTGCGCCGCTACGTGCCCCAGCTGCTGCGCGAGTCGCTGCGCCGCCGCAGCTTCATGCTCTTCGACGCGGCGGTCGAGCAGCTCATCCCGCCGTTCTCGCTGGTAGGGGCGGCGGCAGTGGCATGCCTGATCGCCGCCGCGCTGCTGCAGAGCGCGCTGGCCATCGGCGTCGCTGCGGCGCTGGTGCTGGGCATCGCCATCTATGTGTTCGCCGGGCTGCTGCTGGCGCGCATGCCGCTGCGCGTGTACCAGGCGCTGCTCTACGCCCCGTTCTTCATCATCTGGAAGGTCTATGTCTACATCCGGGTGCTGGTGGGGGCCGAGCGGCGTGGCTGGGTGCGCACCGCGCGCAACGACCCATAACATATTGCAACCAGGATGCATCGGCTTTGATCTTCTCTTGCCCGCAACGATGCGGTATGCTCTGCATAAGAACGCCTAACCTCATCATGAACAAATCTTCATATGTATCAGAAGCGTAAAAAGGCGTTTTTTCATCTTGATTCGGTACAACAAGAGATACACTTGCGAGAGATTCGGAAGAGTGGAGGAGCACCGAGGTGACGCACCAGCACGAGCAGATCGAACCCGTCGACAGCCCCAGCCCAGCGCTGCCTGCTATCTCGGCACCGCACGCCGACCCCAAGACCGAGCGCATGATCGAGATGTTTGCCCAGCGCCGCTTCCAGAGCGTGCGCGCCAACCAGCGGCTGCGCGTGGCCATGGTCATGCGCGTGCTGCGGCTCAAGCTGGTGGGTCGGCTCAAGCGCATGCTGGATGTGGCGGTCGCGTGCGTGGCGCTGGTGTTCGCGCTGCCGATCATGGCCATCACCGCGCTGGCGATCAAGATCGACTCGCCTGGCCCCATCCTGTTCCGCCAGACCCGCGTGGGCAAGTGGGGCGAGACCTTCCCGTGCTACAAGTTCCGCTCGATGTATATCGACGCCGAGCAGCGCAAGGCCGAGCTGGCCGCAAAAAACGAGGCCGATGGCCCCGTGTTCAAGATGAAAAACGACCCACGCATCACCAGGGTCGGGCGGATCATCCGCAAGATCAGCGTGGACGAGCTGCCCCAGCTCTTCAACGTGCTCAAGGGCGAGATGAGCCTGGTGGGGCCACGGCCAGCGCTGCCCAAAGAGGTGGCACAGTACACCTTCGATCAGCTCCAGCGCCTGAATGCGGTGCCGGGCATCACCGGCCTGCAGCAGGTCTCGGGGCGCAGCGATGTCGATTTTAAACGCTGGGTCGAGCTCGACCTGCAGTATATTGCCGAGCAGAGCATCTGGAAAGATTTAGAGATTCTGGTAAAAACCATCCCAGCAGTACTTTTGAGCAAGGGCGCGTACTAGCAAACCGCCCGCTCCACAGTCCCGGCGATGGGCAGAAGGAAATAGCCAGCTATGCGTAAAGTTCTGATACTTCTCGGGGTTCCCGTTGACGATCTGACCATGCCCGAGGCGCTTGATCGGATTGAGTCATTCATCGCGACAAGCCGCGCTACTGGCAAAACCCACCAGATAGCCACGGTCAATGCCGATTTTGTCGTCAACTCTCTACGCGATCCCGAGCTGCGCCGCATCCTGCAAGAATCCGACATGGCCACCGCCGATGGCATGCCGCTGGTCTGGGGCAGCCGCCTGCTGGGCGTCTCGCTGGAAGGTCGCGTCACCGGGGCCGATCTGGTGCCCGCCCTCTGCGAGCGGGCCGCCCAGCGCGGCCTCTCGGTCTACTTCCTGGGCGCGCGCCCCGGCGTGGCCGCCCGCGCCGCCGAGATCCTGTGCGAGCGCTACCCTGGGCTGCGCGTGGCCGGCATCCACTCGCCAGCCAACCGCCCGCTGCTGGAGATGGACCCCGAGATCATCGATCAGGTGCGCGAGGCCAAGCCCGACATCCTCTTCGTGGCCTTTGGCAACCCCAAGCAGGAAAAGTGGATCAGCATGCACGCCCGCGCGCTGAAGGTGCCGGTGAGCGTCGGCATCGGCGGCACGCTCGACATGATCGTGGGCGTCACCCGCCGCGCCCCGCTGTGGATGCAGCGCTTCGGGCTGGAATGGGCCTACCGCCTGCTGCAGGAGCCGCAGCGCCTCTGGAAGCGCTACGCGCTGGACATGGTCTACTTCAGCTACTTCTACTTCTGGCAGCTGCTGGCCATGCGCCGCACCACGCCCAAGATGAGTATCCTGCCCGCATCCGACACAGTGCTGGTGGGCAACACGGCCGTGATCAGCGTCAAAGGGCGGCTCGATCGCGGCAACCAGGCGATCTTCATCCAGCAGGCCGAGCAGGCCCTAGCCACCACGCCATGGCTCGTGCTCAACCTGGCCCAGACCGAGTTTCTCGACAGCTCGGCGCTGGGCACCTTCGTCACGCTCTCCAACCGCGCGCGCTCCTACGGCGGCGGCCTCATCCTGGCCGATGTCTCGGCACCGATCATGCAGCTGCTCTCGCTGGTCAAGCTCGACCGCTTCTTCGAGATCCAGTCCAACATCGAGGGGGCGATCCAATCGCACCACGAGTCGACCGTCGCCCCGATCGAAAAAGTGCAGGTTCAATCCGACTGGCAGGTGCTGGCCAGCCCGCGCATGCTGGATGCCTCCACCACGCCGGGCATGATCGACGCCGCCCGCAAGCTGCTGGAGTCCAACCCGCGCCTAGTGCTCGACCTCAGCCAGACCAGCTTTATCGCCAGCGCCGGGCTGGCTGGTATGATCCAGCTGAACAAGATCGCGCAGGAGCACGGCGGGGCGCTGCGCGTGGCTGGAGCCACGGGCGATACGCTCCGCACCATCCAGCTGGTCAAGCTCGACCTTGTGCTGGCAATCTTCAGCGACCTGAGCACGGCCACCAGCGCACCAGCAAAGCCAACGATGGCGATGGCAAGCTCGTCCAACCCCCACGCCTCGGTAAGTAAGTGATCTCCCGCGCGTCGGCGCGGCGATATCTCGATGGAAGTGCTATGCGCATCATTCTTCTGGCAACCGATGAGCTGGAGCAGCTCGCGCCGCTGACAGGCAGCACGCCTGCCCCGCTCATCCCGATCGTCAACCGCCCCGTCATCGGCATCGCGCTCGAGCTGCTGGCCCGCGCTGGCAACAAGCACGCGCTGGTGAGCCTCTACAACCGCAGCGGCAGCATCGCCTCGTTCGTCAACACCGGGCGGCGCTGGGGCATGCATATCGACTTCCTGAGCCAGCGCGAGCCGCTGGGCAGCGCAGGCTCGCTCCAGTGGGCCGGGCACCTGCTCGACGAAACCTTCGCGGTGATCCCCAGCAGCAGCATCCTCGATATCGACATCCAGGCCGCGCTCGCATTCCACCGTGCGCACGGCGGCCTGGCAACCGCCATCGTCTCGCCGCGCCCGCCCGCCCAGCCCGGGCAGCAGGCCATCGACCCGCAGCAGTTCGCCCTGCCCAGCCGCAATACCGAGCACCCGCCGCTCTATCTCACCGGCGCGTATCTGTTTGAGCCAAGCGTGCTGGGGCTGCTGCCCGCCAGCACCCGCGGCGAGATCGACGCCCAGCTGCTGCCTGCCATCCGCCGCGCCGGTGCCCAGATCCACGCCCTGCCCAGCGATGCCTACTGGAACCCGCTCAGCACCTTCCAGGAGTACCGCGAGGCCCAGCGGGTCTTCCTGCTCAACGCCTACCACGCCGCCGACCCAGCATCGTTGGGCGACACACCCCGGCTGCGCCACCCCTCGGTCGATGGTCGCCAGATCGCCCCCGGCATCTGGGTCGGCCTGAACGACGCCATCCACCCCACCGCCCAGCTGGCCCCGCCGATCTGCATCGGCGACAACTGCTGGCTGGGTCGCGAGGTCGAGATCGGGCCAGAGGTGGTGATCGGGGCCAACGCCGTGATCGACGAGGAGGCCACTGTCGAGCGCACCACGATCTTCGAGCGCACCTATGTCGGTCGGCTGCTCAAGCTCAGCGGCGTGGTGGCCAACCGCTCGACCCTGATCGACACCGAGACCGCCCACTCCACCGAGATCGTCGACAGCTTCCTGCTCTCCGAGATCGGCGTCGAGGGGCCAGATGGCTTCTTCCGCCGCCTGGGCAACATCGCGCTGGCAGCGCTGCTGCTGCTGCTCTCGCTGCCCATCCAGTTCGCCCTGGCCGTACTCGCCCTGCTGTTCCACGGGCGCGCCATCCAGCGCGAGCGGCGCGTGGGCAGCCAGCCGCCCACCCTGCGCAACCGCCAGGAGACTGGGCCGTACCCGTTCGATATGTTCACCCTGGCCCACACCCGCGCCGACGGCAGCACCAGCGCGTTCGGGCGCTGGCTGCGCACCACCCAGCTGGCCTACCTGCCGGCCCTGGCCAACGTGCTGCGCGCCGACTGCGAGCTGGTGGGCGTCAAGCCGCTGCGCCCCGACGAGGCCGAGCGCATCCACGAGTCGTGGCAGCAGAAGCACTACGATCGCCCCGCAGGGCTGTTAGGCGCATGGTATGTGCAGACAACCCCAGAAAGCGATCTCGACAGCGTTCTTGTTGCGGATGCGTACTATGTCTCTACGTGCACGTGGCATGGTGATATACTTCTTATGCTACACTCAGCCATGGCCTGGATGCGCCGACAGTTCCAACGCCAACATACGCCCAAGAGCACGCTGCTCTCCGACACCATACAGCACTAGTGCAAAAACGACCTATTGTAATAAGGAGCAAGACTGAATGGAGATCAAAACACGCTCCGCTGGGGATGTGACCATTTTTGAACTGGCGGGACGCTTTGATAACTACTCCACCCCCGCAATCGCAGAACAGCTTGACCGCCTGGTTCAAGTAGCTTCTCCTAAAATCATTGTCGATCTCAGCGGTGTGACCTTTGTCGACTCTACTGGCCTCGCGACCCTGGTGCAGGGCATGAAGCGCAGCCGCCAGCAGAGCGGCGACCTGCTGCTCTGCGGTCTCCAGCGGTCGGTGTTCATGATCTTCGAGCTGACCCGGCTCGACAAAGCCTTCTACATCTTTGTCGACGAGGCGCATGCCCTACAGCATTTCACAGCCTGAGCGCGTGGCAAGTAGCGAACCTATGCTGACAACCCTGATCAAAACACAGCGCGCTCAGTTTGCCGTACTGGCTCAATCCTGGTTAGAATCAGGCGCGGTCGCCTTCGAGGTGTGGGAAAATGAGACCATGCTGGCCCGCTGGCCCACCAGCGTCTGCCCCGATGAGCCATATCTGATGGCCCAGATCTGGGGCAACGATGACATCCTGGGCGAGCTGCGCATCTATGGGGTCGTAGGCCAAGCCCACGAGACACGCCTCACCTCCGACGCCGCGCTGATCGCCCAGCTCCACCAGCTCGAAGGCGAGCTGCGCTCGATGACCGCCGACCTCGTGGCCAGCCAAGATCAGCTTGTCGCGCTCTACCAGCTCAGCCAGTCGCTGCGCAGCCATGTCAACATCCCGCAGACCCTCCAGCGCGTGGTGGCCGAGACGGTGCGTCTCGCCAGGGTCAAGGCAGGGTTCGCTGTGATGATCCTGCCCAGCGGCGAGCCGCACATCGTGCAGTCGCCGCCCAACAGCATCGACGAAGCGTTCATCTGGCAGATCTTCTGGCAGGCCCAGGCCAGCGAGCAGGATGTGATGCTGGGCAACGAGAGCAACCAGAGCGAGCTGCCGCCCGGGGTGTCCAACCTCTTCTTCACCCCCATCCAGGTGCGCAACGCCCTGAACGCGGGCATCGGCCTGTTCAACAAGATCGGTGCCAGCTTCACCGCCCCCGACGTCAAGCTCATCCACGCGATCGCCCAGCAGTCGGGCGCACATATCGAAAACGTGCTGCTCTACCAAGAGTCGGTCGAGCAGGCCAAGCTGCAGATCGAGGTCGAGCTGGCCCAGCGGGTGCAGCTGCAGCTGCTGCCCCAGCAGCTGCCCAACATCCCGGGGCTCGATATCTACGCCCACTCGCGGCCCGCATCCCAGGTCGGCGGCGACTTCTACGACTTTGTGCACCCGCCCAACCGGCCCTTCATCTTCACCGTCGGCGATGTCACGGGCAAGGGGCTTTCGGCGGCGCTGCTGATGACGATGACCCGCACCGCCATCCACAGCAAAGCCAGCTTTATGCCCAACCCCACCCCCGAGATCGTGATGCGCAACTCCAACGAGGATCTGTACGAGGATTTCACCAAGGTGGGCATGTTCGCCACCGCCTTCATCGGCCAGTACGCCCCCGAGAAGCGCCAGATGCTCTACGCCAACGCCGGGCACTCGCCGGTGATCTACCGCCCTGCCAACCGCCCCGCCGAGCTGCTGCAGGCCGATAGCACGCCGATCGGCGTGCTGAATGTGTCGCTCTGCCGCAACCACATCATCTCGATGATGCCTGGCGACCTGCTTATCATTGCCACAGATGGGTTTACCGATGTACGAAACCAACAGGAAGAGATGTTTGGGTATGATCGGCTGCTCGACCTGGTTAACCGCCAGGCCCATGGCTCGGCCCGCGAGATCGCCACGAGGCTCTTCGACACCATCAGCCAGTTTGGCAGCGGGCACCTACAAGATGATGATCAGACACTTGTCATTATCAAAGGAGTATAGCAGGTGACCCTCGACTATGCAGAGGTTGTGCGGCTTGATCTGCCGGCCACCTACAAATACCTCAATATCTTGAGTGGCTGCATCGCCGAGATCATGAGCCACGTCGATAATATCGAAGATCATGAGGCTTTGGTATATAATTTGCAGCTTGCCGCCCATGAGGTATGCACCAATATCGTTGGCCACGCATATGTCAATACGCAAGGAGGCAGAATCCAGGTGGAGCTGGCGCTGCTCCAGCAGCCGCGGCAGCTCATCATCGAGCTCTCCGACTGTGGCCAGCACTTTGACCCATCGCTTGTGCCCATGCCTACCCTGGATGCCCCCCAGATCCACGGCTATGGCCTGTTCATCATCCAGAACCTAATGGACGAGGTAGCCTACACACCTCGCCCCGAAGGCAACCACTGGCGGCTTGTGAAATACCTATAGCGGTAAAGGCGTGAGGAATATATGGCAACTATTCTTGTTGTAGACGACCACTCCCCCAATCAGCGGCTGCTCAGCTTCATCCTCGAGCAGAACCACTTCTCGGTCGTCACCGCGCTCAATGGCGTGCAGGCGCTTGAGCGGCTCGAAGAAAGCCCGGTCGACCTGGTGGTAACCGACCTGAGCATGCCCAAAATGGATGGGCTAACCCTGATGAAGCATGTGCGCACCGACGAGCGCTACAAGCAGCTGCCGATTGTGGTGCTCACCGCCAGCGGCTACGAGCGCGACCTGGTGCGCGCCAGCAACTCGGGCGCGAACGCATGCCTCACCAAGCCGATCGACTCGCAGGAGCTGGTCTCGCTGGTGAGCCAGCTGGTGGCGCAAAACCAGGGGCCGACCACCAACTCCTAGCGGCCGCCGTAGCGCCAAGAGCATTCAGACCAGCACCAGGGAGCAAGATGAAAGGCAGCGCTCCCTTTTTCATTGCGCCGCCGCTCCCCTTGCGATCCACGGTCGATATGCTACTATAGCGCCAGCATCTTTAGGCATGCCCTGCTGTCGCAATGGTAGACCCTCAACGGGTATGCAGATAGCACCCAACGCGTGTTCTTTTCGCTGAAGCCCTCACTGTAAAACACCGAGCACCATATGGAACAAACTTCAACACCCGCGCGCCCCGGCTACTACCACCTGACCGAGGACGACCACGCCAAGCTCGATGTCCTGCTGCGTAACGAGGCCGACATGGCCTACCGCCGCCGCGCCCGCTCGCTGCTCGACCACCTCGACCTGCACGACGGCGACAAGGTGCTGGACTGCGGCTGCGGTATGGGCGTGTATATGATGATGATGACCAGGCTGCGCAACGTCGAGATCTACGGCGTGGATGGCGACATCGGTCGCCTCGAATGGGCCGAGAACGAGCACGTGGATGCCCGCCTCACCCGCGTCGATATCCACCAGCTGCCCTTCGCCGACAACAGCTTCGACAAGATCCTGATGAGCGAGGTGCTGGAGCACATGGCCGACGACCGCAAGGCCATCGCCGAGGTCTACCGCGTGCTCAAGCCCGGCGGCACCCTGGCGCTCAGCGTGCCCCACGCCAACTACCCGGTGCTGTGGGATCCGATCAACAAGACACTGGAGGCGCTGGGCCTTGAGCCGATCCGCGAACCAGGGATCATCACCGGCCTGTGGAGCAACCACTTCCGGCTGTACCTGCCCCAGGATCTGCGCAGCGTGATCAGCGGTGCGGGCTTCGAGATCGATATTCTTGAGGAGCAGACCCACTACTGCTTCCCGCTCATCCACCTGATCGTCTACAGCATCGGCAAGCCCCTGATCGAGAATAACCTGCTGCCCCAGAACCTGCGTAACGCCGCCGACCGCTTCCGTGGCGAGAAAAACAGCGGCAGCCTGCTGAACCCGATCAACCTTGGCGTGTCGGTATTGCGCCACTTCGACGAGCCAAACAACCACCTGCGCGGCGACGAGCAGACATTCGTCAACCTAGTGCTCAAGGCCCACAAGCCGCTGTAGCATCACGCCCCTCAAACGCACGAAAAAGGCTGTGGCACATGGCCACAGCCTTTCGTATTGCGCTGGCGCGAACAGCTACTTGCGGTCAGCCGCCGGTGTCCACTTCACAGACGCATACCACAGCGCTTTCATCGAGTCGCCAGTCACATCGCTCAGCTCCACATAGGCATCCTGGCCCTTCGCAAAGGTGTAGCGGCCAAGCGAGACCCACTCGCCACCGTGCGCAGCCTGGTCGACCGCCACCTCCTCTACGCCATCGCGGTGCTTGATCAGGTAGCGGGCGCTGCTGGTGCGCGCGGCCTTCACCTCGCACTTGGGGATGTAGACCCGCACCTCGTATGCGGCCTCGGCGGCCAGCTTGGGCTGCCAGCGAGCGGTGTTCTCGCCCTCATCCGGGTTGGTTGTGGTGTAGGTCCAGTGCAGGGTATCCGGCCCACAGCTCGCGGGGCTGTCATACCAGACCTTCGCCCGCACCTTCTGGAACGACTTTGAGTCGACCTGCACCACTACTTCCGACGCCTTCGGCGCTGGCTCTTTTGTCGGTGCGGCGGTCGGCGTTGCCTCAACCGGCGCGGTCGTCGGGGCCTCGGTCGGCGCGGCGGTCGGCACGGGCGTGGCCTCAGTCAGCACGGGCGTCGGCGTCGCCTCAATCGGGGCCTCGGTCGGCACGGGCGTCGGCGTCGCCTCAATCGGGGCCTCAGTCGGCACGGGCGTCGGCGTCGCCTCAACCGGCGCGGTCGTCGGGGCCTCGGTCGGCGCGGCGGTCGGCGTCGACTCAATCGGGGCCTCGGTCGGCGCGAATGTCGGCGGCGTCTCAACCGGCGCAGTCGTTGGGACTTCAGTCGGTGCAGCTGTCGGGGCCTCAGTCGGCACGGGCGTCGGCGTCGCCTCGGCCTCCAGCGGATCGGTGCCCAGCCACAGGAACGTCACCTCGACCACGGCGCGGTCGCCCTTGATCTTCAGATCATCCCACCACACCCCATCGCCGATATCAATCGCCGTTGGGAAGCGCACGCGGCCCTTCTCGGCATAGCCTTTGTTATATTTATCAAAATACGCAGCGTGATCTTGTGGGTATCCCCAAGGGAGATCGCTAAATCGCTCACGCTCTTTATTCCAGTAGTCATCGTGCACATTCCACGGGCCTACATCATACACCGGCGCAACCGAGCTGCGCCCGTTGTAGGTCACGCGCACCATGTACTCGCTCCCCCCGCGCGACGAAAGCGATCGCCACGATGGCAGCGACACATAGTGATCGCGCTTCGTGATGCGGTGCCCGTTGGCCGTGCGACCGCCGACCATACCCATGCGGGTCGCGTGAACCTTGAAGGTGGGGGCCACCGGCGGCACATCTAGCGCCATCAGATCCACCGAGCCAGTCGGCTTCACCGCGATGTCGCGAACGGCCAGCGGGGCAAGGTTGCCAAACATGCGCACGCGGTACTGCACATAGCGCCCAGCCTGGGCAAAATGCACCAGCTCGCCGCTCACGTGGTCGATCTCCCACTCGCCCCAGCGCTGGCCGTCGGGGCTCACACGCAGGTCGAACATGGCCACGCCATCGCTTGGGCTTACCAAGGTGTAGCTGAGTTGCACAGATTGAAGTAGGGAAGAGAAGGCAAGAGGGGAAGATGTATAGATGCCAAAGCGAGAATAGCCAGAGTCATCAATCGGTGGCGGTGGTGCATCGGCATTCAGCCGCAGCTCGCCATCCTGGCTCACTGCCACATTCAGTACTTCCTGGGTATCTGCTGCGCCCTCTAGGGTCCGCTGCCTGGCATCTGCCACACTCAGGGGCATCAGCGTGCTCACAAAGCACACCACTGCAGCCAAGGCAAGCGCACGAACAAGGTGCTCAGGTCTACTCATAAAGTTCCTTCGTCTACGGCTGAGGTCTACAGGGAACATTCAGCCTTCAGGACGAGGGGATTATATCATACTTTTATCAGTTTGCCATCACTTTCTGATAATGTGCTGAGAGAGCACCTAGTAATGTTGATTGGGATGCTGAATATCCGACACAAGGCTCAAAAAAAGCATATCGCTAGGCGATCCATCCACGGATGCCTAGCGATATGCTTTTTAAGCGGGGATATTCGTTAGGGTCGCTGGCGCAAATCGCCGCCGATCTCGCGACCGCTCTGCAAGAACCAGCCGACAACGTTGCGGAAGCGATCCTCGCGGCCTAGCAACAGCGGCATCACGGGCGTGTTGGCATTTTCGGCATCGAAGGCCAGCCCGCCCAGGTCGCTGATCGAGGTGTAGACAAACAGTGGTTGGTAGAGTGTGATCCCTGGCGCCAGCTCCAGCCAGCGCTGCTCAAACGCGGCGTAGGCGCTGCGGCGCTCCTCCGGCTCCGCCTGCTCGCGCCCGAGGGTCAACTGCTCATCGATATCACTATCCTGCAGGCCCGCATAGTTGAAGCCGCTCTCGGCCCCGCTCGAGTGCCAGAGCGCATACAGCGCATCGGGGTCGGGCCCCTGGCGCTGCCAGCCGTGCAGGGCCACATCGAAGGAGTGGCTCTGCAGGCGCTGCTCAAGCTCGCTCGGCTCCACCTGCTCGATCTTGGCCTGCACCCCAAGCGCCGCCCACTGTCGGGCAACCTCGCGGGCGGCGGCGGTATGGTCTGACGTCGTATCGGTCAGGATCGTAAAGCTAAGCGCCTTGCCCTGGCGCGTACGCACGCCATCCGCCCCAGGGGCGTAGCCCGCCGCATCAAGCGCATCGGCAGAGGACTGGGCATTAAACACAGGCAAGTCAAGGCCATGGCTCGCCAGCGCCCAGCCCGGCAGGATCGGCGACTCTAGGCGCTGCCCAAGATCATTGAGCGACACCTTGATGATCGCATCCTTATCAAGCCCCAGCGACAGCGCCTGCCGCAGCTTCACATCATCAAAAGGGGCCTGCCGCATATTAAACGTCAGGGTGGTGAAGCTCGCCAGCGGGATGGTGTGTCGCGTCGCGCTGCGCGGCGCGTTTGCGCGGCTCTGCTCGCTGGTGCTGCTCACCCCAAAGCCCACCGCCTGATTCCGGCTCAGCGCTGTCAGGGCATCCTGCGCCGACTGGTTGAAGCGCAGATCGATGCTATCGATATACGGCGTACCGCGAAAATAATCTGGGTTCACCTTCAGCAGCGCGCGCTCCGCCGAGATCGGCTCGGCCAACATATAGGGGCCGGTGCCGATCAGCCGCGTGTTATAGTCGGTGGTCGACCAGTCCTCGGCGGGAACGTCGGAAAGCAGATGCGCGGGCAGAATCGGGAAGGTGGCGTAGCTCAAGAACGATGCGAGCGGCACCGGCAGCGTGGCCCGGAAACGCTGATCATCGACCCGTTCGAGCAGCACATTCCGCCAGATCCTCGCCGTCGTGGGGTCGCCCACGAAGCCTGGCGACTGCACCGAACGAAGGGTAAACAGCGCATCGTCAGCGCTCAGCGGCGCACCATCGTGCCAGCGCACATCCATCCGCAGGGTGAAGGTGTAGACCGTACCGCTCTCATCGATCTCGGGCCAAGACTCGAGCAGATCAGGCTCGGCAAAGCCATTGATGCCGATGCGGATCAGACCATTGTACAGCAGTGCTTGGAGATCGGCGGCGGTGGTGTCGGTCGCGGGGTTGCTGAGAAGTGGGTTAACCTGGGTTGGCTGCGATGCCTCATACTCGGTGAACACACCGCCCGCCAGGGGCTGGGCGATGGCGGCGGTAGTTAGGGCCAAATAGCTCATCAGCCCCAACACTAGCGCCGCGCTCACCACCGCAATGAGGATCTGCCATCGGATCCTACGTGCCATATGCGTTTACAGCAGACCTGGGATGCCAAAGGCAGCAGCCGAGGTAAAGATCGACAGCGGCAGGCTCGCAAACAGCGCAAGGATCAGAAACACCACCGCCAGCACAACCGTCGTCTGATAGATCGTCTTCTCTAGGCCACGCTTGGTGCGATAGATCGAGCTAGTGTCGCGGCTCTGCAGGCCCGCATTTCGGCCCTGAAGAATGACCAGGGCAATCAGCACCACAGCAACAATGATTATGGCAATATAGAGTGCGGTTTCCAAAGTGTACGCCTCCTCAATAACCCCGCTTAAACTGGCAAGCGATTATACCATTCGGGGTCTGGCAGCGCAAGATCATTTGACGCCAGAAGCGGATTGGCTGTATAATGCGCCGCGAGGGGTGGCAGATACTTGCGGAACCCCGCCAGGACCGAGAGGTAGCAACGGTACGTGAGTTCCTCTGGGTACCCCTCACTTCACAACAAACAAACGCGGGTGGCCTAGCCACCCGTTTTTTGTTGCCCAGCTAGCCGCCCGCCCCATAGACATCGGGCCGCCGATCGCTCAGCACGCTCATGCGCGAGCGCACCGCCGCCACCACATCCAGATCCAGCTGCGCCACAAACAGCCCTGGCTCATCACCAGCCTCCACCAGCACCTCGCCCCACGGGTCCACCACCATCGAGTGCCCGCAGAAGTGGCTCGCCCGATCATGCCCAACGCGATTACACGCCACCATAAAGCACTGGTTCTCGATCGCCCGCGCCTGCACCAGGGTTCGCCAGTGGCCCAGCCGTGGGTAGGGCCACTCCGATGGCATCACCACCAGCCCAGCGCCGCGCACCGCATAGGAGCGGAACAGCTCGGGAAAGCGCAGATCATAGCAGATCGCAAGGCCAGCCTTGCCCCAGCGCGTATCAAGCACTGGAGCAGCATCGCCAGGCACCAGAAACTGATCCTCCTGCATCAGGCCAAACAGGTGCAGCTTGCTATAGCTGCAGCGCAGCGACCCATCCGGCTCATAGAACACAGCCGTGTTGGCCACCCCCCTAGCCTGGCGCGCAAGCACCGAGCCGACAATCGCCAGCCCATAGGTGCGAGCCGCCTCGGCCATCGCCGCGCTCGCGCCGCCGCCCAGCTCGCACGCCAGCGAGTCCGCCCGCTCCAGCATATACCCTGTCGACCACAGCTCAGGGAGCACCAGCAGATCGACCTGCTGCCCGCGCGCGTCGGCGGCCAGTGCCTGCAGCGCCATCGTATTCTGCTCTGGCTCACCCAGCACAATGTCCATCTGCGCCAAGCCCACCGTCAGTACCGCCATCACACGCTCCTATCGCCTATCGTATCGTCAGTCCCGGCACAAGCCGCAATAGCCTGCCGCCCCAGCTGGCGGATATCCTCAGCGATCTCCTCGCCGCCCAACGCATCCCAGGAGTACCAGCGGGCATCGGCTGCCTCACGCGGCGAATAATCTAGTTCGCCTGCGGTAATACGTGCAAAGTAAACTAAATCCACATGCTGATGGTCAGGCGCAATATCTTCTAGTAGAATACACTGGGGTTGGGGCAGCACTTCAACCTTTCCCAACCAAGCCCCTTTGGCGATCAGCTCTGCATCAAAACCGGTTTCCTCGCGCACCTCACGTAGGGCTGCAACATGGGGAAGCTCATGTGGTTCGATATGACCGCCTGGCGGCACCCATATGTGCAACTTCCGGTGAAACAAAAGGAGCGTACATGCATTGTGAACAATAAACGTTGTGGCCGTAAAATCGCGTGTTATCATGCGTAATTCATGCGCTCAACATATGGTAATCTATGAAGGTCGTAGCATTATAGCATCCAGATACAGCCACATGCTGTGTCTGCTACCGTTCTGATCACAATTATTCATATTGGCTTATTTAGCAAATTGCCAGAAATAGTGTATACTTGTTCGTGGAGGTAGAAGGTCCGTCATGGGTCTCTCATGCCCCTGCCTCGGAGCAGAAGAAGCTGAAGGCGTAATCGCTTACAGCGTGTGCCCATGTTGGGAGCCTTCCTGCCTGCCGAGCTGCAACCATTGGAATAGTAGACATTAATCTCTCGCAGCTTGTCGAGGAGGTCACAGTCTTGGAAAGCCTCCGGATCCCGATCCTCAAAATTGAAAATGTCTTGATTGCATCGATTCAGGTCGCTCTTCATGATGCGTCCGCCGTGCAGTTCAAAGACGATCTTCTCCAGCGCATCTATGAGACAAAAGCGCGTGGGCTGATTGTCGACTTGACCGCCGTCGATGTCGTCGACAGTTTCATTGGCCGCCTCATCAGCGACATCGCCGCTATGGCCGGCCTCATGGGTACGCGTGTGGTGATCACTGGATTACAACCAGCAGTGGCAATCACACTTGTTGAGCTTGGGCTTGAGCTTCGGGGCGTCCTAACCGCTCTGAACCTCGAAAAAGGTCTTGCTATCCTTCGTCGACAGGTTGAGGAGAGTGGTGATGGCGCAGGGTAAAGTTGCGGTAATCCGCAGCGACCTCGATATCGTCATCGCCCGAACCCTCGCCCGCGACACCGCCAAGGCCCTGGGCTTCGGCGCGATCGATCAGGCGCGGATTGCAACCGCGGTGAGCGAGCTTGCGCGTAATATCTTCCTGTACGCAGGTACGGGGAACGTTACAGTGCGCGAGATCGAACGCACTGGGCGCAAGGGTATCGAGATTGTCTGCGAAGACCAAGGTCCAGGTATCGCTAACATCGATCTCGTGATGCAAGACGGCTATAGTACCTCACGTGGTATGGGTATGGGTCTTCCGGGCGCGAAGCGCCTGATGGATGAGTTCGACATCCGCTCATCAGAAGGCCAGGGCACCACCATCACGTGTCGGAAATGGCGTACCTAGCGGTATCGAGCACACCAAGCATTTGCAGAAAGCCGTGGCAAGACAGCGCCTACGGCTTTTTCTGCTACCGCGCCCAAATCGAAGCGAGCACGTACTTTTAGCCCCCTCCTACGCCTCGCAAGCCAACCCATCAGCCGCATTTCGATCTCTTTTGCAAATCTGCACCGATCTGCTGCAACTTTCTTTCTCGCCACTACGTCATGGATAACAGTATCACTGGCAGGCGAGTTCTTGGAACAAGCTGCAGGAGGAATGAAACGGTGGCCGAGCCATCTGCTGATATTATCGGACGCGCGCAGGCAGGGGATCGAGAGGCATTTGCCCAGATCATCCTGAGCCAGCAGCACTATGTCTACAGCATCGCGATGAGCGTGCTCAAAAATCCCGAAGACGCTGCTGACCTGACGCAAGAAGCCTTCATCCGCCTCTGTCGCGCTCTTCCCCAGTACAATGGCGAGAGCCGATTCACCACCTGGCTCTACCGCCTAGTGGTAAACTTGGGGCGCGATGAGCTGCGTCGCCGGGGGCGGCAGGTGCAGATCGTACCAAATGCCGCCGAAGAGGATGAGCTAGACCCCATGCGGCAGGTGGCCGACGACGACCGCTGGTCGAACCCCGCCGATGCGCTTGACTCGCAGGAGCTGCGGAATCAGGTGCGCGCCGCCCTGGGCCAACTCGAAGAGCACTACCGCCTAGTGCTCACCCTCTACTACTTTGATGATATGAAGTACTCGGATATTGCCGAGGTGCTTGATATGCCTCTGAACACTGTCAAGAGCCATATTCGGCGCGGGAAAGAGCGGCTGGCAACGCTGCTTGAAGCCCAGGAGCAAGGTGCCCAACCGCCGCGCGTGCGCGAGGTCGCTGCGCCGCCCAAGGTCGAGCGGAACCGCCAGGTATCGCTGTTCAGCCCATTTGCCACTCTGGGCATGGCAAAGGCGAGGTAGCTATGGTCACATGTTCTCACATCCGCAAAGAGCTGCTGCTCGACGCCACCAGCGCCGACCTAGAGGTTCAAGAACATATTCGCTCGTGCCCAGCATGTGCGGCCTACGCGCGCAAGCACGAGCAGCTCGATAACGCCACCCGCTGCGAGCTGCGCTGGGAGGTGCCCTCAGATCTCACCGCCAACCTGCTGACGATGACACTGTCGCAGGCGGCCTTTGCCGCTGCGCTCAGCCCGCAGCCGAAGCGCTGGCATGTGATCTGTGCCTACATCGCCACCACCGCATCCATCCTGCTCTCGCTGCTGATCGGCTGGCAGGTATTCGAGCTTGTGGCCGCGCAGGTCGATGTGCAGGCCCAGATCACCCAGGCAATGGCGCTCCCCGGCCAGTGGGTCGCGCAGCTGACCCAGAGTATGCCACAAAGCCGCTACGTGGTAGACTTCGCCATGCGCGCCCACACCCAGCTGCTCTGGCTGCTGATGGCCGCATTTGTCTGGGCGATCCTTGACAAGTGGAACCCGCAGCAGGCGATCCAGCAGCGCCAGAGCGCCTAGGGCCGCAAGCGGTAGAAAATACAGAAAACGCGCCGAGCCAAGCTCGAGCGCGTTTTTATTGTTCCCAGCGGAGGTAGAACTGGCCCTCGCTGCCAGCCATCAGCTGGTGCGGGTCGGAGCCGTCGGCGCGCATAGCCCAGAGCTGAAAGCGCCCCCCGGCGGCGCGCGACACATAGGCAACCCAGTTGCCATCGGGCGAGAGCGCCGCGTTGGTGTGCGGGCCAGCCGAGCGTGTGAGCTGGGTGCGGTGGCCGCCATCGGCATCCGCGCGGTAGATCTGGCGGCTGTTCAGATCACCGGGCGTGCTGGCGGTAAACAGCAGCGTGGCACCATCATGCGACCACGATGGGAAGTCCTCTTCAACAGTCGGCGTATTGGTGAGGTTGCGGGCCGCGCCGTCGGCCCGCAGGACAAAGATGTCCTGCGGCGCACCGGGCCGGGCGGGGGCGGCGTAGGTTAGGCCCTGCGATGACCAGGCGATCCAGCCAAGGTTGCTGGGGCCGGGGTAGCGATGCTCGCCGGTATCGAGATCGACGATCACCAGCCGGTACGCGCCATTGCGCGCGGCGGCCTCGGTATATGCCAGCTGGCGGCCATCGGGTGAGAAGACCGGGTAGCGGGCAAATTTACCGCTATCGCTGATCTGGCCAATGCGCTCGCCGCTGAGCAAGCGCATGTAGACGACATTGCCTTCCACCGTGGCGAAGCGCAGCTTATCGGGCGCGAGCGCGGCTGCGGTGCTGCGCCCGCCGCCTAGCAGCTTGGCGTACGAGCGCGAGGATGCCTCGACCCAGTAGATATCGCACGAGAAGACATCCTCGGCATACTGGCCATAGAGCAGCGTGCCGGTGGCCCCTGGCAGCAGCGGGATGCCCAGGCTGGCGGTAGGGCTTGCGACGCTAGGCAGCATCGCGCCGCCCGCAGAGCGCTGGCCGCCCCAGGCCGCGATCAGCGCACCCGCCCCGCCCACGACCCCCACGATCACCACCACGATCAGCACCAGCATCGCCGGCATCGAAGAGGCGGGCTGCGGTGGCGGCTGGGTGCTGGGCAGCAGCGGCACGGTGGGGCGCGGCGTGAGGCGCACGGTGGCCGCGGGGTAGTAGGGTGCGCTCGCGACCGCCACAAGATCGCGGCGCAGGTGGTCGATCGACTGGTAGCGCTCCTCGGGCTTGAGCGCGGTGGCGCGCGCAACCACGCGCGCCAGGGCCGGGGACACATCGGGGCGGATCTCGGGCAGGCCGGGCAGGAAGAGACCCGCAGGCGGCTGGCCGCTGGCCAGGTGGTGCAGGGTGGCACCGAGGCTGTAGATGTCGCTGCGGGTATCGGTCTGGCCGTGGCCGTACTGCTCGGGGGCGGCGTAGCCAGGCGTTCCCACGATCATGGTGTCTGCCGACTGCTCGGGCTTGAACAGGCGCGCGATGCCAAAGTCGATCAGCTTGAGCTGAAGCGACGTTGGGTCGGCGGGCATCTCCTCCACCGCGCGATGCGATTCGATAATCACGTTGCCCGGCTTCAGATCGCGAAAGATGATCGGCGGCTGATGCTGATGCAGGTACTGGAACACATCGCAGAGACACAGGCCACACGCCACCGTGAGCTCATCGGGGAAGGGCGCGCCGTGGGCCAGCACCAGCTCGCGCAGTGTGGGGCCAGGCACGTACTCCATCACCAGGAAGGCGCGATCTTCGTGCTGGAAGTAATCCCAGACCTTGGTGAGGCCAGCGTGATCCAGCTGGGCGAGCATGCGCGCCTCTTGGGCAAACAGCTTGAGCGCCATAGGGCGGTCGTGCTCTTCGAGCTTCTCCGCCGAAAGCTCTTTAATGGCCACGAAGCGCTGAAGCCGCTGGTCGTGCGCGAGGTACACGCGGGCGAAGCCACCTGTGCCCAGGAGGCGCTCGATGCGGTAGCGATCTTGTAGCAGCGTGGCGGGTGCAAGCATGGGTACGATATACAACGAAAAGACGAAGGACGATTATAGCAAAAGAATCGTCCTTCGTCTTCGCGTCGATAAGCCGTGAGGCTCGGCGAGCTAGCCGCGCTTCACGTTGAAGGCGCTCCAGCCGGCGTAGACCGCATCATCGCCCAGCTCCTCCTCGATGCGGAGCAGCTGGTTGTACTTGGCCACGCGGTCGGTGCGTGCGGGCGCGCCGGTCTTGATCTGGCCAGCGTTGGTGGCCACCACCAGATCGGCGATGGTCACGTCCTCGCTCTCGCCCGAGCGGTGCGAGACGATCGCGGTGAAGCCCGCGCGCTGGGCCATCTGGATGGCGGCCATGGTCTCGGTGAGCGAGCCGATCTGGTTCAGCTTGACCAGGATGGCGTTGGCAGCCTGCTCGTCGATGGCGCGCTTGAGGAACTTCACATTGGTGACCAGAAGGTCGTCGCCGACCAGCTGCACGCGGTCGCCGATGCGGGCGCGGAGCTTCTTCCAGCCCTCCCAGTCGCCCTCGGCCAGCGCATCCTCGATCGAGATGATCGGGTAGCGGGCGACCAGGTCGGCCCAGTACTCCACCATCTCATCGCTGGTGAGCTTGCGGTTCTCGCGGGCCAGGTTGTAGAGGCCGTCCTCGTAGATCTCGCTGGTGGCGGGGTCCATGGCCAGCATCACCTGCTCGCCGGGCTTGTAGCCAGCCTTCTCGATCGCCTCAAGGATCACCTTGAGCGGGGCCTCGTTGTCGGGCAGGCTGGGGGCGAAGCCGCCCTCGTCGCCGACGGTGGTGCCCAGGCCGCGCTCGTGCAGCACGTCGTGCAGAGCGTGGTAGATCTCGGTGCCCCAGCGCAGCGCCTCGCTGAAGGTGGGAGCGCCGACCGGCATCACCATAAACTCCTGGAAGTCGGTCGAGTTGAAGGCGTGCTTGCCGCCGTTCATGATGTTCATCATGGGCACGGGCAGCACGTGGCCGTGGATGCCGCCGAGGTAGCGGTAGAGCGGCGTGCCGAGGGCGGCAGCGGCGGCCTTGGCGGCGGCCAGCGAGACAGCCAGGATGGCGTTCGCGCCGAGCTTCGACTTGGTCTCGGTGCCATCCAGGGCCAGCATGGCGCGGTCGAGCGCCACCTGGTCGGCGGCATCCATGCCCACCAGCTCGTCGGCGACAACGCTGTTCACGTTCTCGACCGCCTTCAGCACGCCCTTGCCGCGGTAGTGGCTCTTGTCGCCGTCGCGCAGCTCGAGGGCCTCGTTCGCGCCGGTCGAAGCGCCGGAGGGAACGATGGCGCGGCCAATGTCGCCGCTCTCGACGTGCACATCCACCTCGACGGTCGGGTTGCCACGCGAGTCAAGCACCTGGCGCGCGCGGATGTCTTCAATAATCGTAGCCATGAGATCCATTACTCCTTATGCAAGGGCCGGGCGAAACAAGCGCCCCGCATATTGGCGGGGCGCAACCGGCCCATGTGACTAGCTAACGGTCATGCCGAGGGATTCATACAGCCGCCCAAAGTTGAAGTACTCGGTGAGCAGCTTGTTGTAGCGCTGGACTTTCGCCGCCTGCTTGAAGCGGATGCTGCCGAACACCGCCTCGGCGCGCTCGACCGCGGTGAGCGTGTCGTCGGGCAGCAGGATGATCGGCACCCCGCGCTCCTCGGCGCGGTCGATCACGGTGGGCGCGGGGCGGATGTTGCCCGTCAGCACCAGCGCGGTGGTGGATGTCTCCAGCGCGGCCAGCTGCAGGTCGCTGCGGTCGCCGCCGGTGAACACCGCCTTGTTGGGGCGGCGGCGGAAGTGCGAGAGCGCGGCCTCCGCGCCCATCGCGCCAATCGAAAGATGCTCGATGATCTTGCTCTGCAGCTCGGGGTTGCCGATGTACTGGCCGCCCAGGTGTTCGAGCAGATCTTCCACGGTGATGCCGGCCAGAGTCGCATCCTGCACCAGCGTGCCGAACACCGGGATGCCCTTCTTCTCAAGGTAGGGCACCACGCGGCTCTGCACGAAGTCGAGCTGCGGCTCGGCCACCTGGTTGAGCAGCACACCCAGCAGGCGGTCGCCCAGGTAGCGCTGCACCGCGAGGATGGAGTCGATCGCGAGCGTGGTGCGGTAGCGGCTGACCAGCAGCACCGGTGCCTGCAGCATATCGGAAACATGGTCGGCGGAGAGATCGACCAGGGTGCCCTCGGCCCAGTGGTTTGCGCCCTCAAGCACGACAAAGTCGCGATCGCGAGAGACCTGCACATAGGCGTCGCGCAGCTTCTTGGAAAGATCGGGGCCTTGGCCGCGCAGGATCTGGTCGACTGCGCTCTGGGTGATCAGCACCGGCGCGAGCCGGTCGAGCGGATCGGGCAGGCCAAAGTGATCGTGGACAAAGGATGTATCCTCTTCAAGGATGGCATCTTCTGTGCGAGTGACGGAGACACTGACCGGCTTCATGTAGCCGATGTTAAACCCATCGCGGCGTGCCCGGTCAAGCAAACCGATACAAGTCGCGCTCTTGCCGACAAACGTCTCTGTTGAAGCAACGTAGAGGGTAGCCATCTCGCATCTCCCTTGATTCAGAATTCAGAACACCCTTGTACCTGCTTGCCTGAGCATCATTGGGACTATGCCGCCGCGGGCGCCTACTGGGGCGCGGGGGCCGCAGCCCCCACGCCTCTATTGTAGTGCATGCAAGCACAACGTGCCTGATCTGCTCCTTCTATCTCCTCGCTTCTCGTGCGAACCTAGCTCTGCAGGATGATGCGAGCGTCCAGCACCGTCGCACCCGACCCCTGGTTGTGAACGACGAGCGGATTGATGTCCATCTCGACGATCTCGGGGAAGTCGGTCACGAGCTGCGAGACGCGGAGCACCGTCTCCTCGGCGGCGGCAAGATCGGCGGGCATGTCGCCGCGCACGCCCTTGAGCAGGGCGAACGAGCGCAGCTCGCGGATCATCTCGCTGCTCTCCTCGCGCGAGATGGGGGCCAGCCGGGCCGCGGTGTCCTTCAGAACTTCGACATAGATGCCGCCAAGGCCCACCAGGACCAGCGGGCCAAACTGCGGGTCGCGGTTCACGCCCACCAGCATCTCGCGGCCCTTGGGCACCATCTCCTGCACCAGCACGCCCCAGATCGTCGCGTCGCGGCTGAACTTGCGCGCGCGGTACTCGATCAGCTCGTAGGCATCGCGTGCCTCGCTGGGGCTGCTCACGCCCACCTTCACGCCGCCGATGTCCGACTTGTGAAGGATGTCGGGCGACGAGATCTTCATCACCACCGGGAAGCCGATCTCGCTGGCGATCTGGGCGGCCTCTTCGGGCGAGCGGGCCAGCCGCGACTGCGGCAGCCGCATGCCGTAGGCCTCCATCACCTCGCGGGCCTCAATCTCGCCCAGCTCCACGCGGCCCGACTCGCGCACCTTCTTGAACAGGGCGCGCACGCGGTCCTTGTCCACCTCGAAGCTGGCGTAGGAGCCAGCGGCGCGGTTGCTCCACTTGCGCTGGTCGGCCATAGCGCGCAGCGCCGAGACGGCGCGCTCGGGGAAGGCGTAGTTAGGAATCTTGTGCTTGTTCAGCAGCTCGAGCGCCGGCCCAAGGCTGACCGCGCCCATGTAGCTGGTGACGACCGGCTTGGGCTGGCCCGCGCTGAGCCGCGCGATGACCTTGGCGGTCTCCTCGGCCTCGCTGCCTGCCTGGGGCGTGAACAGCACCAGCACCGCATCCACATTCGGGTCGGCCAGCGCGGCGCGCAGGGCGATCTCGTAGCGGTCGGCGCGCGCGTCGCCGATCACGTCGATCGGGTTGAACACGCTGGCCATATCGGGCAGCGACTTGCGCAGGCGCTCGATCGTTTCGGGGGTGAAGCTGGTCAGCTTCAGGCCCGAGCGCTCGATCGCGTCGGTGGCGATGATGCCAGGGCCACCCGCGTTGGTGACGATCGCCACGCGGTCGCCAGCGGTGAGCGGCTGGTAGGCGAAGGCCAGCGCGAAGTCGAACAGCTCCTCCATCGAGCGGGCGCGGAGGATGCCGCTCTGGGTGAAGGCCGCCTCGTAGGCGCGCTCGGAGCCAGCCAGCGAGCCGGTGTGCGACGAGATCGCGCGCGTGCCGGCCTCGGTAGTGCCGCTCTTGATCGCGATCACCGGGGTCTCCTTGGTGACACGGCGGGCGGTCTCGATGAAGGCCGGGCCGTTGTTGATGCCCTCAAGGTACGCGAGGATCACCTTGTTGTCGGCCTCGTTGCCCCACTCCTCTAGGAGCGAGACCTCGTCGACATCGCCCTTGTTGCCAAGGCTGACGAAGCGCGAGAAGCCGATGCCCTCCTGCTTGCTCCAGTCCAGAATGGCGGAGCAGATGGCGCCGGACTGCGACATAAACGCGATCTCACCGGCGATCGGCATCATAGGTGCAAACGATGCGTTGATTGGAGTTGTTGTGTCGATAATCCCCAGGCAGTTGGGGCCAACCATACGCATGTTATACTTCTGAACGATCTCGATGAGCTTGCGCTCAAGCTCTTTGCCCTGGCCACCGACCTCTTTGAACCCGGCGGTGATAACCACTAGGCCCTTCACGCCCTTCTGGCCGCACAGCTCGGCGGCAGCCAGCACATGCTGCGGTGGGATGACGATAACCGCCAGGTCGACGGCTTCGGGAACTGCGTCGATCGATGCGAACGCAGGTAGCCCGGCAACTTCTGCAGCTGTCGGGTGGATAGGATATATGCGCCCCTTATAGCCATTGTCGAGGACATTCCTCAACACGCGATTGCCCAGCTTTGTTTGGTCGGGCGACGCTCCAATGATGGCAACGGACTGAGGGGCGAAAATCGCCTCAAGCATGCCCTTCTCCTCATTTGGTCACAACACGCGTAATAATACCGGAATGTGCTACCACGGGCAAGTTCTGCAACATGGCAAACCCTTGCTGATGAGGCATTCCGACCACTATCCATAATATCTGTCTTTTTTTCACAATTGCGTGGCGTTGCGACAACAGAAAATTAGCAAGCGGGAACTTAACACGCGGAATATTGTGCGGCGAAAAGCATGGCAGTGAGGCGCAGGCGCGCTGGGCCTGCATGAGCTTCGAGTTTTGGACCAGAGCGAAAGCGGGGCTGCTGCCGCAGCCTCGCTTGAACCGCTTTCTTGGCCAGCTACTGCCCCCAGATATTCTTCCAGATGTCCTGGAAGGTGGTCTGCACGCTGGCTACCGTCTGCTGTAGTGGGTCGGGGGCCAGACGCGCATCGAGGCGCGTCTTGGTCTCGGCCAGCAGCTCGTCGAGCAGCTTGTGGGAGTAGTAGTTATTCATCAGCACCAGTTGCTCGGTATAGCGTTGCAGCAGCTCCTCGCGGTTGGGGCCCGCCGAGGCATCTTTCAGCAGCTGGTCGAGCAGCTGGTACGAGTCGCTGCGGAGATCATCGCCCTGAGACATCACCATCCTCCTTTGGCGGCCAAGCGGGGCCGCTACTGGTGTGACGCAGCGCCGTGTGCGGTTGTTGCAGGCCCTAGCGGCGCGGCTCGCGCATCAGGCGCTGCGAGGTCCAGCGGCAGTTATTGCAGTAGGCCACGTCGTAGCCCGCCAGGGTGGCGCGGCGGATGGGCGCGCCGCAGTTCGGGCAGCTCTGGCCTGCGGATGTGGGCGCGAAGGCCACCGGGCGCTGGGGCTGCTCGGCAGCTGGGGGCTGCGGCTGCGGCTGCGGCGTGGGCGCAGGCTGGGGTGCGGCGACGCGCGGCTCGAAGGGGAACAGCTCGCAGACCCGCTCGACCAGCTGGGCGTAGTCGGCTGCGCCGCGCGAGCGTGGGTCGTACTCGTAGATCGTCTGGCCGTAGCGCGGTGCCTCGGAGAGCTTGATATTCACGCGGATGGCCGGGCCAACCAGCTCGCCGTAGCGCGAGCGCAGATCGTCGAGCAGCTCGGTGGACTGCTTGAGGCGCGGGTCGTACATGGTGGGCACGATCAGCTTGATGCTGCCGTTGCCGCCCTTGACGCGGGCCACCTGCTGGAACAGCAGGTCGATGCTCTTCAGCGAGAAGTGCTCGACGGTGGTGGGCGCAATCACCGCGCGGGCTGCGATGAAGGCGTTCACATTCAGCAGCGTCAGCGAGCCGCCCGAGTCGATGCAGATAAAGTCGTAGGCGTTCACCACGGGGCGCAGCGCCTTCTCAAGCGTGCGGCTCCAGTCGGCGCGCTGCGCGATCACCGGCTGCGCGCCCAGCAGGGTGTGGTCGGATGGCAGCAGGTCGAGGTTGGGCCGAACCGTGGTGATGCACGACTCGATAGGAACGCCATCGATCAGCACCTCGTAGAGCGTGCGGCGTGGCGTGAGCCCCAGGGCCATGGCCAAGTTGCCCTGGGCGTCGACATCCACGAGCAGAACACGAGCGCCCTTCAGCGCCAGGCCCGCACCAACGTTGACCACGGTTGTGGTCTTCCCGATACCACCTTTAAGGTTGGAAATTGCAATGACGTGGCCCATGGGTGTTGCCTTAATGTGTTGAGGGCATCGGTGCGCGCAGCACCCCGTGTAGTGTAGCGCAGCAGCGCACGGGTGTCAATTGAAAACCATTGACAGAAAAGCCCGCCGTCGCCGCGCGCCCGCGTGCCAGGCTAGCGCGCTTGGCCGCACTAGAGTCACATGTAGGGCCAGCCGCGCGGCATGCCGCACGGGTGCCAGTTGTCTGCTCACATCAACCATAGTAGCAACGCTGAACAAACTATCACAAACACCCTTTACAAAACAAAATCCATCCTCTATAATTGTGGTGCGCCAGCGGTACGTGTACCGAAGTCTGGCGCAAACCATATTTTGGGGCAGGACTGAGGGGTGACGCTCTCAGTTCTTTTTTAAGCTCAATCGCAGGATTTCCTTCGTGCTCAAAAGGACTATTGCAGCTATTCTGCAGGTTTGAGCCGTGTCGAAAAGGCAAAAGCGATGACCGACAAACCAGCATACCTAACCCGAGATGGCCGCGCAAAGCTCGAAGTCGAGCTGGAAGAGCTGATGACCACCGGACGTAAGCAGGTGGCCGAGCGTATCGGTGCCGCAAAGGAGCTGGGGGACATCTCCGAAAGCGGCGAGTACGAAGACGCCAAGAACAGCCAGGCCCACCTCGAAGCTCGCATCCGCGAGATCAAGAGCATCCTCTCGCGCGCCCAGATCATCGAGGAGGAGACATCCTCCAACAGCGAGATCCGGGTAGGATCGCGGGTGACGGTGCGCATCGAGGGCGAGGACGACGAAGAGACCTACACGATCGTCGGCAGCACCGAGGCCAGCCCCCGCGACGGCAAGATCTCGAACGAGTCGCCGATTGGGGCGGCGCTGCTGGGTAAACGCGTGCGCCAGAAAGTGCAGGTGCAGACCCCATCCGGCGTGCTTAAACTGACAATCGTCAAGATCCAGTAGATAGATTCAGCAATCTACCGGTAGCAGCCAGGCGGGGCACCCGCTGGCTGCTGCCTTTTTTTCAGGCTTGTACGGCGCAGCGGGCGGCTATGCACCCCCAACAGCTGCGATCGACAAGCCTTTTCTGTGGTAAGCTGAAAGCCACATTTATGCCGAAAGATTAGTGTGTATGGAACTCAACGAACTTCAGCGCCAGCGCCTCGCCAAGCTCGAGCGGCTGCGCGAACAGGGCATCGACCCCTTCCCGGCGCGCGCCGAGCGGGCCGACACCATCGGCGACGTGCTGGCCCACTTCGACGAGCGCATGGGCCGCGACGACACAGTGACGGTGGCGGGCCGCCTAGTGGGCGCGCGCCGCGTGATGGGCAAGCTGGCCTTCGCCCACATCGAGGACGAGAGCGGCAAGATCCAGCTGTGGATCAGCAAGGCCGACCTGGGCGACGAGTGGTTCGCCCGCTTCCGCGACGACCTCGACACCTTCGATATCATCCAGGTGAGCGGGCAGCTGCGCCACACCAAGACGGGCGAGGCCTCGGTGTTTGTCACCAGCATGCGCGTGCTGGCCAAGTCGCTCAACCCGCCGCCCGAGAAGTGGCACGGCCTGCAGGATGCCGAGGCCCGCCACCGCGAGCGCTACCTTGACCTGATCGTCAACCCCGAGGTGCGCGAGACCTTCCGCACCAGGGCCAAGATCATCTCCGAGATGCGCCGCTTCCTCGACGAGCGCGGCTTTATCGAGGTCGAGACACCTATGCTGCAGCCGATCTACGGCGGCGCGGCAGCCAAGCCCTTTGTGACCCACCACAACCAGCTGGATCAAGACCTGTACATGCGCATCGCCACCGAGCTGTACCTGAAGCGCCTGATCGTGGGCGGCATGGGGCGCGTGTACGAGATCGGCAAGAACTTCCGCAACGAGGGCGTAGACCGCACCCACAACCCCGAGTTCACGGCCATGGAATGCTACCAGGCCTACGCCGACTATAATGACGTGATGCAGCTGGTGGAGGACATGGTGCGCACCATCGTACAGGCGGTGCGCGGCAGCACCACGCTGGTCTACCAGGGCCAGGAGCTGGACTTCGGCCCGGCCTGGGCCAGGGTCTCCATCCCCGAGGCCATTCTTGAGACCACCGGGGTAGACATCATGAAGATCGACACGCTGCCCGAGCTGCAGGCCGAGATCAAGACGCGCGGGCTGCGCGTGGATCCCAAGCCCAGCTGGGGCAAGCAGGTGGATGAGCTGTTCTCGGAATATGTGCAGCCCCGGCTCACCCAGCCTACCTTTGTGGTGGACCACCCGGTGGCGCTCTCGCCGCTGGCCAAGCGCCGGCCCGACAACCCCGTGCTCACCGAGCGCTTCGAGCCGTTCGTGGCCGGGATGGAGCTGGGCAACGCCTTCACCGAGCTGAACGACCCGATCGACCAGGAGCAGCGCTTCCTCGACCAGGGCCGCGCCTACGAGGCCGGCGACGACGAGGCCCAGCAGATGGATGTGGACTTCATCAACGCGCTGATGTACGGCATGCCGCCCACCGGCGGCCTGGGTATCGGCATCGACCGCCTAGTGATGCTGCTAACCGACCAGCCGACCATCCGCGAGGTGATCGCGTTCCCGCACCTGCGGCAGCGCAGCTAGCACCCCAGCCACACTCTGGCAGGCCACGGCGGCATATGCCATACCGCCGTGGCCTGCTTTTTGTATCGCACGTGTGTATTGGAAGACGATAGGGAGGATCTCATGCCGCGCTCATTCACCATCGAACGCGAGAATCTGCCCGAGACGGTGCAGACATGGCTCAAGGCTGTGAACCTTGGCGAGTCGGATGTGGTCGAGCTCATCTTCACCGAGGGCGAGGTGCTGCTGCGCAAGCCGATCAGCCCCGAGCTGCGCGAGTGGGCGCGCGGCGTGGCCGATCGCTACGACAAGGCGTTTAACCAGCTGATCGGCCTCTAGCGGCCAACTGTTCTCTGGGGGAGCTATGCGCTATCTTTCAAAGCACGATCTGATGGATCTGCACGCATATGTGATGCTGCGCTACGGCGGCAGGCTTGGGGTCAAAAGCCAGGACAAGATCACCACAGCGCTGCTCGCGCCCCAGCAGGTGATGTTCGGGGCCGAGATGTACCACGATCTGCCGTCCAAGGCGGCGGCGCTGGCCTTCTCGCTGCTGAAGAGCAGGCCGTTCGTCAGCGGCAACGAGGCCACCGCGCTGATCGCCGTGCTGCGCTTCCTAGCGCTGAACGGCGCAGACCTGAACGAGGAGACCCAGGCCGACGATCTAGCCGAGATCATCCGCAGCGTGGGCCAGTCGGAGACCAGCAAGAACGGCCTGGAAAGCTGGCTGCGCCAGCGCATACGGCCCGAGCAGCAAGAGGCCGAGCCGCCCAGCAGCTAGCGCTCGCGCGGGTGGCTCTCCGCCGAGAGGCGCTGGAGCATGTCGGCGATCTGGGCGAGCTGCTGGGAAGCCTGGTGCTGCCAAGCCTCGCTCTGCGCGGTGCTGCGCTCCAGCGCGCTCTCCAGCCGCTCGATCCGGCCAAGCAGCGAGCTCTGCAGCGCCTCGATCTGGTCGACGTGGTCGATCGCCGTCTCCACCTGCTCCAGGCGGCTGGTCACCACGCGCCGCCAGTCTTCTAGCTCGATCTCCTGCTTGCGCTGGCGGTAGAGGTTCTCATCCAGCACGCGGCGCATGCCGCCGATGCGGTCGGAAAGCAGGCCGATCAGGAAGGTGATCAGCGACAGCATCACCAGCACGCCGCCCACCAGCAGCGACTGATCGTTCGAGCCGGTGACGATATTGAGCCGCCGCCCGATGAAGATATAGGCCGCCCACAGCAGCAAAAGAAGGCCGGGGATCAGCAGCGCGGTGGCGATATACGAGAAGGTCTTCAGCGGCTCGTAGGTGGCGTAGGTGCGCACGATCGTGGCGGCCTGGCGCTTGACAAAGTTCCAGTTGCCGCGATGCAGCCTGGACGGGCGCGTAGGGTTGGTGCGGATCGGCACGGTGACGATGGCCAGACCTTTTTTGCCCGCCTGGATGATGTTCTCTACCGTGTATGAGAAATCGGTAGTGACGAACATGCGCAGCGCCGCCTCGCGCGAGAGCGCGCGGAAGCCGCTGACGGTGTCGGGCACATCGGTGCCCGAGGCCCAGCGCACCACGCTGCTGCCGATATGCTGCAGCGCCTTCTTGATCGGCGAGAAGTGCTCGATCGTCTGCACCTGGCGGTCGCCGATCACATACTCGGCCTCGCCGCTGATAATCGGCGCGACCAGCAGCGGGATCTGGCTGCCGGGGTACTGGTGGTCGGCGTCGGTGTTCACGATGATGTCGGCGCCCAGGCGCAGCGCGGCGTTGATGCCGGTCTGGAAGGCGGCGGCCAAGCCCTTGTTACCCACGTGGCGCACCACGTAGTCGGCACCATGCTGGCGGGCGATGTCTGCGGTGCCATCGGTGCTGCCATCATCGATAACCAGCACCTCGACGCTATCCACGCCTGCGATGCTGCGCGGGATATGGTCAAGCACCTCGGCGATGGTCACGCTCTCGTTGTAGGCCGGGATCTGTATAATCAGTTTCATTGTCACGGCTGGCACGCAGCGGCGGTGGACGCCGCAGACACGCTCGATAGATCTTCCATACAATATAGTTGGCGCATTGTAGCGCCGAGCCAGCGCTTTGTAAAGCACCTGGGGCGCAGGGCGCAGGCCCGCCCACGGCAGGGCAGAACGCAGCGCGTGACCACCGACACAGCATCGTAGCGAGCATATCTATCTATTGTAGCAAGAGTACTGCTAGGGGTTGTACCTTCAGTACCAATCGTATACTTGACCGCTATCCGCTACCCGTAGTATTCTGCCGATGCACATAGCACACCAATGCTAGCACTGCGCCATACGCAGCATCGAGAAAGATAGAATTCGGTGTCAACCCCTGCCCTTGAGCAACTCAGCACCGCCGAGCCACGCGCCCAGATCGGCCTGATCATCCTGGAGCTTGCCGCAGAGCGCTACGCCATCCCCTCGCAGCTGGTGCGCGAGGTGGTGCGCTTCCGCCCATGGACAATCGTCCCCGGCGCGCCGCCCACCCTGCCCGGCATCATCTCGCAGCGCGGCATGATTCTGCCTATCGCCGATCTGCGTCCGCTCCTCGGGCTTCCCGACGCCGAGCTGAGCCGCACCGCCCGCTTTGTGGTGCTGCAGCACCAAGAGATCGACATGGCGCTGCTGGCCGAGTCGGTGGTCGATCTGGCCGAGCTGGTGGAAGATCGCTTCGAGCCGCCGCCAGCGGCGCTCGAGTCGCGCAGGGGGCGCTTTATCCAAGGCATCACCGAGTTCGAGGGCAGCCCGCTGGCGCTGCTCGATATGGACACCATCACCAGCGCGCTGCGCGAGGGCAACTAGGTGGCCGACCCGACACTGCTGCTTGTGCAAACCGCGCATCACAAGTATGCTATCCGCAACGATGACGTCTACGCCATCCGCACGGTCAACACCAAGATCGCCCCCACAGCGCAGGAGCGCTACATCGAGCTTGGGCCGCTGTTCGACCCAGCAGATATCAGCGACACATCGCGGCGGCACGCCATGCTGGTGCCCCTGCGGCGCAAGCTGCTGCTGTTCCTGGTCGACAGAATTGACCAGTTCGAGGCCCAACCAACCGTATCGGCGCTGCCCAAGCTGATCGCCGATCACCTGCACCAGCCCCTCGCGATCGGCGTGGTGCCGCTCGACGACCATATGATTGTACTGCTTGACCTGCGGGCGATCGCCCGAAGTGTGCTTTCATCGCCCACCCTGGGCTGAGGATGAGTAATAACACTATGGCAGATTCGGACACACCAAAAACAAATCAGAGCAGCCGCCGAATCGACACGGTGGCAGCACTTCAGGGCAACGAGGCCGAGCGCTCGGCGCTGATGGAGAGCTTCGGGTGGATCCTTGAGCTGGTCTCGTTCATCGGCGGCGGCATCCTGATCATCGTCAACCTGCTGATGCAGCTCGACTCTAAGATTAACTGGTACATCGGCGGGGCGATCGTGCTCACCACCATCCTCTGGCTGGGCGTGCGCTTCTTGGTGGCGCAGAAGAAGCACCAGGCCAGCTTCTACTTCTTCCTGTATGGCACCCTGGCCTATATCTCGCTGCTAGTCTACGTGTTCGGCGGCGTCACGCGCATGATGCCGCTGGCCTACGTCATCCCTGTGCTGGTGGCGGGGCTGTTTGGGCGCTCGCGCGACGGGGTGTGGATCTTCCTGGCCTCATCGGGCTGCTACGCCGCGCTCACACTCGCCGAGATCTTGCTCCACCCCAGCCTGCACCCCGAGACCAGCGGGCCAGTGATGCTGCAGCCCAGCAGCCTCTACATCATGGCGATCATCGAGTTCCTAGTGATCGGCGCGATGATGGCCTACCTCTCCTACCTCTGGTCGCGCAGCACCAAGCTCTTCCTGGTGCAGCTGGGCGAGCAGTCCGAGGCGCTGTTCGGCTCGAACGACAAGCTGCTGCAGAAGAACATCCAGCAGATCGAGGTGGGCAACGAGCTGTCTGCCGCCGCCGCCGAACTGCTGGCCGCCTCGCACCAGCAGGCCAGCGGCGCGACCGAGCAGGCCAGCGCGGTGTCGCAGATCAGCACCACGATCGAGGAGCTGGGCGCAACCGCCCGGCAGGTGGCGATCGCCGCCGAGCAGGTGGCCCAGGCCGCCCAGCAGACGCTCGAAAACCTGAGCGAGGGCCAGTCGGCGGTCGACTCGGGCATCCAGGCCATCGAGCGCATCCGCTCGCGCATGAGCGACATCACCCAGCGCGTGCTGGGGCTGGGCGAGCGCTCGCAGCAGATCGGCGAGATTATCGACCTGATCAACGACCTGTCGGATGAGACCCACCTGCTGGCGCTCAATGCCGCGATCGAGGCGGCGGGCGCAGGCGAGCACGGGCGGCGCTTCGCCGTGGTGGCCGCCGAGGTGAAGAGCCTGGCCAACCGTGCCCTGGCCGCCGCCAAAGAGGTGAAGGGCGTGATCGCCGAGATCCAGCAGGCCACCAACGCCGCCGTGCTGGCCGCCGAAGAGGGCGTGAAGGAGGTCGAGCGCGGGGCCGAGCAGTCGCATAATGCCGGCCACGTGATGGACGCAATCGTGATGGTGGCCGAGCGCACCGCCCAGAGCGCCAGCGAGATCAGCCTGGCCACCGCCCAGCAGCAGAGCGCCAGTGAGCAGATCGTCGAGACCATGCGCGAGGTGGCCGAGGTGGCCCGCCAGACCGCCGCAGGCGCGCGCCAGATGGCCGAGTCGGCCCAGATGCTCAGCGCCATCGCCGAGCGGCTGCACGGCATCACCGGCAACTCGTTCGACCCGCACAACCAGCTTTTTGGCGAAAACGGTCTAGCCTCAACTGGCTATGCCAACCTGTCTCTAGGCGACAACCAGCGCTACTAGCAGCCGGGAAGATGCGGACACCAGCGCACAGCTAGATCATCAAACACTATGGATCTCTCCGTCTTCCACAACCAGTTCCGCGACGAAACCGCCGATAACGTCCGGATTGTCCATACGGGCATCATGGCGTTGGACGAGCAGAACCTCTCGGCGGATGATCGCCAGGAGCAGATCAACGCGATCTTTCGCGCCATGCACACGATCAAAGGCTCGGCGCGGTTGCTCGGCTTCGAGGTTGTCGGAAAGATAGCCCATATCTGCGAGAACTACCTGGGCGAGGTGCGCGAGGGCAAGCGCGAGCTGACCCGCGAGCTTGCCGACAGCCTCATCCGCGCTGGCGATGCGATCATCGACCTCGTAAACGAGGCCGTGGATGGCACGGCCGCCAGCACCGATGTGGCCGCCCTGCTGGCCACGCTCAGCAGCGAGGGCAAAGAGGCCACGCCCGAGCAAGCCACGCCAGCCGCGCCAGCCGAGCAGGCCGCGCAGCCCATCGCCGCTGCGGCGCAGCCTGCACCAGCGCCAGCGCCACAGGCCCCCGCCGCCGAGCCGCCCACACCAGCCGAGGACAGCCCGCGCCGACAGCGGCCAACCGCCCGGCAGACCGTGCGCGTGCGGGTCGACCGGCTCGACCGGCTGCTCAACCTGGCCGGCGAGCTAGCCGTAGGCCAGCAGACCCAGGCCATCCAGCTCACCGCGCTCGACGACCTGCGCGACCAGGTCTCGCAGCAGCAGCGCGCGCTGATCTCGCTTGAGCGCGAGCTGCGCCAGATGCGCTTCTCGGCCCACGAGCGCATGATGATCGACCGCTACATCAACACCGTGCTCAACACTGGCGAGCAGATCGGCCACATGCTGAAGCATCAGACCGAGCGATTCGGCCAGCACGTGAGCGAGACCAAACAGCTTGTCGAAGATCTGGAGCAGCAGGTGATGGCGGTGCGCTTATTGCCCGCATCCACCGCGTTTGGCAACCTGCCGCGCGCCGTGCGCGACCTCGCCCGCGAGACCAGCAAAGAGATCGCCCTGGTGCTAGAGGGCGAGACCACCGAGCTTGACCGCAAGGTCATCGAGGCCCTGGGCGACCCGCTGGTGCACCTGATCCGCAACGCCGCCGACCACGGTATCGAATCGCCCGACGAGCGCGAGCGCAAGGGCAAGCCGCGCCAGGGCACAATCACCGTCAGCGCCCGCGCCGTCGGCTCGCACGCCTCGATCGCGATCAGCGACGACGGCAGCGGCATCGACCACGAGCGCATCCGGCAGAGCGCGGTGCGCAAGCGCCTGATCACCCCCGAGCTCGCCGAGCGGCTGAGCGATCAGGAGGCCCTTGAGCTCATCTTCACCCCTGGGTTCAGCACCGCCCAGATCATCACCGACATCTCGGGCCGGGGCGTGGGCATGGATGTGGTGCGCACCAACGTGATCGAGCTGGGCGGCCAGGTGCAGATCGAGTCGACCTTCGGCCAGGGCACCACTATCACCCTTGTGCTGCCGCTGACGCTTGTGACCACCCGCGTGCTGCTGGTGGATGTGGGTGGCCAGATGTTCGCCCTGCCCGCCGCAGCCTGCCATGGGACCATGTGGATCTACCCCGACAATGTGCGCACCATCGAAGGCCGCGCCATTATCCAGTACGAGGGCGTCTACGCGCCGATCCTGCGCCTAGCCGATCTGCTCGATGTCGAGGGGGCCATGGCCTTCCCCGCATCGCACCGCACGCCCGCTGTGATCATCGGCACGGCCCAGCGCCCGCTGGCCCTGCTGGTCGACCGCCTGCTCGACGAGCGCGAGGCCGTGATCAAGCCCATGGGGCCGCTGATGGAGCAGCAGCGGCGCTACAGCGGCGCCATCCAGTTCGGCGACGGGCGGCTGCTGCTGCTGCTGAACCCCACGGTGCTGGCCCAGGTGGCGCGCGGCATGGCCCTGGTCACCCGCGTGGCCGAGCACAACGCCGCCACGCGCAGCTACCGGCTGCTGGTGGCCGACGACTCGTTCACCACCCGCGAGCTGATCAGCAGCATCCTCCAGTCGGCAGGCTACGAGGTGTCCACCGCGGTGGATGGACTCGATGCCCTTGACAAACTTCGTAGCGGTCCCTACGATCTGGTAGTAAGCGATGTCGAAATGCCGCGCGTCGATGGATTCCAGCTCACCAGCCGCATCCGCCAGGAGCTAGGCATGGGCGATCTGCCCGTGATCATCGTCACCAGCCTCGCATCGGAAAACTACCGACGGCGGGGGCTAGAGGTAGGCGCACAGGCCTACATTGTCAAAAGCCAGTTTGATCAAAGCAACTTGCTCGAGACGATCCGGCAACTTCTTGGAAACTAGTTCGCAGTACTCTGAGCATTGGAGCAACACTCCAAACTGTGCCGAACGTTGCTCTGCACGCTTCATTATTTACACAACACTTGGGGGCGCACGATGGCAGACAGAATTCTAGTGGTCGATGATAGCAAGCTCGTCACCGACATCGTAAAAATGCGTCTGCAGATGTATGGCTACGAGGTCGATCTGGCCCACAGCGGCGAAGAGGCGCTGGAAAAGATCGCGACCGCCGTACCAGATCTGATGGTGCTCGATGTCCAGATGCCAGGGATCGATGGGTACGAGGTATGCAGGCGGCTACGCGACGACCCAGCCCTCGACGACCTGCGCATTATCATGCTCACATCCAGCGACGACAAGCACGCGGCATTCGAAGCCGGGGTCGACGACTACCTGAACAAAGATGTCGATCTGCTGAACCTGCCCAATCGGGTCAAACTCATCCTTGAGATGCAATAATGGCAGGGCAGATTCGCGTTGTCATCGTCGATGATTCTCCGCTGATGCAGCGGGTGCTGACCGGCTTGCTGGAGCAAGACCCGGCTATTCAGGTTGTTGGGACGGCCTGGAACGGGCAGATCGCCATCGAACTGGTCGAGCGCCTGCGGCCCGATGTGGTGACGATGGATGTGCGCATGCCGGTGATGGATGGCCTGGCCACCACCCAGCACCTGATGGCCTACTGCCCCACCCCCATCCTCGTGCTTACCGCGCTGGCCCAGCACGACGTAGACATCACCTTCAAAATGCTGGGGGCCGGCGCGCTTGATATTGTCGAGAAACCCGCAGGCAACGATCCGATGGCGCTCGGCAAGCAGGCCCACGACCTCATCCGCCGCGTCAAACTGCTGGCGCGAGTGAAGGTGGTGCGGCATCTGCGCGGGCGCCGCAAGACCGAAGAGCTCAACCAAGCTATGGCAGCAAAAACACCCGCCCCCACCACTGCGCCTCCCATCCGCGCGAGCTACGCCCGCGTGGCCCCCGCGCCCACCCCCATCCAGGCGGCCCCAACGCCCAAGCTGGCCTTTCACGCCACCTTCCCGCTGATCATGATCGGGGCCAGCACTGGCGGGCCGCGAGCCGTAAACCAGATCCTCAGCGCACTGCCAGCCGATTTGCACGCGGCGGTGGTGGTGGTGCAGCACATCGCCGAGGGATTCAGCGGCGGCATGGCCGAGTGGCTGGCCCTGCACTGCCGACTACCAGTGGTGCTGGCCCAGGAGGAAATGGAGCTGAAACCCGGCGTGGTGCTGATCGCCCCCGACCGCCGTGACCTGCTACTGCAGCAGGATGGCCGCATCCACCTGAGCCGCAACTCGGTGCTGCTGCAGTGCCCCTCGGTCGATGTGGCCATGCAGGCCGCCGCCGCTGTCTACGGCCAGCGCTGCATCGGCGTGCTGCTCACGGGAATGGGCCGCGATGGCGCCTACGGCATGATGACGATCCGCCGCGCGGGCGGCCACACCATCGCCCAGGATGAGGCCACCAGCGCGATCTTTGGCATGCCCAAGGCCGCAATCGACCTTGGCGCAGCGGCGGAGATCCTGCCGATCGCCCAGATCGCCGCTAGGCTCGTACAGCTTGTCAAAGAAGCAAACGACCCGAGATAGTATTCAACGGGATTATCTGCCGGTTGTAGTACTATCTCCCAACAAATGGTACAATCAGGTACTTTACACCTGTACCAATACCCTCTACACTGAGAAAAACATGGCGCGCCCGATCAAAAAATCTGTATCGATCCATGCGCGAGCAGCGCAGCTTCAAGCAGTGGCCCGATACCCGCTTGCACCCGATGAGTTCGAGCGGCTTCGCGATCTGCTTGCGATATTTTGTGGGGTGTATCTCGATACGGCGCGTCAGCGGGTGCTTGAGCAGGCAGTCGCGCAGCGGCTTCAGACCACTGGCAGCAGCTACACCGCCTACGAGCGCAATCTGCGGGCCGAGCGCGACGAGCTGCGCAGGCTGGCCGAGCTGGTGCTCAACCACGAGACCTACTTCTTTCGCAACCAGCCCCACATCCGGGCACTTCAAGAGGTACTCATCCCTGAGCTCCACCGCAAGAAGCCCAAGGGCGAGCCGATCCGGATCTGGAGCGCGGGCTGCTCGACGGGCGAAGAGGCATACTCGCTGGCCATCACCGCGCTGCAAGCGCTGCCATTTCACAATCGCCCAGTCGAGATCTGGGCAACCGACCTGAGCGATGTCGCGCTGGAGATCGCCCGCGAGGGGCTGTATGCCGGTCGGTCGATCTCGCAGGTCGAGCCAGCACTTTTACAACGCTATTTCGAGCCGAGCGGCGACGCACTGAAGGTCAACAGCCGGGTGCAATCTATGGTGCAGTTCGAGCGGCTGAACCTGCTGGAGCCACTTCCCGACCGCGTGGGCACGATCGATATCGTGTTTTGCCAGAACGTGATCATCTACTTCCAGCTGGCCACGTCACGGGCGTTCCTCAACCAGCTCTACAGCAAGCTCCCCGAGGGAGGCATGCTCTGCCTCGGGTTTTCCGAGACGCTGTGGAACATGTTCGAGGCGTTCCATACGCGAGAAGTTCTGGGGGCCTACGTTTACTACAAAGATACTCGCCCCGCCCAGCGGGCGGCCGCCGCACCAAAGCCGCAGCCCGCGCCTGAGGCGCAGCGGCCAGCGCCACAGGCGCGGCCCCGGCTGCCCCGGCCAGCCGCGCCCAAGCCCAAGGCCGCGCCCAGGCCCACCGTGGCCCAGGCGCCCAGCGACCTTGAGGCCCTCAGGCAAGGGCGGGCCTATATCGAGGAGGGCAAGACCGAGCAGGCTCTGGATATCTTGCGGCAGATCCCGCCGCACGCACCCTACGCCGCCGAGGCCATCACCCTGATCGCACGCGCCCACGCCGACCGAGGGCAGATCGACCAGGCGCTCGCCGAGGCGCAGCGCGTGATCGAGATCGCGCCGATGAGCGACGAAGCAGCCCTGCTGCTTGGTATACTATATAGCCGACAGGGTATGTGGGATGAGGCCATCACCCAGCTTGAACGCGCGCGATACCTCAACTCGGCAGCCCCGCTCGTCTCTTTCTATCTCGCCGAGGCATACCAGCGCCGAAATCGGAAGGAACATGCGCTCCGCGAGTATCGCAACACGCTCTGGAAGCTCAGGCCCTACCCACCCGACCTTCTGGTGGATGGGGTGGCAGTCCAATGGCTGCACGACACCTGCCAACGGCAGATTGCACAGCTTTCGCGGCAGATCAGCGAGTAGTACAAAGGGCGGCAGGCCCTTTTGCTATCTCTTATAGTAGCACATGCCAATAAGCACGAAACAAATGGGACAGCGCAGCGCGGCACGGGCAAGCCTGCTGGGGCATATCGGCAGCGGCCCGATGCGGCGGCAGCGCCCCCAGCCCGAGCAGCCAGCCCCCGCCGAGGCGCAGCGCCAAGCCGAGATCGAGCAGGAGCTGCTGCTGGCGCGCGACATCCAGCAGGGCCTGCTGCTTGAGGCGGTGCCGCAGCTGCCCGGCTGGGAGATCAGCGCTGTGTCGCTGCCCGCGCGCGACCTGGGCGGCGACCTCTACGACTTCCTGAGCTTCGACGGCCATATCCACGGCATCATGATCGGCGATGTCTCGGGGAAGGGCCTGCCCGCCGCGCTGCGTATGGCTGTCGCCCGCACGGTGTTCCGCCACGAGGCACGCAAGGGTATGAAGCCCGGCGTCACGCTGGCCGAGGTGAACCGCGGGGTGCTGGCCGACATCCCCCAAGGGATGGTGACTATGCTCTACACCCTGCTCGACCTGGAGACAGGATCGCTGCGGATCGCCAACGCCGGGCACAACTTCCCGATCGTGATCGACGGGACGCTCCGCGAGGTCGAGCTGACCGGGCTGCCGCTGGGGGTTGATGCCGAGAGCGACTACCGCGAGGAGGCCTACCAGCTGCACCACGGCGACACCGTCTTCTTCTTCACCGATGGGGTGGTGGAGGCGATGAACCACAGCGGCGAGATGTATGGCGACGACCGACTGCAGCGCGTGCTAGCCGAGACCGCCGGCCAGCGCCCCCGCGCGATTGTCGCGCGGCTGCTGCAGGAGCTGCGGCAGTGGAGCGAAAACATGCAGGCCGACGATATCACCCTGGTGGTGGTGCGACGGCGCTGCGCGCGGCTCGGCGAGGAGCTGCGGCTGGTGATCAAGGATGTGCTCGGGCACGAGCGGGGGGGCGAGTTTATCGCCCAGCTGCCCTGGCCCAGCGATGATACGCCTGCGAAGGGGTGGGCGGAGATCATACCAGATCTGGTGCGGCGCACCCAGGCCCAGTTTGGGCGGGGGCTCGCGCGGGAGCTACATGGCCAGATGCGCCTGGTGCTGGAGGAGTACAAGTAGGGCACCGGGCGCGCCTTCAGTGTAACGATTTTAACTGCAATTGTTTCTTATTGCCCGGTCTGGAGTGTGCGATGACGGCTAACGAACCACTCATTTTCATGCCGCTCGACCTAGATACCTTCTCAGGGAGCGAGCGCTTTATGGCTGGGACGCGCCTTGGCGCGGCGTTCAGCCAAGGTATTCGCGCCTACCTGCGAGCGTCATACGCCGATGCCATTGAGCATTTCAAAGCCGCATTGATCGCTGCCTATGTCGAGGGCGAGGAGCAGGCGCAGATATTTGACCGCGAGCGCGCGATCATCTATCTCTACATCGGTAACGCGCTGGCCTTTCAGGATGACTGGGCGGCGTCGCTGCGCGAGTACCTTGAGTCGGTGCAGACCGACCCGCAGCTGGCCGAGGCGCACTACAACCTGGGCGTGGCCTTCGCTGCGCGCGGCCAGCTCGACCGCGCGGTGTCCGCCTTTAAAGAGGCGCTCGACCACAACCCCGCGCTCTACGAAGCCCACTTCTCGCTCGGGCGTTGCTACCAGCGGCTCGACGACGCGGGCCGCGCCTACATCCACTACCAGCAGGCCTGCGAGGCCCGCCCCCAGGCCGCCGAGCCGCGCTACTACATGGGGCTGATGCACCAGAGCCATGGCGCGCACGAGATGGCCCAGCGCTGCTTCACCGAGGCGCTGCGGGTCGAGCCAACCTTTATCTCGCCCGAGGTGCAGGATGAGGTGCTGGTGCACCGCTCCGAGGCCGAGGTGGCGCAGTGGTACTACCGCCTGAGCGACGACCTCAAGGCCCAGGGCTACGAAGAGGAGGCCGAGCGGATCTACCGCGCCCTGCTGCAGTGGCGGCCCCAGGAGCAGCGCGCGCGCTATATGCTGGGCAACCTGCTGGCGCGGGCGCGCAAGCTCGACCTGGCGATGGATGAGTATCGGCACATCCCACCCCAGAACAAATTCTATGTCGACGCCCAGATGCGCATGAGCGCTATCGCCAAACTGGAGAAGAACCCGCGCCAGGCCTACCAGATCCTATTCGAGTGCGCCAAGCTGCACCCCGGGAATGGCAAGCTGTTCCTGAGCATGGGCAAGCTGCTCTACGACATGGGCAAGAGCACAGCGGCGGTGCGAGCGTTCGAGCGCGCCGTACAGCTGCTGCCGCGCGACGCGCAGTCGCACTACCTGCTTGGCTTTATGTACACCAACCTCGGCAACGAGAACTGGGCGATCGCGGCGTGGCGCAAGGCGGTGGAGCTCGCCCCCGACGCCCACTCGCTGCGCTACGACCTGGGGTACATGTACCTGCGGCGCGGGCGACACGACCTAGCCGCCCGCGAGTTCGCCAACGTGCTGCACTTCTGGCCCGAAGACATCGAGACCAACTTCATGCTGGGCCTCTGCTACAAAGAGCTGCTTGAGCCAGCGCGCGCCATCCCACTGTTCGAAAAAGTGCTGCGGCGCAACCCGCGGCACGCCCAGGCGCTCTACTACCTAGGGGCGGCCTACCTGCAGATCGGCAATATCTCGCTTGGCAAAGCGTACCTGCGGCGCTATGATCACCTTACCGGCAGCGACCGTTCACTGGTGGCCACTCGAACGCCACGCCTGCGGGCGCATGGCATCTCGGCAGTAGGCTAGCACCATAGCCACCTGTGCTGCCGGTAGCGACGGCGGCATGAGCAACAGCAAACCCAGCGCTACCTGCTGTGTGCTTTGGAGAGTCTCGATGTCGATGCAACGAATATTTGTCAATATCCCATCCAATCCGATCTTTGAACGTGTGGTGCGGGCGAGTGCGGCGGAGCTAGGCGAGGCGGTGGGGCTGGCCCCCGAGCGAATAGAAGATCTGAAGCTGGCGGTGAGCGAGGCGGTCAACAACGCTATCGACCATGGCAACCAGCATCAGTCGCACAAGCTGGTCGAGGTGATGTTTTCGCTCGACAACGAGAAGCTCGAAGTGCGGATCAGCGATGAGGGCGAGGGCGTCGAGCGGATCGATTTTTCGCGGCGGGTGATCGAAGAGGGCAACCTCGACAGCGGCATGCACCGGGGCTTCGGGATGTACCTGATCTCGACCCTGGTCGACGACTACGAGGTCAACTCGTCGCACGGCGGCACCACCATGACTCTGCGTCTCTACTTGTACAGCAAGGACGGCAACCATGACGGAAGAAGTGATTAGGCGCGAAGAATTTAACGACGTTGTCGTGCTCCATATCTGCACCACCAGCATCGATGCGATCTCGGCGGCGGCGATCGAGGCGGCTTGCACCGACATGCGCCCTATCACCGTGCTGGACTTCGATAATGTGGCCTTCATCAACTCGGCGGGCATCTCGGCGCTGCTGAAGTTCGTGGTCTCGGCGCGCAAGTCGGGGTACAAGCTGTTTGCGATGCATGTCAGCCCGCACCATCAGAAGATCTTCAAGATGGTTGAGATGTCGCGATTCATGCCCACTATCGAAGAGCGCGATCTTTCCGCCTACCGCTGATCGCATCGCCACATCCCGCCTTCTCTCTGCAGCTCTAGGGCCGAGGCGTTCTCCAAAAAGCATGCGATGGGAACACACGGGCAACGCAGGCAGCAGTGGGTTCGACACCTGAGGTCATTTGTTCCTTGGAGTTTTGGAGCCTTGGTGGTAAAAACGTTCTGCCGAACGAGAACGCATAGGCCCTATCTGCTGCGCGCCACCGCTACCAGCAGCATATCGCCCAGAAGCCCCAGGCAGCCAGCTGCCTGGGGCTTTTTTTGACTGAATGACAATGTCCTCACAAAAACCCTGATATTTTCGGGTTTATGTTCGCCATATTGTTAATATATGGTAAGATGTGGGTATACTCTATCTCACAACTTAGCCATACTGGAGGCTTCCATGACGCCCCTGAATAGTCCAGTAGAAGTAGAGCGGCACGTGCTGATCGTCGAGGATGACCCAGCGACCCGAAGGCTCTACAAATTTCTTCTGAGCAACGCAGGCTATTCGGTACTAGAGGCCGTCGATGGGGTTGCCGCGCTTGAGCAGCTTTCGCTCCATCGCTGTAGCTTGGTCATCAGTGACATGAACATGCCCCGTATGGATGGTCTAGAGCTAACCAAAACCATTCGGCGCGACCACCCAGAACTCTATGTCATCATCATCACCGCGTTTGGGACGCCCGATGTTGAAAAGCAGGCCCTGCGTGTGGGCGCAAACGACTATCTGACCAAACCTTTTGAGTTCGAGGAACTAGAGCGGCGCATCCGGCTTGTCTTTGAAGGCAGCACGGCAGCCAGCCAGCCAGCCCCCTCCAGCACAATTGGAAACGCATCGTAGCATCAACGTGCAAGGCCATGGTCCGCCCCCTCAGCTTCAGCGCCCGCAGCTGCCGACCCGCTGCGCCTGCCTACTCCGGCTCTGAACAAGCCTTCGATAAGGACATATGGTTATGACCACGACCCCGCAGTTTAGTGGCCTGCAGCTGCCAACGCCGCATGTGCTGGTGGTGGATGATGATACAGGCGTCCGCGACGTGTGCGTGCGAGCGCTCCGGCTCCATGGGTATCGGGTTGGATCTGCGGAAAATGGGCGCGTGGCGCTGCAGAAGCTCTGCGACGATTCGTACGACTTGGTGCTGACCGACCTGCAGATGCCCGAGATGGGCGGCATCCGGCTGCTGCAGGAGCTGCGCAAGATCTCGACCGACACCGACGTGATCGTCTTCACCGCCTATGGCACCTTCGAGTCGGCGCGCGAGGCGCTGCGGCTCGGCGCGGTGGACTACCTCACCAAGCCGCTTGAGCTGGAAGATCTGGACCGCACCGTGCGCCGCACCCTTGAGTGGCGCAAGATCCGGCAGGAGAAGCAGCGGCTGTCGGAGATCGTGGCGCTCTACGAGATCAGCCAGACCTTCACCACCACGCTGGACACGACCACCGCCGTGCGCGAGATCGTCAACCTGCTCTGGCGGCGCTTCCTGCCGCACTCGCTGTCGCTGTCGCTCTACCACCCCGACGACCACGCGCTTGAGCTGCTGGCCCAGCGCGGCTGCGCGACCGCCGCCACGCCAGGCACCACCGTGGCGCTCTACTCGTGCGACCCAGCCCAGCTCACCCAGGCCCACAACTACCTGGCGGGCGGCGAGGAGATCCCAGGCCCGGGCTACGAGGAGTCGGTCGTGCTGCAGACCCGCACCGGCCCAGTGGGGCTGCTGCGCCTAACCCGCAACGGCGACCAGCCGCTGTTTGGCAGCGCCGAACGGACCATGCTGGCGGTGGTGGCATCGCAGATCGCAGCAGCGCTTGAGAATAGCCGACTCTACCAGCAGCTGAAAGAGCAGCACATCCAGACAATCGCCGCGCTGGCCGCCTCGATCGAGGCCCGCGACCCCCACACCAGCGGGCACTCTGAGCAAGTGATGCGCTACGCCGTGCGGCTGGCCGAGTACTCGGGCATGGCGCACGAGAAGATCGAGCGGCTGCGCTACGGGGCGCTGCTGCACGATATCGGCAAGATCGGCATACGCGACTATGTGCTGCTGAAGCCGGGGCCGCTGACCAGCGAGGAGCAGACGATCATGCAGCAGCACCCGGTGATCGGGGCCGAGATCCTGCGGCAGATCCGGGCGCTGGGCGATGTCATACCGATCATCGAAGATCACCACGAGCGGATCGACGGCCACGGCTACCCCTACGGCAAGCGCGGCGAGGAGCTGAGCGAGGAGGCGCGCATCCTCGCTATCGCCGATGCCTACGATGCGATGACCTCGAACCGCGCCTACCGCAAGGCCATGCCCCCGCAGGAGGCGCTCACGCGGCTGCTGCGCGGGCGCGGCACCAGCTGGGACACGCGCCTGGTCGATCTGTTTGTGGCGATGATCGAGCAAGAGGGCGACACGCTGCTGCTTGAGGATCGCGCGCCGCAGCTGGTGGTGGATGGCCCGCTCGGCAGGCCAATGCTAGCCAGGGAAAATGGCGCGTAGCACGCCGCCAAAACGCAAAAAAGCGCCCCCGAGCCGCAGTTGGCTCGGGGGCGCGGTGTTTCTTGGCTAGGCGGCGCTGGGGGCCAGCGAGCGCGAGATGTTCTGCCAGAGCCCGGCGATATTGCGGCGGGTCTCGTCGCCGGAGCGCGGGGCGAACAGCAGGGCCAGGATGCCACCCACAAGAGTGGCCCAGATCAGCAGGCGGCCCACGCGCAGGCCACGCCGCACGCGGCGGCGACCAGCGTGCACGCCCTCGCTGAGCGCGTGCTGCCCGGCGGACACCTGGTCGCGAACCGCACCGACGGGGGCCAGCGCGGCGGTGCGGGCGCTCGTCGCCACGCTGCCAGCCGACTCGCGCAGGCTTTCGGCCGCGCTGCTGAGGTGGGCCGGGGCCGCCGAGAGCTGCTGCTGCACCACATCGGCGGCAGCCTGGGCGCGCTTGCGGGCGCGGTGCGAGGCCTTGGCCGCCCGATCTTGGATGACGGGCACCGCCGCAGTGAGCTTGCCCTGCAGGTCGCTGGCGTGAGCCTGGGCGGCCTCGCCCAGCGTGTGGGCGCGCTCGCCGAGGATGCTGGCCTGCTCGCTGGCCAGCCCCAGCGCGTGGGCGCGCTGGACCGAGAGCTTGTCGTAGGCGGTGGGCGGTTGCCACGGCCACCGGCGGGGCCGCGCCTGCCGACGCGCCTCGGCCACCAGATGATCGCGCTGGGCCTGGATGACAGGCACCGCCGCGCTGAGCTTGCCCTGCAGATCGCTGGCGTGAGCCTGGGCGGCCTCGCTCAGCGTATGGGCGCGCTCGGTGGCCAGGCTCAGGGCGCGGTCGCGCTGGACCGAGAGCTTGTCGTAGGCGGTAGGCGGCTGCCACGGCCACCGGCGGGGCCGCGCCTGCCGACGCGCCTCGGCCATCAGCTGGTCGCGGCGGGCCTGGGCTGCCTCGCTGAGGGCGCTGGCGCGCTCGGTGGCCAGGCTCAGGGCGCGGTCGCGCCGAACCGAGAGCTTGTCGTAGGCGGTGGGCGGCTGCCACGGCCACCGGCGGGGCCGCGCCTGCCGACGCGCCTCGGCCAGGGCCAGATCGCGCTGCTCGGATGCGGCCTGGGCAAGCTGGGCGCTGCGCTCCATGGCCTGCTCGACCAAATCGGCGCGGCGCTCATCGAGCATGTCGCGGATGGTCTTGGGCTGCCAGGGCCAGCGACGTGGGCGCGACTGGCGCTTGACCTCTTCCATAAGCTCGGCTGCGCGTTTCTGGCTCTCGCGCACGATAGTTGATTGTTTTGCCACCATCATCCTCCTCGTGTCTGACAGAGCGCGATGCCCTGCCCTCTCCTACAACCAAAATGGCATGCTAGCGAGATGTAGTGCAAGAAGTATTCCACCGCAGGGGTACGGCGCTGGTTGGCCGGGCGCGGCGGATGGGGAATAGGTGCGCCCGCCAGAAGTGTAGCACGAATCGCACCGATTCGCTCATCCAGCGCCGTGGCCGAGCGATGCCGCTGGCCATGATCCGCCCACAGCGAAAGACCGTAGCGGCCAAGGCTGGGCCATTTTTTCAACCAACGCAGCAGCGTAGCAGCAACAGGCCGCGAGGTTGGACAAATAGTGGTGGGCTTGGTAGACTTGGGATCGCAGCATAAACGACGACCATACCTCTTGTAGCAGCAACATCAGCGCAAACGTCACGTTGCTAGGCCGCTGGTGTTCCCAGAGATGAGCCATATGAATCGACAAACCCATTTCCTTCGCCGCCTGTGCCTCGTGGTGCTTGGGCCAGCGCTGCTGGCCGCCTGCCAGGTAGAGGGCGGCATCTCCCAGAGCGCAACCACCGCCGCCAGCGATGTGCAGCCGGTGGGCACCAGCGCGACCCAGGCGCAGGCGGTGGCGGCGCGCAAGGCCACCTGGACGGTGGGCATGACCGACCAGCCCGACCTGCTGACGCCCTACCAGGCCTCCTCGACCGAGCAGCGGCGGGCCGCGCCGGTGAGCGAGCTGCTCTTCCCCTCGCCCGTGCTGATCTATCAGGGCAGCTACACCACCACTGGCGTGCTGGAGCAGGTGCCCACGCTGGAAGATGGCGGGGCCGAGATCCGCAAGGCCGATGTGTACCTGGATGCGAGCGGCGCGATCACCACCACGGCCACCCAGGTGATCACGCAGGTCGATCAGCTGGTGATCACCTACCGCTGGAATCCCAAGCTGGCCTGGTCGGATGGCCAGCCGGTGACGGCGGATGACTCGGTGTTCGCCTACGAGCACGCCAAGGCGACCGCCAGCAACCCCGACCTGCTGACGCAGATCGCGCAGACGGCCTCGTACACCGCGCTGGATGCCCATACCACCCAGGCGGTGCTGAGGCCGGATATCACCGGGGCCGACTATGTGTTCAGCTATTGGACGCCGCTGCCCAAGCACCTGCTGGATGGCGCGGGCGAGGACGCGTGGCGGCGCTACGAGCAGCAGCCGGTGGGCTATGGGCCGTACCAGATCGAGCAGCGCGAGCCAAGCGCCATCCGCATGGTGCAGAACCCGCACTACTTCGGCAGCGCGCCAGCCAACCCCAAGCTCGACATCCTGTTCGCGCCCAGCATCGACCTGCTGCGGGCGAATATCGCCAACGGCAACCTAGATGTGATCGCATCGGAGCGCGCGCTTGAGGCCGATATAAAGGCGCTGGACGCCGACGCCGCCGAGCACGGCGGCAGCACCAGCTACGCCGCGACGCCCACGTGGGAGCATATCGACTTCAACCTAGATGTGCCGACGCTGCAGGAGATCCGCGTGCGGCGGGCGATCGCGCTGGGCACCAACCGCAAGCAGATGGTGGAGGATCTGCTGGGCGGCCACAGCGAGGTGCTGAACAGCTGGGTGCTGCCGTTCCAGCCCGAGGCCGCGCCCGCCGACCAGCTGACGCGCTACGACTATGACCCCGAGCAGGCCAAGCAGCTGCTAGCCGACTCCGGCTACACCGACGAGGACGGCGATGGCCTCCGCTCGTCAGAGGACGGTATCACGCTGACCCTGACCCTGCTGACCACCTCGGACAGTCCGCTGCGCCAGGGCATCGCCAAGCGCTTCCAGGCCGATATGCGGGCGATCGGTATGGATGTGCAGATCAGCGAGCAGAGCGCCACCGACCTGTTTGACCCCGGCGGGCCGCTCTACCAGCGGCAGTTTGAGCTGGCGCTGTATGGATGGAAGGCCGACCTGCACGCCAGCGGCCTGGCGCTGTGGGGCTGCAACGCGGTGCCCAAGCAGGAGAACAACTTCCAGGGCGAGAACTTCGCCGGGTGGTGCTTCCGCGACGCCGATATGGCGATCCGGCGCGGCTCGACCACTATCCAGGCCGAGGAGCGCGCCGCGCTCTATTTGAAGCAGCAGCAGATGTGGACCCAGGAGCTGCCCGCGCTGCCGCTGTTCCAGCGCGTGGCGGTGGTGGCCAATGCCAAGGGCGTACAGGGGCCGCAGGCCGACACCTTTGCGCCGCTGACCTGGAACGTGGCCAGCTGGAAGCGCGACCAGTAGCAGCCAGCACGACAGCGCAGCGAGGGCCGCCCCTAATGGGCGGCCCTCGCTGTGTCACGTGGCATCAGGCCAGCGGGCCGGTGAGCAGGGCCAGCAGCTGCTGGCCGGGCGCGTAGCCGCCATCGCGTGGCGGCACCACCAGCAGGGCGTTCGCGCCGCGCATGGAGAGCAGCCGGCTGGAGCCTTGCCCGCCGGTGGAGCGGGCCACCAGCCTGCCCTGCTCGAAGCTGACAACCGCGCGCTGGTACTCGGGGCGGTCGGGCGAGGCCTGGATGTGTTCGGCCAGCAGCACGCTGACGTGCGGGCGCCCGGGGACGGGGTCGCCCTGCATGCGGCGCAGCATGGGCCGCACGAACACCTCGAACGACACCAGCGACGAGACCGGGTAGCCCGGCAGGCCAAACACCGGCTGGCCGCCGACGGTGGCAAACATGGTGGGCTTGCCCGGCTTGAAGGCCACGCGGCCAAAGTGGACCGTGCCCAGCTCGGCCAGCAGCGGCTTGATCAGATCGTGGGTGCCCATGGAGACGCCGCCGCTGGTGAGCAGCACATCGGCCTGGGCCAGACCAGCGAGGATGGCGGCGCGCTGCGTCGCGCGGTCGTCGCGAGCGATGCCCAGCGAGATCGGCTCGGCACCGGCGGCGCGCACGGCGGCCATCAGGGTGTAGCGGTTGCTGTCGCGGATGCCCCCGGGCGGCGGGGCCGTATCTGGCTCGTAGACCTCATCGCCGGTGGCCAGCACGGCCACGCGCGGGCGGCGGTAGGCCAGCACGCGCGTGCGCCCCAGCGTGGCCAGCAGGCCCACCTCGGCAGGGCCGATCGCCGCACCGCGCGGCAGCACCAGGGCGGCCTGGGCGATATCCTGTCCCACTGGGTGCACGCTCTGGCCGGGCTGCGGGGCGTGCTGGATGGACACCACGCCGCCCTCCTCGCTGGTCTGCTCGACCATCACCACGGCATCCGCACCAGCGGGCAGCGGCGCGCCGGTCATGATCCGCGCGGCCTCGCCGGGGCCAATGCTTGCGCCCTGCGTCCCCCCGGCGGTAATCTCGGCCAGCACGCGGCGCGGGGCCAGCCCGTCGGCGGCGCGCAGGGCGTAGCCATCCACCGCCGACTTGGGCATGTCGGGCACGGGTGCGGCTGCCACCACATCCTCGGCCAGGATGCGGCCATCGGCGGCCAGCGCGGCCACCTCCTCGGCGGCAGGCGACGGCGTGTGCTGCTGGATGATCTGCCGGGCCTGCTCGATGGCGACCATAGGGTAGGGCGACTCGCGCTGCATAGGGTGCATGGCATCTCCTTCAGTGGGCCGCGCTTTTGCCAGTAGGCGACAAGCAGGCCCGAAAGCTTGATGAGCATTCGTTCATAATAGTGACTATTGTAGCGTAATGCTATAATAGTCAGGTATTATCTCTGTTCTGGGTGGACGCACCCAGCTATACACATATACCTCTATGGTAGGCGCAATTTCTGCTGCTGTTATCCCCACCATCATCTACAGCCTGATCATCTGGTGGCTCGATCGCTACGAGAAAGAGCCGATCATGCTGATCTTGGCCGCCTTTTTCTGGGGGGCCATCCCCGCGATCGTGCTGGCCGTGCTCTTCGAGCTGGTCTTCTCCATCCCGATCGAGCAGTCGCCGCTGGGGCCAAACGCCGCTAACTGGGGGCTGGCCCCCGCCATCGAAGAGGGGCTGAAGGCGATCGCGCTGGCCGGGCTATTTCTGCTGGCCCGCAGCGAGTTCGACGGCCCGCTGGATGGGATCGTGTACGGCGCGCTGATCGGCTTCGGCTTCTCGATGACCGAGAACACGCTCTACTTTCTTAGCTACGGCGATGTGGGCAACCTGTTCTGGGTGCGCAGCGTGCTGTTCGGCATCAACCACGGCTTCTTCACCAGCATTGTTGGGCTGGCCTTCGGCGCGGTGCGCTACGAGCGAAGCCCCAGGCTGCGGATTCTGACGATCCTCGGCGGGCTGCTGCTGGCCATCCTGTTCCACGCGGCGCACAACTTCCTGACGACCGCATTCCTGGCGGCGGGCATGTTCTTCTCGTGGCTGGTGCAGTCGTGCGGGGTGCTGGTGGTGCTGGCGGTGGCGGTGCTCTCGTGGCGCAAAGAGCTGCGCTGGCTGCAGAATGAGCTATGCGACGAGGTGCAGGTGGGCACGATCGATCTGGAGGACTACCGCGCGGTCACATCGTCGGTGCGGCGGCTGCGGCGCGAGATCCAGGCGCTATCGAGCGGCGGCGTGGTGCGGTTCCGCCACATGCGGCATCTGCACTACAGCATCACCGAGCTGGCCTTCTGCAAGTCGAAGCAGCGCATGGCCGACCGCTACCAGGACTGCGACTCGATCGAGCGGCTGCGGCGCGAGATCCCGGCCATCCGGCAGCACCTTGAGCGCACCAGCGGGGTGTGGGCCTGGTTCTAGCGGCTGGCCAGGTGGTGAGCAGAGGATCAAGCATGAAGGGGCGCACTTAGCGCCCCTTCGCTATGCCCTAGAGGCCGGGGAACTGCGCGATCAGGGTGTCGAGCGTGGCCGCGTCGGGGGCCTGCAGCACCAGCACCTGCGTGCCAGCGCGGCTCAGGTAGATCTGCCGCCCGCTCAGCTGCCAGCGCTGCCGCCCCTGCGCGGCGCTCAGCTGGGTGGCGCTGCCCTGGCCTAGCTCCTGCACAAAGTCGGCGTAGGTGCTGGCGAACTCGGCAGCCTCCTGTGGGCTATCCCAGGCGGTGCGGATGGCCAGGGCGAGCTGACCCGCGCCGCCCTGCAGCACCTGGTAGCGGTCGCCGCCCCAGCCCTCGCCGGCGGGCACGGCCTCATCGATCGGCAGCAGGTGCTCAAGGTAGATGCGCAGAGTCAGCTCGCCGAGCGTGTCCTCGTGCATCACCTTCCAGCCGAGCACACGGCCTAGATCGGGCAGCGTCACCGCCACCGGCTCATCGCCCTGGTAGTACTTCTCGGGGTGCAGCACCTGCTCGGTCGAGCGCGGCGGGTTGCGGAAGGCGCGCTCGACATCGGCCTGGCCGCCGTTGGCGTAGAGCGTGGCGGCGAAGGTCGCGCCCTCCTGGTAGGGGAAGTACATGGCCGATTCGACCAAGGGGCCGCTGTAGCTGATGCTCGACATCACGCTGTAGAGATCAAGATCCTGATAGGCCTCAAGCTGGTACTGGGTCACATCCATCGCGTCGAGATAGTTCTGGGCGTAGAGCGACATGCTGTAGGTGGCGTCGCCCTCGATCAGGGCGCGGGTGGCCTGATCGTAGTCGGAGTTGCCCTTGGTGCGCGCGAACATCGCGCTCAGGTCATAGTGCTGATCCTGCAGGCTATGCGTAAACTCGTGGGCGTAGGTCACGCGGTCGTGGACGCCCATCTGGGGCCGATTGGTCACAACCACCAGCTTCTTGGTCTGCTGGTCGTAGAAGCCCAGCACGCTCTTAGTCATGGTCTCGATCTGCGATTTGCGCATGTCCTCGGTCGAGGACTGCCCGCCCATGTCGAGCGCCTGCAGCACCGCTCGGTCGGCGGCCTCGGCATCAGCCGAGTAGCTGGTCTCGTAGCTTTTGGTGAAGTAGTCGCGCAGCTCGGCCTGGTTCATGAACGATCGGGGAACATTGGCCAGCGGCGGCAGCTGGCGCAGCTTGGTGACCTGGCCGTTGATCGTATTCATGGTCTGCAGGTTCTGCACTTCGTTCTTGAGGTTGGTGTTTTCCTGCTGCAGCGTGCTGAGCTGAGCCTTCAGCTCGTCGCGCTCTTTGGCGGCGCTGCTCAGCGTGGCGTTTTTCTCGCGTAGCGTGCGGGCCTCGGTGAAGACCTTGTTATAGTCTTGCTTGTAGCGCTCAAGCTCGGCGCTGGTACCGGCGCTGGCGGTGGGGGCGGCGTTCGTGGCCGCGGTGGCAGCTGGCTGGCTGGCGAGTCGCTGGCGCATATCGAGGTTCTGAGCGAACAGGATGCCTTCGACCACCATCGAGAGGATCAGCACAAGCGCCACCACAAGGGTGACCATTCGATCCATGGGTAACTCCGCTGCTGGGTAGATGTTGCACGACTAGTATACCAGAGCGGCTGGAAATTATAAAATGGCAATTCGCGCAGTTCCCAACGAAATAACATCTATGGCCAGCGCCTGTACTAGCGCGGGGCATACGAGCATAGCTCGGCGAGGTTGGAGGCCTGGGGGATGCGATGGTGCTCGCAGATGATGTCGATATTCCCCTTACGCCAGTAGCCCAGCGGGCAGCACACCACCACCTTGCCGCTGCTGGCAAACAGCCCTAGCTCCAGCAGGGTAATCGGGGCCAGCGACCCCGGCGCAAAGTACATGAGGATGCGGTCGGCGCGAGCCAGCGCGTCGAGCTCCCACTCGACCTGGGCCACAAACTGAGGGTTGGATCGATCCTGCTGCCACGAGGCATCCCAGTCGTCGCGGCGCGGGTTGAGGATGAGAATCTCGTGCGCATCCAGAAGCTGCTCCACATCACGCTGCCACGTGGCCGCCTGGCCCATATCAATCGACCCAGCCAGGAAAACGCTCGGCAGGCCAAACGGCTTTGGCAGCGGCGTCGGCGGCTTGAGAATCTGCGCCATACCATGCTCCTTCTACCCTAGCTTGAACGTACCAGTCGGAAACCGAGAAAGGGATTGTGCACATCGGTGCCCAGCCGGAATCGGCAGGCGCAGCGGGCGTAGCCATGCGGGTTGGCGTAGCAGCCGCCGCGCAGGATGCGCCTGCCCTCGGCGCTGCGGCGCTCGCGGTCGTCGTGGCGCGAGTAGGGGTAGAGCCGATCGAGCGACGCGGTCCACTCCCAGACATTGCCGCACATGTCGAGGCAGCCGTAGGGGCTAGCGCCCTGGGGGTAGGCGCCCACCCGCGTAGTGGTAGCCAGGCCCGCCTCCTGGGTGTTGGCTAGGCGGGCATCCCAGGTATCGCCCCAGGGAAAGGTGCGCCCATCGGTGCCGCGCGCGGCGTGCTCCCACTCGGCCTCGCTGGGCAGGCGGAAGTGCGCGGCGCGCTGAAACGGCCAGCCCCAGCGGCGCAGGCCAAACACCGCACCCGAGAGCCACTGGCAGAACCCGTCGGCCTCGGCCCAGCTCACGTCGGCCACGGGGTGGTCGAGCAGGGCATCGGGCGGCTGGGGGCCGCGCCAGTGCAGGGGCGCGCGCGCGCCGCTGGCGTGCACATAGGCGGCGTACAGCGCGTTGGTCACGGGCACATCGGCGATCTCGAAGGCGTGGAGCGAGAGCGGGAACTGCGGCGACTCCTCGCGGTAGGACTCGCGCGTGCCGCCGTAGATCTTGGCCAGCCCGCTCAGGTCGCGCATCGGCGTGCCCATCAAAAAGGGCGCAGGCGGGATGGTGATAAAGCGCGGGAGCAGCGATTCGAGGCTCACATCGGTTCCCTTGTGCGGCGCCGCTGGGGCGGCCCGCGCTATGCGATGGCCCAGGTGCTGCCCTCGGGCTTCTTGGTGATCTCGATCTGCACTGGGAAGAGGTCTTTGAGCTCTTGGATATGCGTGACCACGAGGATCTGCCCGAAGTCCTGCTGCACCGAGGTGATCGCCTCGACCAGGCGCTCGCGGCCCTTGGCGTCCTGCGATCCGAAGCCCTCGTCGATCACCAGCGTCTCCAGCCGCGCGCCCGCACGCCGCGCCAGCAGCTTGGCCAGCGCGATGCGGATGGCGAAGTCCACGCGGAAGCTCTCGCCGCCGGAGTAGGCGTCGTAGACGCGGGTGCCCAGGCCATCGGCGATCTTGATCTCCAGCGTCTCGGTCACGTCGCCCTTCTTGGTCGCGCCCTGGGTCTCAAAGGTCAGGTGCATCTGGTTATCGGTCATGCGGCCCAGCAGCTTGTTGGCCTCCTCCTGAATCTCGGGCACGGCGGTCTCGATCAGCAGCGCCTGCACGCCCTTTTTGCCAAACGACAGCGTCAGATCGTCGTAGAGGGCCTTGCGCGCGGCCAGCTCCTTGCGGCGCTGCTGCTGCGAGAACAGCTCGACGGCAGCATTTTCCACCGTGGCCAGCTTGCCGCGTTTCTCGCCCAGGTCGCGCTGGGCCACGCCCAGCACGCGCCGCAGGTCGTCGGCGCGCAGCTGGGCGGCGTCGCGCTCGCGGGTGGCGGGGCCGAGGTCGAGCAGGCTAGCCTGGATCTCGGCCAGACGGGCGTCGGCATCGGCCAGATCCTCATCGCGGCGGGCCAGCGACTGCTCGTCGCGCCCGAGCGCGGCACGGTCGTCGGCCAGGCGCTCCTCGGCGCGCTCAAGCCTGCGCCGCTCCTCCTCCCAGCGCACCAGGGCGCGGGCCTGCTCGCCAGCGGCGCGGTGGGCGTCGGAGGAATAGCCGAGATCTTTGGCCTGCTGCTTGATGCGCTCCATGGCCAGCCGATCCTCGTGGGCAAAATCGCCCATGCCCAGCGTGGTCTGCAGCTCGCCCACCAGCGTCTCCTGGTCGTGCAGGGCGGGAAGCGACTCTTCGATGGCCTGGATGTCGCGCTGGATAGACTCGACCTTGGCGATAATGCCGCGCTGCTCCTCGATCCGGCGCTCGACGCGCTGGCTCTGCTCCTCGGCCTGGGCCAGCTGGCGCTTGACCGTCTCCACATCGCCCAGGGCGCTGATCATGGCGTCGACCTTGGCCAGCTCGGCGCGGGTGCCGTGCTCGTAGTCGCCCTTCAGCAGCTGGAGCTGCACGTCTTCTAGGGCGCGCTGGTCCTCGGCCATGCGGGCGCGGGCCTGGTCGGCGGCGGCGAGGTCGGCCTCGCCGCGGGCGATCTGGCCCGCTAGGCGCTGCATCTCGCTGGCCGCGCCCTCGCGCCGTGCGATCTGTTCGCCCAGCTGGGCCAGGCTGGCCTCGATCTGCTTGGCCTCGTTGTTCTTGGTGCTGAACAGGGCGCGCAGGTCAGCCCGCTCGCGGTCGTACTGCTGCTCGATCCGCTCGACGCCGCTGTGTCCCAGCTCGCTGCCGCAGAGCGGGCACTCGTGGGCGTCGCCCTGCTCCTTCAGCAGCGCCAACTTGCGGTTAATCTCGTCGCCCTGGGCCTTGATATGCGCGCACTCGGCCCGCAAAGCCCCGGCCCGATCCACGCCGCCGCGCTCGTCGGCGCGCAGCTGCTCAAGGGCATCGAGATCGGCCTGCAGCGCCTCCTGACGCCTGCGGGCGCGCTCCAGCTCGGGGCGGGCCTGCTCCAGGCGGCGAATCTGATCCTCGGCTTCTTTCTGCTGGCGCTTCAGATCGTCGCGCACCTTGGTTAGGCTAGACTTCTTCAGATCAAGCTGGTGGGCCAGATTGCCGCGCTCCACCTGCAATCGACTCGATTCCTGCAGCTTCTCGCTCAGCTCGGCGCGGCGGGTGCGGGCCTTACCCAGCTCCTCCTGAAGCGCAGGAAAGCCGCTGCTCTGCCGCTGGAGATCGGCCAGCTGAGCCTCAAGGTGGGGGCGGCGGGCGGCGGCATCGCGCAGCCGCTTCAGCTCGCCCTCGGCCACGCGTAGGTCGGCCTTGATCTGGCCTTCAGCCGTATCCACCGCCTTCTCGTGGGCGCGGTAGCGCTCCAGCAGCTGGTCGTAGGGGTCGCGCAGGTCGTCGTAGCGGCGCTGCTCGGCCTGGGCGGCCTCGAGCTGCGCCACGCCCGCCGTGATCTCGGCGCGGCGGGCCACCACCTGCTCGCTCTCGTTCACCGCGCGTCGCAGGCGCTCCACCGCCACGGCCAGATCGTCGCGCTCGCGGCGGATGTCGGCCTGGCGCTTGCGCAGATCTTGGCTGCGCTGGCGCAGCTGCTCAAGCGACTGGACGCGGGCGGACAGCTCGGCCAGCTGCTGCTCGGCCTCGGCCAGCTGCTCGGACACGCTGGCCACGTGGCGCTCGGCGCTCTCCACCTCTTTGGCGCGGAACTCCTGCTCGCTGGCCTGGCGCTCCAGCTCGGCGATCTGGCCCTCCACCACCTTCATCTGGCCATCGAGCGACTTGGCGCGCTCCTTCGAGCCGCCCTCCAGCTGCTCGTACACATCCAGCCCCAGAATCTCGGCCAGCACCTGCTTGCGCTTGGATGGCTCCTTGCGGGTGAACTCGTCGGCGCGGCCCTGGCGCAGGAACGCCGAGTTGGCGAAGGTCTCGTAGCCCATGTGCAGGGTGCTGGTGATGGTCTGCTGGGTCTCGCGTAGGGAGGCCGCCGTCAGCGACTTCCAGGCGTCGCCGCTGCGCACCTGGAAATCGAGCCAGCTCTGGCCGGTGCGCTTGGCCTTGCTGCGCTTGCGGATGATGCGGTAGTCCTGCCCATCGAGCGCGAAGGTCAGCTCGACCTCCATCTCGGTCGCCCCCAGCGCGATCAGGTCGTCGTCGCTCTTCAGACGCGACTCGCCCCACAGCGCCCAGGTCAGCGCATCCAGCAGGGCCGACTTGCCCGCGCCGTTCTCGCCGGACAGGCAGGCGATGCCCAGGCCGTCGAACTCAAGCGGGGGCACATCCTCGCGGTAGCACATGAAATTGCGCAGGGCTAGTTTGCGTGGGATCACGGGGCCTCTTTATCTCATCAGGGCGCGCAATCGGCGCGTGGTGATAGCACAGGTTTTCGGGTCAGGCCATAGTATACACGGCGGGGGATGGGGCCGCAAGGGCGCGGGGATGCGGCACCTGGGCTTATGTGCACGGTAGCCCGAGGATTCTTTTACCACCAAGACACCAAAGCTCCCAGGACGGAAAAGGAACGAATACCACGAAGACGCGAAGGCTCGAAGGCGGGCCAGGGGAGAAACATTGCGGAAGGCAATTGCATCACCCCGGAACCCGATTGCATCACCCCGGAACCCGATTGCATCACCCCGGAACCCGATTGCGTCACGTCGGCCTCGCCCATCCGGCGAAGGCGCACCGATATGACTGCTGGCCATAATCTCCACCGAAGCGGGAAGGCTGGAGCCAATGCTGGCAGGCCGATTTTTCCTATCTTTTTGGCCTTCGCGCCGGTGCGAGCGGCCAGCGCTAGATCGCCGCGATCAGCGCCAGCAGCCGCTTGCGGTAGGCCGCAGCGCCCACACCCGCCCAGGTGGCGGGCAGCCGCACCAGCAGCGCCGCGCGCTCAGCCTCGCGCCGGGCCAGGTAGCCCGCAGGGCCAGGCTCGCCCGCCATGCCAAGCTGCGCGATCGCCGCGCGGGCCACCGCCGCATCCTGAAGCCCGCCCAGCAGCTCCTGCAGGTCGGCCAGCGGCGCGAGGCAGGGCTGGGTGTCCGGCCCGCGCTCGTCGGTGAAGAACTCCAGGGTGTAGCGCAGCCGCTTGCCTGCGATGCGCATCTGGTGCAGGGTAGCCTCGGGCGCGGCGGGCAGCAGCGGCTCGTAGGAGCGCAGCGCCTCGTAGCGCCGCCAGATCAGCGATCCGGCCATGTCGCGGGTGCGCAGCGGCCCGCCGTGCTCGGCCTGCAGCGCCACGCTAGCGCCGGGCGCGGTGAGGAAGCGGGCGAAGTCGCGGACGAGGCGGCGGTAGCGCTTCGACTCGAGGTAGGCCAGCAGCGCAGCGCGGGCCAGCGCCAGCTCGCGCTCGACCACAGCGATCAGCGGCTGTAGGGCGTCCTGCTGCGGCGTCGCAAGTGCGGCCCTGTCAGCGCGCAGGTGCTCTAGCAGCACATCGCGGTCGCGCACGTGGCCCAGCGCAGCCGCCAGATCGCGCAGCCGCCGCCGCGTGTCGCGCACCAGCGCCGCGTCGAACACCGGCGCGACCACCTGCAGCGAGGCGCGCAGGCGGCGGGTGGCCACGCGCATCTGGTGCACGTCCTCGGGGTCGTCGCCGCGCCGCACATCCTGGGCGCGGGCCAGCAGCTTCTCGAAGTGGCGACGCAGCGAGGCCCGCGCGGCCTCGGCCAGCGGCTGCTCGCCGAAGGGCAGGGCGGGCACGGGCGAAGGGGCGAGGGCAGGAGCAGCAGCGGGCAGCGCAAGCTCCAGATCGGCGGGGGCCAGCCGCAGCTCCAGCGGACCGATCTGCTGCTGCCAGCGGCGGGCGTAGGGCGCGGCGGATGCAACTGCCTGCGGGGCCTGCGCGCCCGCCACCAGCAGGGCCAGCCCGCGCCCGCCTGCGTCCGCCGCCACCGCCACGCCAGCGCGGCGCAGCTCGCCCGCCAGCCCAGCGATGGTGCCAAGCTGAAGCGCCGCCTGGCGATCGCGCTTGCCCAGCGCCGCGTAGGCTGGCTCGCGCTCGGGGCGCGGGCGGGCGATGTGGAAGGCGGCAGCGCTGGCCACCACGCGCTGCTGGGCAGCGGTCAGCCCGGGCAGCGGCGCGGCCAGCGCGGCGTCGCGGGCGGCGCGGGCCGCCGCGCCTTCGCCGCCCGCCCCTGCGGCGAAAGCGCAGACATGCGGCAGCAGGCCGCGTAGCGCTGGGTCGAGCGCCGCCAGATCAAACAGCGCGAGCGCTAGGGCAGATGGCCCATCGTTGGGAAGCGATTCTTCAGCATAGGCACGCGCAACCATAGCAACCTCACCTTTTTCAAACCTGCGCACGTCTACCTTTTTAGCCAGCGCTCGCGCAGCAGCATGGCGCGCGCCAGCTTGCTCTGCGGCTCGGGGGTAAGCGGAAAGCGCTCGCGCAGCAGCGCCACCAGCTGGTCGAACGCGTCGCGATCCGCGCTGGGCAGCAGCTCCACCTCCAGCTCGCGCAGCGAGTCGCGCAGGTCGCCCGCCAGCAGCGTGCTAGCATCCAGGCTCAGCTCGGCCAGCTCGCGGCCACCCAGCGCGGCGTAGATATGCTCACGCTCGGTGTGGATCTCCACCGTGGGCAGCAGCGGGGCAGCGCCGATGGTGGCCAGCACGCGGTCGCGCAGCTCGCCCGCAGGCCAGGCGGCGGGGTCATCGCCATGCACATCCAGCTCCCACTCCTCGCGCGTATACAGCCCATCGGCAACGCGCGCAGGCCCCTTGAGCGTGGCAATCTGGCGCGGGCCGATGTGGCGGATGCGCAGGCCATAGGGCGCGGCGCGCAGGCGAGCATCCGCCGTATCGTAGTAGATATTGCGCTGGATCTCCAGCTGCGGCTCGCGGCGCAGCGCGAACGGCCCCAGCTGGCCCAGGCCGCGCAGCGCAGCAAACACCTGCTCGGGGGCGCGAAACTTCGCCTCGATCTCCATAGGTACCTCTGGCTGAGCGCGGTAGAAACCTTACATCAAGAAGATGACATGCGGATCGTAGCTGCTCGCGGCCATTCCGTCAATAGCGCGCCCTAGCGCCGTGTTTGCGCCCCCCACCCTTCGTGCTATAATGTGGGCAGTACTGGACCATAGCGGGCCAGATTGTCTGACATGGAGTATTTCTGGTGAAAGTTACTACCGAAAAGCTGCCGAAGAGTCTACTGGCACTTGATATTGAACTTGATGCCGCGCAGGTAGAAAAGGGCCTGGACAAGGCCGCACGCCGAATCTCGCAGCGTGTGCAGATCCCCGGCTTCCGCAAGGGCAAAGCCCCCCGTTTCATTGTTGAGAACTACTATGGCCGCGCCGCCCTGCTTGAGGAGGCGTCCGAAGATCTGATCAACACCAGCTTCCGGCAGGCGCTTGAGAGCGAAAAAATTGACCCCGTTGGCCAGGCGAATCTTGAAAATGTTCACCTGCACGAGGAGCCGTTTGGCTTCCGCGTCACGGTGCCTGTCCAGCCCGAAATCACTATTCCTGATTACCACACCATCCATGCCGACTTCGAGCCAAAAGAAGTCACCGATGAAGATGTCCAGCGCGCGCTGGATGCCCGCCGCGAGCGCCACGTGGTGCTGAAGACGCTGGAGGAGGCTCGGCCCGCTCAGCAGGGCGACCAGCTGACCGTGCGGATGGAGACCTTCATCGACGGCGAACCGCTGGAGGACCCCGAGGAGCTGAAGGACTCGTCGCTAGTGCTTGAGGCCGACCGCCTGGTGGATGGCCTCTACGACGGCCTGGTGGGCATCGCCCAGGATGAGACCCGCGAGATCGTGGTGAAGATGCCCGAGGACCACGCCAACGAGCAGGTGGCGGGCAAGGATGTCACCTTCAAGGTCACCGTGAAGGAGATCCAGGAGCGCGTGCTGCCCGACTGGGAAGAGCTGCCCACCCTGGAGGAGGTCGAGGGCACCATCGACGAGCTGCGCGAGAAGACCCGCGCCGAGCTTGCCGAGGCCAGCACCCGCTCCGCCGAGAACGCCGCGGTCGACTCCTTCGTCGAGCAGATCATCGCCGGCACCGAGTGGGACTTGCCCGAGGCCCTGATCGAGCGCGAGGCCGACTCGCTGCTGCACGAGCAGGAGAACGAGTGGTCGCGCTATGGCATCACGCTCGACCAGATGCTGCAGTACCGCGGCCAGACCCACGACGAGGCGGTCGCTGATCTGAAGCCCCAGGGCGAGCAGCGGCTGAAGTCCTCGATGGTGCTCAGCGAGGTCATCAAGGGCGAGGGCATCACCGTCGACGAGGCCGAGATCGAGGCCGAGATCGAGCGCATGCTCAACGACTACGACGAAGGCCAGCGCGACAATGTGCGCAACCTGCTCTCAACCCAGCTTCGATCCACCGTTGCCACCGGCGTGCTCAACCAGAAGCTGCGCGCCCGGCTCTTTACCCTCGCCACTGGCAAGGAACTCGCGGCCCCCGCAGCCGAGACAGATTCGCCTGAGGAGAAGTAAGCACGCCGCCGCCCGCCGGGCAAGCCTGGCGGGCGGCGGTGTCCCTAACGAGGATGGAGTACCAACATGGATTGGACATCGATGTACCGCATGGACTGGAGCTCGAAGCGGCCCGAGTCGCTGATCCCGATGGTGGTCGAGAGCACCAATCGCGGCGAGCGCGCCTTTGATATCTACTCCCGGCTGCTCAAAGAGCGGATCATTCTGCTTGGCACTCCGATCGAAGACCAGATCGCCAACCTGATCGTCGCCCAGCTGCTCTACCTGGAGCACGACGACCCCGAGCGCGACATCTCGCTGTACATCAACAGCCCTGGCGGCTCGATCACCGCCGGCCTGGCGATCTACGACACCATGCGCGCCATCCGCCCGGATGTCTCCACGGTCTGCGTCGGCATGGCCGGCAGCATGGCCACCCCCATCCTGGCAGGCGGCACCAAGGGCAAGCGCTTCAGCCTGCCGCACTCGACCATCCACATGCACCCGGCGGGCGGCGGCGCGCGCGGCTACGCCCCGGATGTAGAGATCATGGCCCGCGAGCTGCTGCGCATGCAGCAGGTCATCCGCGAGCTGCTGTCGAAGGACACCGGCCAGCCCGTCGAGCGGATCGCCCACGACTTCGACCGCGACCTGTTCATGACGCCCGAGCAGGCCAAAGAGTATGGCATCATCGACGAGATCCTCACCCGCGAGGATCTGAGCACGCTGACCGAAAAGTAGCACGCCTAAGGAAGGCGGCATGCCCTGCCACACGCAGGGCTGCCGCCTTCTGCATACCGCTTAGCTGGAGAACCTATGTCCCGCAATCGCAGTAGCAACAATGGCCGCGGGGCCTTTCTTTGCTCGTTCTGTGGCCGGGGGCAGGATGAGGTGCAGCGCCTCATCGCTGGCCCCGGTACTATATGCATCTGCAACGAGTGTGTGGCCTTGTGCGGGGCGATCATCGATGAGGACGCAGGCCAGGCCCAGGCCGCAGCCACGCAGAGCCAGCCGCCCCAGGCCGCACGCCCGGCGTTCCACGGCCCCGCGCGGCTGCCGACCCCGCGCCGCATCCGCGAGCGGCTCGACCAGTACGTGGTCGGCCAGGATCGCGCCAAGGTCGTCCTCTCGGTGGCGGTCTACAACCACTACAAGCGGCTGCGGGCTGGCTACAACGTGGATGATGTGGAGCTAGGCAAGAGCAACGTGCTGCTGATCGGCCCCACCGGCAGCGGCAAGACGCTGCTGGCCCAGACCCTGGCCCGCATGCTGGATGTGCCCTTCGCAATCGCCGACGCCACCGCGCTCACCGAGGCTGGCTACGTGGGCGAGGATGTCGAGAACATCCTGCTGCGGCTCATCCAGGCCGCCGACGGCGACATCGAGCGCGCCCAGACCGGCATCATCTACGTCGACGAGATCGACAAGATCGCACGCAAAGGCGACAACCCCTCGATCACCCGCGACGTGTCGGGCGAGGGTGTGCAGCAGGCCCTGCTGAAGATCTTCGAGGGCTACCAGGCCCACGTGCCGCCCATCCCAGGGCGCAAGCACCCCCAGCAGGAGTACATCGCCTTCGACACCACCAACGTGCTGTTCATCTGCGGCGGCGCGTTCGAGGGCCTCGACCAGATCATCGGCCAGCGCACCAACGGCCAGCGCACCCTGGGCTTCGGGGCAGCCCCCGAGCAGCCCAAGGACACCGCGCTGTTCAGCAAGTGCACCCCCGACGACATGCTGCGCTACGGCTTCATCCCCGAGTTCATCGGGCGCATCCCCGTGATCGCATCGCTTGAGCCGCTGGACAAGGTCGCGATGATGCGCATCCTCACCGAGCCGCGCAACGCCATCGTGAAGCAGTACCAGAAGATGTTCGCGCTGGACAATGTGGAGCTAGAGTTCACCACCGATGGCATGGAGGCCATCGCCGAGCGGGCGCTGGCCGTCAAAACCGGCGCGCGCGCCCTGCGCTCGATCGTGGAGGAGGTGCTGCTCGACGTGATGTACGAGATCCCATCGCAGGAGCACATCCACCGCTGCATCATCAACGGCGAGGTTGTCGCCGGAAGGGGCCACCCGATTATGGTGCCGCGCCCCAGCGAGCGCAGCGATTTCCGACGCAGGCTGGATGAAGCCGTCTAGCAGCCCCTGGCGGCGCTGGTGCAGGCAAGCCCTGCCAAGCGCCGCTTGGCGCGCCAAGAGCCTATGCGACTGATCCGAAAAACCTCTGAGCGCCGCAACGAGGAGGCCCCGGCCTCTCGGCGTGTGCTGGTAGCCGACGACGACCCCTCGATCGCGACCCTGGTGCAGGTCACGCTCAAAGACCCGCGCTACGAGGTGGTGCCCGCCCGCAACGGACTAGAGGCGCTGAAGCTGTTCGAGAAGGGCGGCTTCGACATCGTCATCCTGGATGTGATGATGCCCTATGTCGATGGCTTTGAGGCCTGCCAGCGCATCCGCGAGCGCTCCGATGTGCCGATCGTGATGCTTACCTCGCGCGACGGCACCGAGGACATCGTCCACGGCTTCGAGCTGGGGGCCGACGAGTACATCACCAAGCCCTTCAAGACCGCCGAGCTGATCGCCCGCGTCGAGGCCATCCTGCGCCGCGTGGAGGGCTACAAGCACCGCAGCGCGCCCTCGGTGGTGCGCGTGGGCGAGCTAGAGATCGACGAGCCGCGCCACCGCGTGGTGGTGCGCGGCCAGGATGTGAACCTCACTCCTATGGAGTTCGAGCTGCTCTACTTCCTGGCGGCAAACGCAACCCAGGTCTTCGACCGCGAGACGCTGTTTCGCGAGGTGTGGGGCTACGACTACGTGGGCGAGACCAATCTGGTCGATGTCTGCGTGCGCCGCCTGCGCGAGAAGATCGAGTCCGAGCCTTCGAAACCGCGCATTATCATCACAGTTCGCGGCGTAGGATATAAATTATCGGCTAGCTGAGTTGACCGAGGACCTAAGATGGAAGGCCGAGTCGCACATGGTCTGCGGCCTTCGGTCTTTCGCTTTCGGTCTGGAGTGAACACTGCAATGACGGAAAACCTGTTTGTCTCGAAGCACCCGCTGGTGCAGCACAAGCTCACCCTGCTGCGGCGGGCGCAGACCGAGCCGAAGAAGTTTCGCGAGCTGGTGCAAGAGCTGACGCGATTTCTTCTGTACGAGGCGACCCTCGGCATCGGCCTCGAGTCGATCGAGATCGAGACGCCGCTGGCCACCACCGAGGGCAAGCGCAACGCCTCGCGCATCGGCTTCTTCCCCATCCTCCGCGCTGGCCTGGGCATGGTCGAGCCGGCCATCGAGATGATCCCCACCGCCCACGTGTGGCACCTCGGCCTCTACCGCGACCACGAGACGCTTGAGCCGGTCACCTACTACAACAAGCTGCCCCCGCATCTGGATGTCGACCAGTGCATCATCCTCGACCCCATGCTGGCCACCGGCGGCTCGGCGGTGGCGGCGGTGGAGATCCTGAAGCGCTGGGGGGCCACCAACATCCGCTTCCTGGGCCTGATCGCCGCGCCCGAGGGCGTGAAGGTGCTGGCCGACGCCCACCCGGATGTGCCCATCCACCTGGCCGCGCTCGACTCGCACCTGAATGAGAAGGGCTATATCGTGCCTGGCCTGGGCGACGCGGGCGACCGCCAGTTCGGCACAAGCTAGTACAGGCGGCGGGAGCACGCGCGGCCCTCCACGTCGAGCGCCGCGCGCCGCCCTGCTGCGGAGAACTGCCATGAATGGCTCCCATGCCCTCGCCTTGGTCGCTATCTTCTTCCTCTCCCTGATCACCACCGCAATGGCCATACCGCCCGTCATCCGCCTCTGCCAGCGGCGTGGCTGGGTTGCCGCGCCCGGCGGGCGCAGGCTGCACGCGCGCCCCACGCCCACCATCGGCGGGATCGCCATGTTCGAGGGCTTCGCCGTGGCCATGCTCGCCACCTTCGCCCTGGACATGGCGGGCGTGATCGAGCGCTCGTCGTTCGAGACCGAGCGTATCTTCCTGGCGCTGCTGGGCAGCGCGCTGCTGTTCGGCGTGATGTGGGTGGACGACGTGGTGGAGCTGGCCCCCAAGCCCAAGCTGGCCGCCCAGATCGCCGCCGCCCTGATCGCTGTCGGCCCGTTTCTCTGGGACCACTCGCGCGCGCCCGACGCGGCAGGCGCGCTCACCGAGGCGCACGGCGTGGTGCTGACCGCATTCAACGCGCCCTTTGTGGGCCAGGTCAGCCTGTGGAACATCAGCCCGTGGCTGGCGATCGGCGCGACCGTGTTCTGGATCATCGGCATGAGCAACACGGTCAACCTGGTGGATGGGCTGGATGGCCTGGCCGCCGGGGTCTCGCTGATCGCCGCGCTGGTGCTGAGCATCAAGGCCATCGTGCTGGGCCAGCTGACGGTGGCGCTGCTGCCGCTGGCGATCGCCGGTGCATGCCTTGGCTTCCTGGTCTTCAACTTCCCGCCCGCCCGCATCTTCATGGGCGACACTGGGGCACACCTGCTGGGCTTCGCGCTGGCGGTGAGCGCGATCATGGGCGGGGCCAAGCTGGCCACCGCGCTGCTGGTGCTGGGCGTGCCCATCCTGGATGTGGCCTGGCTGATCGTCTCGCGCACGCTGGGGGGGCAGGGCGTGGCCCACGCGGGCCGCGACCACCTGCACTACCGGCTGCTGGATCTGGGCTACACGCCGCGCCAGATCGTGCTGTTCTACTACACGCTCAGCGCCAGCTTTGGCATGCTGGGCATCGCTGTCACGCCGCTGGTGGTGAAGCTGATCGCGCTGCTCTTCCTAGCCGCGATCGTCGGCTTTGTGCTGCTCTATATCTCGCGCCGCACCAATCTGGCCGCCAAAGAGGCCGCTGGCGCGCAGCAGCCCAAGAAGCCCTAGTCCTAGCACCCTGACAAGACACACAAAGGGCTACGCCAAGTATCGGCGTAGCCCTTTGTGTTACCCTATGGCAGCAGCTAGAGCATGGTGATCTGGTTCTTGCCGCGATCTTTCGCGTCGATCAGGGCGTTGCGGGCCTGCTCCAGCAGGGTGTCGGGGGGGGTGTGCTCGTCGATACTGACCACGCCGATCGAGATCGTGCCAGGGTAGGCGCTGGTGGTGCCAGCGTCCTCCACTGCCAGGCGCAGGCGGTCGGCGATCTCGCGCGACTCCTCGCGGCCCGTGTCGGGCAGCAGCACCACGAACTCGTCGCCCATCATCCAGCGGGCCACGAAGTCGCCGGGGCGGATGTTGGCCGACAGCGTGCGGGCGATGCTGCGGATCCACTCGTTTCCGGCACTGTAGCCGTAGCGGGTGTTGTAATCCTTCAGGTTGTCGCCATCGATCAGCAGCACGCCCAGCGGCGTGTGGCTGTGGGCGCAGCGCTCGATCTGGCGCGCCAGCATCTGCTCCATCGAGCGGGCGTTGGGAAGGCCCGTCACCGGGTCGTGGAAGGCCTGCTGCTCGGTGGCGCGCAGCTGCGCGCCCAGCTCGGCCAGGGTGCCCAGGCGGGCCACCAGCAGGCTGGCCAGTCGCGAGGTGGCGGGCGGCAGCGAGCCCATGGGCTGGGCGCTGTAGACGCGGTTGTGCTCGCCTGCGTTGCCGTGGATCTGGGCCTCGCACACCGCGATCAGGGTCTCGGCGTCGGCGGCGTGCTCGGGGTAGCAGCCCACCGCCAGCGTGGCCGTGAACCCTAGCGAGGCCGCCGACAGCCGCGCCTGCTCGGCGATCTGCAGCGCATCGGCGCGGGCAGCGCCCGGCAGCAGCAGCGCCAGCGAGTCGTAGGCGGTGCGGTAGAGCCGCGCGCCAGGCGTGGCCGATGCGACCTGCGACAGCAGCCGCACCAGCGCGCCCAGCGTGGCGGGCGGTGGCGCGTCGCGAACCTCGGGCGGCAGGCCATCTATCACACATACAATCAGCGTCAGCGTCATCGCTTGCCGCATCTGCTCGCCCAGGTCGGCGCAGAGCCGGATCAGGGTGGGCAGGCCAGTCTGGTGATCGGCGGTCAAGACGGTGGCCGCTGCTAATGCAGAGTGTGTGTTATCGATAGCCATGATCTCTAATCGACGTAGTGCCACAAAAGAGGCCCTTTGTGCCGCACGAGTATGCAGACGCGATTTCCATATTGATAAACGCAGGCTAAAAACAGAATTGCAATGCTAAGCTGCCTAATTGTAGCGTATCCTGATCGCGGATGGGCATTGCCTGACGTGGTTTAAGCCTATTGCCATTCAAAAACGTGCCATTCGTACTATCGAGGTCTTCAAGCATCACCTGACCCTGCTGAATAAAGATTCGGGCATGCCGACGCCCAACGCCCGAATCGATCGCGCCATGGGCCGCAAGATCGACATCCGGGGTGAAGTTGCTCACTGCGTCGGCGCGGCCCAGCACCGCCTGGCCTGCGGCGGGTAGCGGCAGCGCCGCGCCGCTCTTCAGCACTAGCCGCGCGGGCGCAAGCGCGGTGCGCCCGGCGGGGGCCGCAGGCGTGGGCGGGGTGTAGGCGGGCGTGGGCGCGGCGGCCACGGGCGCGGGGTAGGCCACCTGGGGCGCTACCCCTACGCCGACGCTGGGCGCGGGCGTGCCAGCCTGCAGCGGCGCACCGCAGTTGTCGCAGAAGGCCTCGCCAGGCAGCGCGCTGGCCCCACACTGCGCGCACTGCACCGCGCCACCCAGGCTGGATGGGGCGGCAGCGGGGCGGGGCGGCGGGGCCGCCACAGGTGGGGCCGCCACCGGCGGAGCCACCACCGGCGGGGCGGGGGGAATATAGGCCGGGGCCGACACGGCGGGCGCGGGCACCGGGATGAGCGCAGCACCGCACTGATCGCAGAAGCGGGCGGCGGCGGGGTTATCGACCCCACATTTTGGGCAGTATGGCACGATCGGTACTCCTTTCAGCGTTTTGTGGAAGGGACGTTCTGCGACGGCGGAGTGTTGCAACCGATGTGCTTGGCGCATCGTAGCATACCTCCAAGCCTATAGGCAACCGTAAAAGTACGCAGGTCTGTAATTTTCACCAAAAAAAGACCTTTATACCAGCATCCCTAACACAGAGGACTGCTTCTTTTATACCATGTCTTACGATAACATCAATATTTTACTTTGCAAAAAATTCACATCTTAAAGTTTTCTAGCTCTCTTCCCAGCGAAAAAAACGCACCACACAGCAGCTATGCTATAATTTCCCCGCACAAAAGAATACCCCGCGCCACCGCCCGCATGGCGCGCGCCGTCGCTGGCTCTCGCCTCACCAAAGGCAGGCCAGCCTTTCTTTTTCACCCAGGGAGCGCTGCCACCCAGCACTCGACCAATGCACGCCAGAAGGAGGCGACGCATGAAACCCGTGATCGGCATCCCGTGCAGCACCATCCGCCCGAAGGAGTGGTACCCCAGATTCCACGGCCACCAGGAAACCTACATCGACGCGATCGTGCGCGCTGGCGGCGTGCCGGTGCTCATCCCCCAGATCGAGACCGCCGATGTGCTTGAGCAGATCTACAGCATGCTCGACGGCCTGCTGCTGGCGGGCGGCGCGGACATCGACCCGGCGCGCTACGGCGAGCAAGCCATCCCCGAGATGGGCCATATCGAGCTGCGCCGCGACCATGTGGAGATCACCCTAACCCAGCGCGCGGTGGCCGATGGCAAGCCGGTGCTGGGCATCTGCCGGGGCATCCAGGTGCTGAATGTGGCGCTCGGCGGCTCGCTCTACCAGGACATCCCCGCGCAGCTGGGCGGCAGCGCGCACGATCTCTCGGCGGCCAAGGAAAACTGGCAGTATCCCGCCCACCAGCTGGAGCTGGCCGAAGGCTCGCAGCTGGCCGAGCTGCTGGGCGCGCGGTCGCTGGTGATCAACTCGCTGCACCACCAGTCGGTGAAGGATGTTGCGCCGGGGCTGCGCGCCACCGGCTGGGCCGAGGATGGCGTGATCGAGGTGGTGGAGGGCGAGGGCCAGGTGTTCCTGATGGGCATCCAGTGCCACCCCGAGGCCCTGCAGGCCGAGGCCGACCCGCGCTGGCAGGCAGTGTTCCGCCGCTTTGTCGAGAGCTGCGTGGCCGTCGAGATCTCGCACTAGTTCGCAGAAGAAAGAGCGCCTGCTATGCCAACACATCCGATCATCGGCGTGCCCGCATCCACATCGCCCGAGCCCTGGTACTCGCCATCCTACACGCTGCCATCCAGCTATCTGCGCGCCATCGAGGCGGCGGGCGCCGTGCCGCTGCTCATCCAGCCCACAGCGGCCCAGGCCACCCTGGCCACGCTGCTGGCCCAGTGCGACGGCCTGCTGCTGGCGGGCGGCGAGGACATCCACCCCCACCACTACCGCGCCGCCCCCCACCCTGCGCTCGATCTGACCAACGCCGCCCGCGACGAGGCCGAGCTGCAGATCACCCGCCACGCGCTCCAGCGCGGCATGCCGATCTTCGGCATCTGCCGGGGCCAGCAGCTGCTGAACGTGGCCATGGGCGGCACGCTCTACCAAGACCTGCCCAGCGAGCGCCCGTCGTTCATCGACCACGCGTTTGGCGATGCCCGCCGCGACTTCCGCGCGCTCTCGCACGGCATCACGCTATCCGAGGACTCGTGGCTGGCCGAGGTGCTGGGCGTCAGCGAGCTGGCGGTCAACAGCCTGCACCACCAGGCCATCCGCGACCTTGCGCCGGGGCTGCGTGCGGTGGCCCACGCGGTGGATGGCGTGGTGGAGGCCGTAGAGGGCGAGGGCGATGCCTTTGTAGCGGCGGTGCAGTGCCACCCCGAGCTGCTGTGGGAGGACACCGACTCGCGCTGGTCGGCGGTGTTCGCGGCGTTCGTGGCACATTGCCGCAACCAGGAGCGTGCGCGCTAGGGGAAAAGGCGCTGGGGCACACATGTCGCCCCAGCGCCACACAAAGCCTAGAGCTTCTCCAGCGCCGGGGTCAGCTCCTCCACCGTGATCCCGCCCTCATAGCGCGCCTTGATCACCCCATCCTTGCCGATCAGGAACAGCCACGGCTCGGTCTGCAGCCCCCAGGCCATCATCCCATCCGAGAACCCCGCAGCCGCCTCCTCCGCCGTCATGTTGCGGTTGGCCTTCATGGCCGCGCTCGCCGCATCGGCAAGCGCCTTGAACGACGTGTCGAAGGGGTAGCGGTACACCTCCACATGGATGAAGTTAATCTTGTCGCCAAGCTTCTGCTGCAGCTCGCCCAGCACCTTCACGTTCGGCCCGCACATGGCGGTGCGGCAGTAGGCCGGGGTGGCAAACAGCACTGCGGTGGGCTTGCCCGAGGCCAGCGCCGCATCCAGGCTGATCTGGTAGAGCGCCGGATTCTGGCTGCCGCCCGAGGAGAGATGGTCGAGCGGCGTGTCGGCCACGGTGGGCGTCTTGACCGAGATGGCGCGGTCGCCCGCGTTCGGCACCGCGTTCTTCTCCAGCACATTCACGCGGAAGCGGCTGCTGGTCGGCTGGCTCTGGCCGCTCAGCTGCGTGTCCACCACCACATCCCACTCGCCCGCGCGGTCGAACGTGGGGTAGGCCACATAGATCCCGGCTGGCAGCCCCTCGCCGTAGTAGGCGGCATCCTGCTCGATCTTCACCGAGGCCGAGGTGTCGGCGCGATCGTAGAGCCGCAGGTGCACCTTGGCCTGCGGGTCGTTCACTGGCGAGTTCTGGCGGATGAGGCCGAGCGCCAGGCGGTTCGGCCCGACCACCAGCTCAGAGACCGCAGGCACCGCCACGATCGAGGCTTCGCTGCTAGGCGTGGCCGCAGGCTGGCCGCAGGCGGCGAGCAGCGTGGCACATGTCAAAAAAAAGGCGCGCAGATGACGCATAAACATACCTTTCATGGCTAGGGAGATGGCCCATTGTACCACTGGCCGAGGCCGCACGGCGGCAACAAAAAGCGGCGGGCGCGTGTGCGCCCGCCGCTCTCGCCCGCCGATCTGACTAGATCAGGCCATCGCCATCCATCGAGATCAGCACGTTCTGGCTCGGCACCTCGTCCTCGCCAGCGGCCTCGACCGAGAGCGAGGCCACGCGGTCACTGCCGCGCAGGTTCACGATGGTGACGCCCTGCGTCAGCCGACCCAGCGTCGAGATGCCATCCACCGTGGTGCGCATCACGATCCCGCTGGCCGAGATAAACGTCAGCAGCGAGTCGTCCGTCACCACGCGGGCGGCGGCCACCTCGTCGCCGGGGCGCAGCTTGATCGTGATCACGCCGCCGGTGGCGCGGCCCTTGGCCGGGTACTCATCCAGCAGGGTGCGCTTGCCGAAGCCGTTGGCCGTAACCACCAGCAGGGCCGCGCCGGGCTGCACCAGGCCCATGTCCACACAGCGGTCGCCATCGGACAGGTTGACGCCGATCACGCCGCTGGCCGGGCGTCCCATCGGGCGCACCTGCTCCTGGGTGAATCGGATGGTCTGGCCCTTCACCGTGGTGATCAGGATGTCCTCGTTGCCCTGCGACATGGCCACCCAGCCCAGCAGGTCGCCATCCTCTAGGCCGATCGCGATCAGGCCGTTCGAGCGCACCTGGCTGTACTCCTTCAGCAGCGTGCGCTTGATCTTGCCCTTGACGGTGGCCATCACCAGATACTCGCCATCATCAAAGTTCGAGACGGCCAGCATGGATGTGACCTGCTCGCCCGGCTCTAGCGAGATCAGGTTGACCAGCGGCAGGCCCTTGGCGGTGCGCCCGGCGTCGGGCACCTCGTGGGCCTTCAGCTGGTAGACCTTGCCACGGTCGGTGAAGAACAGCAGGTCGTCCATGGTGCTGCAGCCCAGGATATGGCGCACCACATCCTGCTCGCGCGTCTCCATGCCCTTGATGCCGCGCCCGCCGCGCCGCTGGGTGCGGTAGGTGTCGGCCAGGATCCGCTTGATGTAGCCGCGCTCGGTCACGGTGACCAGCACCTTCACATCAGGGATGAGGTCCTCGTCGCTGACATCGCCGGTGGCGTCGGGGATGATCCGGGTGCGGCGGGCGTCGCCGTACTTGTCCCTCAGGTACTTCAGGTCGTCCTTGATCATCACCAGAATGCGCTGCGGGTGGGCCAGGATGTCCTCAAACTCGGCGATCTGCTTGAGTATCTCGCGGTACTCGTCCTCGATCTTCTTGCGCTCCAGCGCGGCTAGGCGGCCAAGCGGCAGATCGAGGATGGCGTTCACCTGGATCTCGGAGAGCTTGAAGTTGCTCATCAGGTTGTTGCGGGCCGAGTCGCGGGTGCGCGAGTTGCGGATGGTCGAGATCACCTCGTCGAGGTTGTCGAGCGCGATCTTCAGGCCCTCCAACACGTGGGCGCGGGCGCGGGCGCGCTCCAGCTCGTACTCGGTGCGGCGGCGCAGCACATTCTGGCGGTGGTCTACATACTCTTGGAGCATGCGCTTCAGCGAGAGCACGCGCGGCTGCAGGCCATTTTCGACCAGGGCCAGCATGTTCACGCCGAATGTCGTCTGCATCTGGGTGTGCTTGTAGAGCGCGTTCAGCACCTTCTTGGGCTGGGCATCCTGCTTGAGGATGATCACGAAGCGCATGCCGGTGCGGTCGGACTCGTCGCGCACATCGCGGATGCCCTCGATTTTGCGCTCTTTGGCCAGCTCGGCGATGCGCTCGCCCAGGCGGGCCTTGTTCACCTGGTAGGGCAGCTCGGTGACGACGATGTTGTACGCGCCACGCGCCGCCTCCTCGATATGGGCCTTGGCGCGCAGGGTGATGTGGCCCTTGCCCGTCGAGTAGGCGTTCATGATGCCCTCGGTGCCCAGGATGAGGCCGGCGGTGGGGAAATCGGGGCCGGGGATGACCTTCACCAGCTCCTCGATCGTCACCTCGGGGTTGTCGATCAGCATCATCAGCGCATCGCAGACCTCGCCCAGGTTGTGGGGCGGGATGTTGGTGGCCATACCCACGGCGATGCCCGCCGCGCCGTTCAGCAGCAGGTTGGGCAGCCGCGCGGGCAGCACCCGCGGCTCGCGGAAGGTGCCGTCGAAGTTGTCGCCGAAGTCGACCGTGTTTTTGTCGAGGTCGAACAGCATCTCCTCGGCGATCGCCGACATGCGGGCCTCGGTATAGCGCATGGCGGCGGGCATATCGCCATCCACGCTGCCGAAGTTGCCCTGGCCGTCCACGAACATGTAGCGCATGTTCCATGGCTGGGCCAGGCGGGCCAGCGCGTCGTAGACCGATGCGTCGCCGTGGGGGTGCATCTTACCCATCACATCGCCGACGATACGGGCGCACTTCTTATATGGCTGGTTATGTCGCACGCCCATATCCCACATGCCGTAGAGGATGCGCCGCTGCACGGGCTTGAGGCCGTCGCGCACATCGGGCAGGGCACGCGAGATAATTACGCTCATCGCGTAGTCTAGGTAGGCCGTCCGCATCTCTTCGGTGATGTTGCGAGGCCGAACGATCCCGATCTCCATTGTTCCTCCAAACGTGATCAGCGGCGGCTGGTATGCCGCCGCCTGACCGGGGTATTTACTCGTATTCTGATAGAACTAGGTGTATTATACCGCATAATGATGCGGTTGTCCATCATTTTAGAACAAATGTACACACCCAAAAAAGAGCCATATCGCTAGGCGTTGTCGCATTTCCGCGATCCCGCCCGGGCGATCGGTGGGGTGAAAAGAGGCCACGCCTACGGTGGGCCGCAGCAGGCTCACGCGGGATGGTGGCTGGGCAAGAAAAATGGCAGGAGCGCCCCGGCCTGCCAACAAAATAGCGAGAAAATGCGATTGATTGTCGTAGGCGCAGGGGTTACGATTCACGCGAGAGACCACGCACGCCAACCGGGCGAAACCCAAGATAGTCGCACGATGTCAGCTGGTAGAACACCCCTTCATCGCTGCAGCCCTGTTTTGCCTGGCCCCAGTCATAGGGGCGATGAAGATGCCCGTAAATACATGCGGAGGCCCCGCTGGCATTGATCCGCTGGGCAAACTCGGTGGGCTTGTGCTCGTTGTAGGGCGGGTAGTGGATCATCACGATGATCGGCTTCTGGCCCTGGGCCAGCGCCCGCGCCTGCTCCAGCGCGCGATCCAGCAGGCGCAGCTCGCGCTCGTAGATCGACTGGTCGGTCTTCGGGCTGAAGCCCGGCGTGCCCGGCGTCACCCAGCCGCGCGTGCCGCATACCACCGCCTCGCCGATGTCCACCGCCTCGCCGCCGATCAGCGCGATCGAGGGCGGCGCGTGCCGACGCACCGCGCCAACGCTGCGGGGGCACCAGTAGTCGTGGTTGCCCCGGATCATGACTTTCTTCCCAGGCAGCGCGTCAACCCACGCAAGATCGAGCAGCGCCTCGTTTATTTTCATTGCCCATGAGATATCGCCAGCGATCAGCACGGTATCCTCCGGCTGGATAGTCGCGCGCCAAGCTGCGGCGATCCGCTCGGGGTGATTTTTCCAGCGATCGCCAAAGATATCCATTGGCTTTGGTTTCGCTATCGAAAGATGAAGATCAGATATTGTCCAGATCATAGTTCCTATGATACCAGAGCACACCTGCATTGCCAAACAGCCAAAGAATCTCGTTCATCGTGATCGCGATCATAGTTCTTTTGGCCGATGCGCGCTACACTACATCCGTAATGACCACTCTAGTTGATGGAAAGCGAGGCTCTTGAGATGCACAGTATCGATCGTCTAGCGTGTATCCCGTGCTTCTCAAACCTTGATACGGCACATCTGCAGGTGCTGGCCCGCAGCCTCGGGGCGCAGTCCTTCGAGCGCGGCGAGTCCATCTTTCACCAGGGCAGCCCGGGAAATGTGCTCTACATCATTGTGACGGGGCAGGTGCGGATCTACACGATCAGCGAGGCCGGGCAGGAGCTATCGGTCACGATCTTTCGGGCTGGCGATTTCTTCGGCGAGCTGGCGCTGCTGGATGGACAGCCGCGCTCGGCCAGCGCCGTGGCCATGGGCCGCACCTCGGCGCTGCTGCTGCACCGCTCGGCGTTCCTGCACGCGGTGCACGACTACCCGCCGATCGCCGTGGCCATCCTGGAGGCCATGGCGCAGCGCCTGCGCCAGAGCACCAGCCACGCCGATCTGCTGGGCACCAGCTCGGCCATCCAGCGGGTGGCGCGCCAGATCTTGGCGCTGGCCGCGCGCTACGGCCAGCGCGAGGGCGATGTGACCCATATCGACCTGCGGCTCACCCAGGATGATCTGGCCAGCCTAGTGGGCACCACCCGCGAGACCGCCAACCGCGCGCTGGCGAACCTGCGCGACCAGGGCCTGATCCAGATGGCGCGCGCCCGCGTCAGCGTGCTCGACACACACGGGCTTGAGCAAAAAGCAAAACTTCCCTAACCATAAAGGAGTCCACGCAATGTTCTACTACTTTTTTCTCGCACACCTGATAGCCGATTTTGCCCTGCAGCCCTACTGGCTGGTGGTGCGCAAGCGCCGCTGGGATGGCCTGCTCATCCACGGCGGGGTGGTTCTGCTGTGCATGCTGGCCCTGGGCCTGATCGACAGAGCCTTCCTGGCGCTCTGGCCCACCATGCTGGGCATCACCGCGGTGCACATCTTTGCCGACTGGTGGAAGGTGCACCGCGCCGACCGGCTGTTCCGGCCTGCCATCGTCCCCTTCCTGCTCGACCAGGGCATCCACGCCGCCACGATCGCGGTGGCGCTGGCGCTCACAGGGCCGCAGGGCTGGGCGATCGATCTGTCGTGGCTGAATCTGCCGGTGGCGCTGGCGGTGGTGGCCTATGTGATCGCGGGGCTGGCGGTGCCTATCGGCGTCATGACCTGGCTCGACCCCTCATTCGCACACGGGGCGCTGGCCCCGGCGGCGCGGGCGCGCAGCTTCGCGGTGGGGGCGCTGGGTGTCTCGCTGGTGCTGTTCGCGGGGGCGCTGGCGCTGCCGCTGGGGCTGTGCGGCCTAGTGGTAGCCACACGGCGGCAGGTCTCGCCGCACCCGCTGGATGCGCCGCTGGGCGCGGCGGTGGTGCTGACCGCAGGGGCCGCGCTGGGCGCGCTGAGCCTGTGGCTGCGCTAGCTGACACACGCAAACACCCCGCAGGAAGCTATTCCTGCGGGGTGTTTGGCTTTTCAGAAGAGGGTAGCCTACCAGCCGCTCAGCGCGGGCGAGACCACCTCCTCATGCTTCTTCTGCGACTTGCTGGCCGCGTGCTCCTGCTCGGCCAGGAACCACGTGGCCTCCATGGCGGCCTTGCAGCCATCGCCAGCGGCGGTGATAGCCTGGCGGTAGACGTGGTCCACCACATCGCCAGCCGCGAAGATGCCAGGCACATTGGTGCGGGTGTGGTCGTCGGCCTTGATGTAGCCGTTCTCGTCGAGGTCGATCAGGCCCTCGAACACGCGCGTGTTCGGAACGTGCCCGATGTAGGGAAACACGCCCTCGGCCTCGATCGTGGTCTCCTCGCCGGTCTTCAGGTTCTTCACGCGCACACCGCTCACGGTGTTGTCGCCCAGCACCTCGGCCACCTCGGAATCCCACACGAAGCGCACCTTGGGATTCGAGAAGGCGCGCTCCTGCAGCACCGGATCGGCGCGCAACTGGTCGCGGCGATGCACGATCACCAGCTCGCTCACATAGCGAGTCAGGAACAGGCCTTCGTCGAGCGCGCTGTTGCCGCCGCCCACCACCACCACGCGCTTGTTGCGGAAGAAGAAGCCATCGCATGTGGCGCAGTACGACACGCCCCGGTTGGCTAGGTTCTGCTCGCCGGGCACGCCCAGCTTGCGCGGCGAGGCCCCGGTGGAGAGGATGAGCGTATCGGCAGTCACCTGCTCGCCGCTGTCCAGCGTCAGCACAAAAGGCCGCTGGGTCGTATCGATCTTCTCTACCAGCGCATCAAGAAATTTTGTCCCAAAGCGGGCAGCCTGCTCTTCCATCTTCTGGGCAAGGTCAAACCCGCCGATAGGCTCGGGGAAACCTGGGTAGTTCTCTACCTCATTCGTGGTGGCGATCAGCCCGCCCGGCTGAAGGCCGCGAATGACAAGTGGCTCAAGGTTGGCGCGCGCCGTGTAGAGCGCCGCTGTCAGGCCCGCCGGGCCAGAGCCGATCACCACAACTTTGCTGTGCATACGTCTTGCTCCTTTGTGACGCAGTGTCTGCGCCAACACAGATCCAATAATAGCATGATCTGTTTCTTTATGCTGTATGCTAGATTACATACCCCCTAGGGGTATATGTAGACCTTCTCTTACACGGTAACAGATTATTAAGCACCTCATACTACACTGCCACATAGAACGCGTTATTGGGCACCCTTCACAAGGAGCAAACAATGCCGCATTTCCCCCACCCCACTACCCTAACATCTACCTTCATCCTGTCCATCTGCCTTCTTCCCATCACAGCAGCACCTCCCGCTATCGCCGCGCCGCGCCCCCACCAGCTTGCCGCCACACCCAGCAGCCTGCTGATCAACGAGTTCATGCCCGCGCCGACGGCAGGCAGCGAGTGGGCCGAGCTCTTCAACCCCACCGCCAGCGACATCGATATCTCGGGCTATAAGATCGACGATGACACGATCGGCGGCACCCAGACAACGATCCCGGCTGGATCAATTGTTCCTGCCAACGGACTTCTCGTCATCTCGCTGTCATCGGCTATTTTAAATAACACAGGCACCGACGCCATCCAGCTACTCGCGGGAGGCAGCGTGGTAGATGCCCAAACCTACAGCAGCGCCCAATCGGGAAAGAGCTTGGCGCGCACCCCCGATGGCACAAACACATGGCAATGGGCAGGCCCCACTATGGGCGGCTGGAACAGCGGCGCGGCACCAACCGCACCGCCCATCGACACAGCGTCCCCAACGAGCACGCCAGCCCCATCCGAGACACCAACCAGCACGCCCACATCACCTGCAATACCCACAGCAGCCCCCAGCGTAACCATAGATCCGAGCGTAGAGCCCTCGGCAACAATTCTCATCCCCACACTCGATACGCCATCGCCCACGGGCATCGCCGAACCCACAACCGCTGGCGTATCTACTACACCTTCACCCACCCCTCCACATACAGCTACCACGGTTCCATCGCCGACTCGCACGCCTACCAACACACCGATCCCATCCCCAACCGCCACGCCCACCAACACCCCAACTAGCACTCGGACCCATACCCCGACCCGCACGCCATCACCCACGCGCACCCCTACCAATACCCGCACCCCTACCAATACCCGCACGCCATCACCCACGCGCACGTCGTCGCCTACCGCCACGCCCACCAACACCCGCACCCCGTCGCCCACGGTGGAGGCCACGCATACCCGCACGCCATCGCCCACCCGCACGCCATCGCCGACCGCCACACCCACCGTTACCCGCACCCCGTCGCCCACCAACACCTCAACCAGCACCCGTACGCCATCGCCAACCGAGGAGGCGACCAGCACCCGCACGCCATCGCCCACCCGTACGCCATCGCCGACCACCACACCCAGCACCACCCGCACCCCGTCGCCGACTATGGTTCAACCGCCAGAGTATGTGCGCCAGGCCATCGCCATCGAGCGCTTTATGGCCAACCCTAGCCCCAACACGCCTGAATGGGTTGATCTGCATAACAGCGCCGATCAGGCGATAGATCTTGCTGGCTGGAAAATCGACGATCAGAAAGATGGAGCACCATATATCATTCCCGAGGGAACCATGCTCGCCGCTGGCACCAGTCAGCGTATTTTCCTCCACAGCGCCATGCTCAACAACGATGGCGATACCATACGCATCATCGCACCCGATGGGGCTGAAATAGCGAGCGCCACGTTTACCACTACTGCACATGGGGTTCCGCTATGCCCTCAGCAGCAGGCGGCTGCCCCATGCGAAGCATCCACCGTCACACCCACCGCCACACCCACCGCAACACCCGCAGCGGCCCAAGCCCAACGGCTTATAGCCAGCGCCAGCCAAGTGGGGCTAGCCCCAACCGAGCACCCCCTGGCCGAGCACCCGCTGACAAGGAGAAGCAGCCAGGCACAGCCATACGGCTTGGTCGGACGCAGCTCGCGCTATGTTGGCGTCGTTCGCACACCCGGGCCAAGCCTCACGCCCACCGCCGTAGGCACACCCATACCGGTGGGAGCCAGCCCTATCGCGAGCGCCCAATCCGATAAACAATGGCAGCTATATGATCTTTTCCTGGCGCTGCTGTTTGGCATTGTCGCGGCGTGTGTAGCCTTTTTGTTCTACAGCAGCCAGAAGAACCTCCCCAGTTCCCCAGCGACCATCGAGGGTAATCCAGAACGCTAGTAGCCACGAAGCACGGCCAGACGACCATGCCACACTAGTTGGGAAGCGTGGCATGGTCGTCTTTATTAGCCATCTGAAAATAATAAAATCATAAGAAAACCGATCATATAGTGATACGGCCAGCCTTCTTCGCTTACACATCGCAGGATTGTGTGCTAGAATAGACTCATTCCGTATGTATTTGCTGGAAAGGGGGTCCCCATGCACGATCCTCGAACTCGTGTCGAAGAACGCCTAGCGCAGCACACCTGGGGCGCACTTAGCTCGCAGGGTTGCGTGATGGGCCTCGACGTCGGGAGCTACGGGCTTCGCGCGGCCCTGGTCGATCTTCAACACCACACCTACACATGCCTCCAGCGAGATATCACCAGCAAAGAGCCGTCGGCAATGATGAGCGAGGTCATCGCACTCGGCCAGCAACTGCTGAGCGAAAAGCATGTGCCCGACGGCCACCTCGTGCGGATAGGCGTCGGCTTCAATGGCCCGGTGGATGCGCGCGCGGGCAAAATCATCCAGTCGCCGCGCGTGGCCGGATGGGAAGACTACCCGATCGCCGACCAGGTCGAGGAGGCCTTTGGGGCGGCGGCGCTGATTGATAACGACGCCAACCTCATCGCGCTGGCCGAGGCCACCTTCGGCGTGGGCCAGGGCAAGCGCGACCTGTTCTACTTGCACCTGAGCAGCGGCGTGGGCGGCGGCCTGGTGCTGAACGGCAAGCTCTACCATGGTGCCGCAACCATGGCCGGCGAGATCGGGCACGCGGTGGTGGGGCCATTCGACCCGCTGCGCCCCGACCACATGCCGCGCACCCTTGAGGAGCAGGTCTCGATCCGCGGCCTGATGGCGCGGGCCACCGAACTTGGACAGTCCACCAATCTGCTCAGCGACATTTTCACCGACAGCGTGATTGGCCGCCAGGTGGTAAGCGAGACCATCGATATTCTGGCGGTGCGGCTTTCGCAGATCGTCGCGCTGATCGACCCCGAGATGATCATCCTGGGCGGGATCGTCGCTCGCAGCGGCGGTCAGCCGTTTATCAACGGCATCCAGGAGCGCATGGCCGACTTCATGCGTTCGCTTGTGGAACGCCCCGTGCCCGTGGTGCATTCGGTACTGGGCTTTGAGAGCGTGGCTATCGGCGGCGTAGCGCTGGTGCTTGAGAGCCTCACCGAGTAGAATCGAGAAAACAGCGCGCCCGCCTATCCATGTTATTTGCCATAAGTTTGCGCTATGAGATTGAGCCATGCTATAATACTGCGCAGCACGCGGTGCGTGGCTGTCTTGCCGCGCCCTGCGTTTTGGTGTTGTGGATATAGATATTATTGTTAGGATACCCATGGACGCCAAAAACATTATCTATGGTGAGACTGGGGTCGACAGACTGGTGCAGATCCTTCGCGCCAGCGGGCAGCCACAGGACATTGCCAAATTGACCGAACGCTACCTGGAGATTCTGCGCGAGCTCGTGCTGGCAGATGATCAGCGAGCATCGGCTTCCTAAGCCTAAGCAGTGGAGTTTTTGACGCAATGAGTGAGCCTACTTTCACAGGCAGCGCTGATCAGCAGTCCCTCGCCGCGCAGGTATATAAGATTATGGTGGCGCAGGGCGCGCTGTTTGCTGAAGATGCGCCCATCCGCCAGACGCTGGCAAATCTGGCCGATTTTTTTGCAACCGTCCACAAGATGGACCGCAGCAAGGTCCAGAGCCAGCTTGACGCGGCGCTGACTGAGAACGCCGCGCTCTTCGCTCGCGAGGAGCGCGATGGCGATGTGGTCTTCACCACCTCCAAGCGCGGTGCATTTTCACCGCGTGTGGTGGACAACAGCCATATGTTCCGCAAACGGCTGTACGAGCCGGAGAACCCGCTGCCGATCGATGATATTAGCGTGGTGGTGACGACCACGCGCCCCGCGCTCACCACGGTTGAGCCGGTCTTTATCTCCGACTACTGGCAGCGCCAGGTGGGCATCCTACCGCCCGAGGAGGGAGAGGGTGCCGAGGCCGCGCCAGTGGTCGAGGCCGCACCGGTGGCCGAGGCCCAGCCCGAGGTGGCCGAGGCCGCGCCGGTGGCCGAGGCCCAGCCCGAGGTGGCCGAGGCCGCGCCGGTGGCCGAGGCCGCGCCGGTGGCCAGCGTGCCGCAGGCCAGCACGATGCTCACCCTGCCAAACGGCGTGCAGATCGACCTGCGCCGCCCCACCGCCGACCTGCTCGGCCAGTACGGCAACGCGCTGATGTCGCAGCTGCGCACCGCGCTGGAGAACGACCCGCTACGCCGGATCGTCTCGTTTGGCGGCGACGTGTTCCCTGAGGCGATGGTGGCCAACTTCGGCAAAAACGACCTGCGCCGCATCACCGACTACATCAAAAATGAGCGCCAGCAGCCGCTGCTCGACACCGAGATCATCGCCGACCTGTTCTACCATAACCCACGGCAGGCCGACTATGAGTCGTTCCGCTTTGCGCTGAACTATCGGCTCAGCAAAGAGAAGGACTTCGAGTTTGTGGGCGTCGAGGGCGCGCGCCTGTGGGCCACCAAGGGCCTGACCAACGCCATCGGCAGCAAGCGTGTGAAGGCCAGCGAGATGGGGCAGATGGCCGGCTACCTTGAGGAGGGCTTCGACGACAGCCTGCAGAACCAGGCCGCCGACAGCATCCGCAAGAGCGGCCAGCTGAGCCACATCCTCTCCTTCTTCGAGTGGGAGTACGGCCTGCTGCCGTTCACCCGCGCGATGGCGGCGCTGCTGCCTGCCGCGCTGCTGCCCGACCAGCGCACCGCCGTGCTGCGGATCGACTCGCCCCAGCGCTACGTCTCCACCCTGGTGGAGCTGCGCTACCCCACCGGCAACCGCGGCGGCTGGATCTCGGGCCTGGAGGAGTTCTTCCACGAGGCGCTGGTGCCCGGCGCGATGATCACCATCGCCCGCACCGACGAGCCGCAGGTCTTCACTATCAGCTACGAGGAGCAGGCCGAGCAGTCGGACCGGCTGCTGGTGCTGGATGACAAGAAGAACAAGTTCGCCTTCGCCAACGTCGCGTACTTTGTGGCGGTCGACGCAGACGTGCTGGTGAGCCAGCAGCGCTACGGTCGGCTGCGCAACCTCAAGTCGCTGCCGATGAACGAGCGCCGTAAGGGCGAAGAGGTGCTGAAGCATGTCTTCGAGACGGTTGGCGAGCCGGTGGGCACGCGTAGCGAGCCGCGCTATATGTCGACCATCGCCGACCTGCTGGTGGCGCTGAATGTGCTGCGCCCGGCCTCGGCCAGCTATCTTGAGCACCTGCTGAAGGACGGCGATCGCTTCGAGCCAGACGCTGCCACGCCCGGCGTGTGGTTCTACACCCCCGAGGTGATCGAGGCCGAGGATGACGACGTCGACGACGAGTACGACGACGAGTACGACGACGAGTAGCAGCTCGCCGCCGGTACGGTAGACGCAACAACATATGGCTGTTGAGAGGGGTGGTTATGGAACCGCCCCTCTCGACGTCTTGTGGTACACTTATACAGCTATGAGCGCAACAACAATACTACTGGCAGTGGCCAAGCTGACCCGGCCACTCACCATCCGCGACGTGCGCGGACTCTCGGGGATGACCTACCTTGACCGGCGCGATTTCCTTGAGATCTGGCAGTCGCTGCCCGCCGAGCGGCGCACCACGATCGCTCGCGAGCTGATCGAGCTAGCCGAGGAGCATGTCGAGCTGGCCTTCGGCGAACTGTGGAGCTGGCTACTGGATGACCGCGAGGCCGCCGTGCGCATCAGCGCCATCGAGGGCCTGTGGGAAGATACGTCGACCAAGATGCTGCGGCGCATGGTGGACATCTTCACGAGCGATGCGAGCACCGATGTGCGCGCCGCAGCGGCCATAGGCCTAAGCCGCTTCGCCTGCCTCGCCGCGCTTGGCGAGCTGGCCGAGGGCGAGGAGGCGCTGGAGCAGGCGCTGAGCGCGGCGGCGCTCGACACAGGCCTGCCCACCGAGCTGCGCCGCCGCGCGCTGGAGAGCGCCGGGTACTTCGCCGAGAACGAGCAGATCCAGAACCAGGTCGAGCGCGACTACGCCAGCGGCGAGCAGCTGCTGGCTGAGAGCGCGCTGGTGGCGATGGGGCGTTCCATGCTGCCGCGCTGGCTGCCCGTTATCGGCAAGGCGCTTGGCCACGAGTCGCCCGCCCTGCGCTACGAGGCCTGCCGCGCCGCTGGCGAGCTGGCCGACGAGGCTCAGCCGCTGCTGCCCAAGATCTTCCCGCTGGTGACCGATAGCGACAGCGAGATCGCGCTGGCGGCGATCTGGGCCCTGGGCCAGATCGGCGGCGAGCAGGCCGAGCGCGCGCTCAAGCAGGTGAGCCGCAGCAGCGACACCGCGCGCAGCCAGGCCGCCGCCGAGGCCCTTGAGGAGCTGAGCGGCGGGGATTCGCTGGTCTAACACGTGCTTTGGCGCGCGGCGGCGGCAGCACTGCCGCGCGGCCTGCGCTGGTTCCCGATCAATCCTATCGACGGTCTCGCCATCAAGCGAATGAGCGGAGTGTATGCAATACACCTACATTGATCAGATCCCAGACGTCTACAAGCACATCTACATCTCACCCCACCTCGACGACGCCGCGCTCTCGTGCGGGGGCGCGATCGCCCGCCACACATCCCAGGGCGATCGCGTGCTTGTTGTGACGATCGCCACCGCAGCCCCGGCGGCAGAAGGCCCATTCAGCGAGTTCGCCGCCGCCATGCACGGGCGCTGGCAGCTCAGCCCCGAGCATGTGGTGGCTTCGCGCCTGCAAGAGGACACCCTGGCGCTCGAACGGATCGGGGCCGACAGCTACTGGGCCGGTTTTTTGGATGCGATCTACCGCATCCCCGACACCTACTGCACCGCCGAGGCCCTGTTCGGACGCCCGGCCATCACCGACCCGCTGCGCCAGCAGCTGGCCGCCCTGCTGGATGAGCTGCACGCCCGCGCCTCGGGCGCGATGTTCTACGTGCCGCTGGCGGTCGGCGGCCATGTGGACCACCAGCTGACATATGATGCCACCGTGGCGGGCGGCTGGGCCAGCACCACCGCCTTCTACGAGGATGTGCCTTACGCCCTGAAGGCAGGTGCGCTGGAGCAGCGGCTGGGCGCGCTGCCGCGCAAGTTTGTGCCTAGCATCATCGACATTGACGCGACCCTGAGCCGCAAGATCGGCTCGATTGCATCCTACGCGAGCCAGATGGGCGAGCTTTTTGGGGGCGAGGACGCGATGCGAAAGCAGATCATCGACTACCACGAGCAGCTGCGCCCGGAGGTCGGCACCTACGGCGAGCGCGTTTGGGTGATGATCTGACGTCCCGCCTGGGGAAGAGATTTTTCGGACACATGACTGTACAAGACGGACGCCTGAGCTTCGCCCTGGTGGCCCCCGACGCGGAAACCTGGGAGGCATTTGTCGCGCAGCACCCGCAGGGTAGCCTGCTGCAGCGCCCTGGCTGGGGCGAGCTAAAATCACAGTTTGGCTGGGATGTCCAGCGGCTGGCGATCATGTCGCCGGATGGGCTGCGGGCGGGCGCTCAGCTGCTGTTTAAGCGGCGCTTTGGTCTGGCGGCGGCCTATGTGCCGCGCGGGCCGCTGCTGAGCGGCGACGCCGAGATCGACCGCGCGCTGCTGCGCGCTATGCGGGCACTGAGCACCCGCAGCCGTGCCATCTTCCTACGCCTAGAGCCAAACATGCTTGAGCAGGCCGCAGGCGCACAGCAGCTGCACTCGGCGCTGCTGCTTGCAGGCTTCCAGCCCACCCCGCCGCTCCAGCCCCGCAGCACCGTGCACCTCGACCTCGGGCCGACGCCCGAGAAGCTGCTCTCGGCCATGAGCAAGGGCCACCGCGCCGACATCCGCCGCGCCGCCCGCGAGGGCGTGACCGTGCGCGTGGGCGAAGGCGAGGCCGATCTGGACGCCTTCTACGCGATCATGCAGTCCACCAGTGCACGGGCGCAGTTTGGCATTCACAGCCGCGACTACTACGCCGCCGTGCTGCGCATCTTTGGGCGCAGCGCCGATGCCCTGCTGCTGCTGGCCGACTGGCGCGGCGAAACCGTGGCCACCGCGCTGATGTGCGCCGACGCCCACGCGGGCCTCTACCTCTACAGCGGCTCCACCCCCGACGGTCTCAAAAGCGGCGCGCAGCACGCCATCCAGTGGCAGGCCCTGCAGTGGGCACGCGAGCGCGGCTGCACCCGCTACGACTTCTGGGGCATCCCCGACGCCATCGGGCAGGCGCTGACTGTGGCCGACCCCGACGAGCGGTTGAGGCTGGAGGAGCAGGCCAAGGCCGACGCGCTCTACGGCGTCTACCGCTTCAAGAAGGGCTTCGGCGGCAGCGTGGTGCGCTTCCTGCCGGCCTACGATCAGGTGTATGTGCCGCCGCTCTACAGCCTCTGGCAGCGGCGCATTGTCTAGGGGAAACACGCCTATGGCCGAGAGCGAGATCGAGCAGCTGCGGCGGCTCAACCAGTACCTGCAGGATGAGCTGGAGCGCCAGCGCGGCATCAACGGCGAGATGCGCCGCGCCGTGGCCGAGCTGGCGCGGGCCTTCCAGGAGTCGCTGGCGCGCGCCAACGACGCCGCCGAGACCGGCGACATCGAGCGCGTGCGCCAGATCACCTACGAGAACCGCCAGGCCTGGCAGTCCTACCTGCAGCAGATCGTGCAGGCCGCCACCACCAAGCCGCAGGAGTAGGCGCGATGCTGCGCGCGGCGATCTTCGACATGGGCGGCACGCTGCTGGCCTACCCCGGCGTGGGCGACACCTGGCGCGCGCTTGAGGAGCCGGGCATCCGCGCGGTCTACCGCTACCTGCGGGCCGAGGGCCACGCCCTGCCGGTGGAAGAGGATGCGTTCTGCGATGCGATGTTCCTGCGCCTTGAGCGGGGCTGGCGGCAGGCGGTGGAGCAGGGGGTAAACATCCGCGCCGACACATGGATCGGCGAGGTGGCCATGGGCTACGCGCTTGCGCTGGGCGAGGCGGCGCTGGGCGAGGCGGCCCTGCGCTATGCCAGCCCGCTGCGGGGCGGCGTGCTAGCCCAGCCCGGCGCAGCGCAGGTGCTGGCGGCGCTGCGCGGGCGCGGCCTCAGGATCGGCCTGATCTCGAACACGATCTGGCCCGGCGCGCTGCACCGCGAGGATCTGGCGACATGCGGCCTTCTCCAGCATATCGACCACGCGATTTTCTCGGGCGATCTGGGCATCTGGAAGCCCAGCCCGCAGATCTTCCAGTCCATGCTCGCGGCCCTGGGCGTCGCGCCATCCGAGGCCTTCTTTGTGGGCGACAGCCCGCAGGAGGACATCGCAGGCGCGCAGGCTGTGGGCATGCCCGCCGTGTGGCTAGCCAACCGCGAGTTCCCCACGGGCGGCATTCGCCCCGACTTTACTATCACCAGCCTAACAGATCTGCTCCGGCTGCCTATCCTCGCCTAGCTACGCCTCAAACTTGTAGCCCAGATTCGTGACTGTGACGATGTAGTGCGGGTGATTGATATTCTCCTCAATTTTGGCGCGCAGCCGCCGAATGTAGACAGGCACCAGATTGCTATCGTTGTCGTAGCCATTGCCCCAGACCTTCTCCAAGATCATCGTGGTATTGAGCACGCGCCCGGGGTGGCGCATCAGGTAGTAGAGCAGGCGGAACTCGACCGGCGTGAGCTTGGTCGGGCGGCGCTCGCCCACCGTCACCTCGTGCGTGATCGGGTCCATGGTGATCGGGCCAATCGTCAGCTTCGATGAGGGTGAGAGCGGGTCGTGGTTGCGGCGGCGCAGCACCGCCTCGATCCGCGCCAGCAGCTCGGAAGGCTCGAACGGCTTGGAGATATAGTCATCGCCGCCGATCTGCAGCCCTAGCACGCGATCCTGCAGCTGCGAGCGGCCCGAGAGGAAGATGATCGGCACGTTCGATGTGATGCGGATCTGGCGGCACACGTCAAACCCATCGCTCTTCGGCATCGAGACATCGAGCAAGATCAGCTCGGGATCGTACTCGCGCACCGCCGAGAGGGCATCCTGGCCGTTGTAGACTTTGATGACCTGATACCCTGCCTCCTCAAGCACAAACGAGGTGAGCTTGACCGTCAGCAGGTCGTCATCGGCAATTAAGATAGACATCAAGCAGATCCTGAAGCGTTCTATGCAGCTACGACATGATCTTGTACTTTCGATTATACACTGCTCTTCCCCTACTTTCTGCTACAATATCGTCATTCGTGATGTCTCACGCATACAATGTGCAAACATCTCCTCCGCGCGGCGCTCCCACGCGCCGCACCAATGGCTGCGCATGAGCGCAGGGAACTGCAATGCCTGTACGATTCCTCGATCTGATCAACGATATTCCCGACGCCCGCGCTGCGGGCGGCAACCCCGAGATAGAGACGCTGGCCTACGACTCGCGGGCTGTGCGCCCCGGCGGCGTGTTTGTGGCGGTCAAGGGCTTCCACACCGACGGCCACGCCTACATCCCGCAGGCCCTGGCCGCTGGTGCTTCTGCCGTGATCTATGAGGACGAGGCCGCCGCGCCGCTGCTGGGCGGGGTGGCGAGCGCCCGCGTGCCAAATGCCCGCGTGGCCCTGGCCCCGCTGGCGGCGGCGCTCTACGGGCACCCAGGCCGCCAGATGCGCGTGGTGGGCATCACCGGCACCGACGGCAAGACCACCACCACCTTTCTTACCAGCGCGGCGCTGGAGGGCGGGCCGCACTCCACCGGCTTCATGGGCACGGTGGATTTCAAGATCGGCGCGCGGCAGTGGGCCAACGACACCCGCCAGAGCACCCCCGAGGCCCCCGAGGTGCAGGCCATGCTGCGCGACATGCTGGCCGCAGGCTGCGACTACGCGGTGCTTGAGTCGACCTCGCACGCGCTCTCGGCGCGCTGGAACCGCCTGGGCGGCTGCGCCTTCGACGTGGCCGTGCTCACGAATGTGACAACCGAGCACCTCGACTTCCACGGCAGCGTAGAGCAGTACCGCCGCGACAAGGCGCGGCTGTTCGAGATGCTGGGCGACGAGTCGCCCGCCGGGCCGGTGGACAAACGGCGCAAGCTGGCGATCGTGAACGCCGACGACCCCAACCACCGCATGTTCCTCGACGCCGCCCCAGCCAGCGCCGAGCGCCTGACCTACGGCGTGGCCAGCCGCGCCGACGTGCGTGCGCTGGATGTGCGATCCAGCCGCGAGGGGCTGGCCTTCCGCCTGGCCTCGCCCTGGGGCGAGCGCGACGTGCGTCTGAAGCTGACCGGCGACTTCAACGTGGCCAACACGCTGGCCGCGCTGACGGTGGCCTGCGCCGAGGGAGTGGCGCTGGATGACGCGATCGCGGCGCTGGCCCGCATCCCCGGCGTGCGCGGGCGCATGGAGCGGATCGAGCAGGGCCAGCCCTTCACGGTGCTGGTGGACTACGCCCACACACCGGGGGCCTTCGAGAAGCTGATGACGATCATCCGCCCGCTCACCAGCGGCAAGCTGATCGCAGTGTTCGGCAGCGCGGGCGAGCGCGACCGCGAGAAGCGGCCTATGCAGGGCGCGATCGCCGCCAGATTCTGCGACATGCTGGTGCTGACCGACGAAGACCCCCGGCTGGAAGATCGCGAGGCGATCATCCGCGAGATCGCCGCCGGTGCGGAGGGCGCTGGCAAGGCCGAGGGCAGCGGCTACCTGCGCATCCCCGACCGCGCCCAGGCCATCCGCGCCGCGTTCGCGCACGCCGCCCCAGGCGATATCGTGCTGCTGCTGGGCAAGGGTCACGAGGGCTGCATCATCTACGCCGACGGCAAGCTGCCGTGGGACGAGGCGGGCGAGGCCCGCGCCGCGCTGGCCGAGCTTGGGTTCCGATCCTGATCGCCAAAAACCGCAGCGCGGCAGGCCAGACGTGGTATACTTTCGCCCATTCTTTCCTACTGCCGCACTGAAGGAGCTGCAATGACCACGGAAGAGATCATCGCCCACGATGAGCAGTACATTCTTCAGACATACGCCCGCCCGGACTTCGTGATCGAGCGCGGCGAGGGTGTCTATCTCTACGACACCGAGGGCCGTCGCTACCTGGACTGCGTCGCGGGCATTGCGGTGAACGCGCTGGGCTACGGCGACCCCGATGTCGCCGAGGCCATCCGCAGCCAGGCCCAGGGCCTCATCCACGTCTCCAACCTCTACCACACCCGCCAGCAGTCCGACCTGGCCAAGGCGCTGGTCGAGCGCTCGTTCGCCGACCGCGTGTTCTTCTCCAACAGCGGCACCGAGGCGGTCGAGGGCGCGCTGAAGCTGGCCCGCAAGGTGCAGTACGAGCGCCACATCGAGGGCAAGACCACCATCGTGGCCTTCGACGGCAGCTTCCATGGCCGCACCATGGGCGCGGTGGCGGTGACATCGCGCGAGAAGTACCGCCTGCCGTTCGCGCCGGTGATGCCGGGCGTGCGCTTCGCCCGGTTTAACGATATTGACGCGACCGTGGCCGCCATTGGCGACGACGTGTGCGCCGTGGTGCTGGAGCCGATCCAGGGCGAGGGCGGCATCAACGCGGCCACGCCCGAGTTCCTGCGGGCCGTGCGCGAGCGCTGCGACGCGGTGGGCGCGCTGCTGATCTTCGACGAGATCCAGTGCGGCATGGGCCGCACCGGCTCGCTGTGGGCCTACGAAAACTACGGCATCACGCCCGACATCATGACGGTGGCCAAGCCGCTGGGCGGCGGCTTCCCGATCGGCGCGATCCTGATGACCCAGGCCGTGGCCGACGCCATCCATCCCGGCGACCACGGCACCACCTTCGGCGGCGGGCCGTTCGTCACCGCCGTTGCCAAGGTGGTGGTCGACAAGATCGCCGACCCGGCCTTCCTTGAGCACGTGCGCGAGGTGGGAAGCTACCTCGACGAGGCCCTGCACGACCTGCAGGAAGCCCACCCGCGCATCACCGAGATCCGCGGTCGCGGCCTCATCCGCGGCGTGAGGGTGAGTGTCTCGGCGGCGGCGGTGCGCGAGCTTGCCCACGCCGAGGGGCTGCTGCTGGTGACAGCGGGCGACGATGTGCTGCGCATCGTGCCGCCGCTCACGCTGGAGCGCGCGCACGTGGATGAGCTGATCGAGAAGCTGGGCCGCGCTATCGACAACGCCTAGCACAAGAAAGCGGGCGTGATCTGGGCAATCCAGATCACGCCCGCTTTTTTATGTCACACAGCTACTCAGAATCGGTAGGAGCGCTGCCGCAGCGGGGTGTGGAACGCGGGAGCGACATGGCGGCGCGGGCGCAGCGCCAGCGTGATCAGCAGGCCCGCCACGAAGCCGCAGATATGCGCCCAGTAGGCCACCCCGCCGCCGCTCATCTGGCCCAGCGACTGGATGGCCGGGCTCAGCTGGGTGACAAACCACAGGCCCAGCATCAGCCATGCGGGCACCCCAAAGCTGCCGGACAGCAGCGAGAGCGGAAAGAAGAAGATCTGCACTGTGGCGCGCGGGTACATGAGGATGTACGCGCCCATCACCGCGCTGATCGCACCCGATGCGCCCAGGTTGATCACCGGCGAGGTGGGCGCGGTCACATACTGCGCCACAAACGAGAGCGCGCCACAGGCTAGGTAGAACGCCAGATAGCCCAGGTGCCCGTAGGCATCCTCGATATTATCGCCAAACAGCCACAGGAACAGCAGGTTGCCCAGGATATGACCCCAGCCGCCGTGCAGGAACATGGCGGTGAACAGCGTGAGCGGGGCCAGCGGGTCGGCGCTGCCCACCAGAAACGCCGTCAGGCGGACGGGGATGAAGCTCCACTCGACCACAAACGGCGTGCCAAGCCAGATCTGCAGGCCAAAAGCCAGAAAGCACAGCGCGATCAGCGCGCGGTTGACCACCGGCGTGGTGCGCGTGGGGTTATCGTCGCGGACGGGCAGAAAAAACATATCGACCTCTCAGGGTAGATAGCAGCTCTGCCGCACGCTAGTGCAGTATCTATGCCACAGAAAAAGGCGGCGGGATGTGCTCCCGCCGCCTTCTTAAGCTACGAAACGCTCGGTGCTAGACCAGCAGCGTCATCGGCGTCTCAAGCAGCTTGCGCAGCTCCTGGAGGAACTGGGCCGCCGTCGCGCCGTCGGCCACGCGGTGATCAGCCGAGACCGTGACGTTCATGATCTGGCCAACCACAATCTCGCCGTCGCGCACCACCGGCACCTGGCGCACCGCGCCGATGGCCAGCGAGGCCGACTGGGGCACGCTGATGATCGAGGCAAACTCGACCACATCGAACATGCCCAGGTTGGTGGTCTGGAACGTCGCGCCCTCAAGATCGCTCTGCTTGGCCTTGCCATCGCGGGCGCGGCCAGCCATGCCGCGAACCTCGTCGCTGATCGCGCCGATGCTCTTCTTGTCGGTGTCGCGCACCACCACGGCCATCAGGCCGCCGTCGGTGGCCACCGCCACGCTCACGTTGATCGGCTCGTGGGTGACGATGCCGTACTGGCCATCGGCCATCTGGGTGAAGCTGCTGTTCAGCGCCGGGAACTTCTTCAGCGCCTTGCCAGCGGCCTTGACCACCAGGTCGTTGACCGAGATCTTGGCGGTGCCGGTGTCGTTGATCTGCTTGCGCAGCGCCATCGCGGCCCCCATGTCCACCTCGGCGGTCACGTAGATGTGCGGCACGCCGACCTTGGATGCCATCATGGCGTTGGCGATCGCCTTGCGCATGCGGCTGAGCGGCTCGGCCTCGCCGGCCACCTTGGGCACGACGGGGGCAGCCGGGGCGGCGGCAGGCGCGGCGGGCGCAGGCGCGGCAGCCGGGGCGGCAGCAGGCGCAGCAGCCGAGGCGGCTGGCTTCTGCTGGGCAAACGCCTCCACATTCTCCTTGATCACACGGCCGCCGGGGCCGGTGCCCTGGATCTGGCTCAGATCGATGCCCAGCTCGTCAGCCATGCGCTTGGCCAGCGGCGAGGCCTTGACCTTGCCGTTGCCATTGCTGCTGGCCTCGGCCACCGGCGCGGCGGGGGCGGCGGCGGCAGGTGCGGCGGACTCGGCGGGCGCAGGCGCGGCGGCGGGCGCAGCCGGGGCCGGGGCGGCGGCGGGCGCGCCCGGCTCGCTGCCGATCATGCCAATCACCTCGCCGATCGGCACAAGCTGGCCCTCCTTCACGCGGATCTCCTGAAGATAGCCGCTCTCGAAGGCCTCCAGCTCCATCGTCGCCTTATCGGTCTCGATCTCGGCGATGATATCGCCCTTCTCAATTTTATCGCCCAGCTTCTTCAGCCAGCGCCCGATCGAACCCTCGGACATTGTATCGCTGAGCCGCGGCATGGTCAGTTCTGCCACTGCGGTGCTCCTTTCAAAAAAGCCCGCTGGCGCGATTCCATTCCGCGCCAGCTTCTTCATTGGGCTTTGCTATTTTACTTCCCCTTCTTCGAGCCGCGCAACACCTTGTAGATGTTGGTGATGAGATCCTGCGCGTTCGGCTTAGTAGCGCGCGAAAGATGCTCGGCGTAGGGGAGCGGCACTTCCAGGCCAGCGACGCGGAGCACCGGGGCGTCAAGGTAGTCGAACGCCTCTTCCTGGATGACCGACGACACCTCGGCACCAATGCCGTAGGACCGCCAGTCCTCCTCGACCACGATGGCGCGGCCAGTCTTCTTGACCGACTCGATAATCGTCGGGCGGTCGAGCGGGCGCAGCGAGCGCAGGTCGACAACCTCGACGCTGATGCCCTCTTTCTCAAGCTGCTGGGCCACCTGCATGGCCAGCACGGTCATACGCGAGTAGGCCACAATCGTCACATCGGTGCCCTGGCGCTTGACCTCGGCCTTGCCGATCGGCACGGTGAAGTCGTCGTTCTCGGGAACCTCGCCCTTGGTGTCGTAGAGCGGCAGGCTCTCGATGAAGATCACCGGGTCGTCGTCGCGGATGGCAGCGCGCAGCAGGCCCTTGGCGTCGTAGGGGGTAGAAGGGGCCACGACCTTGAGGCCGGGGCAGTAGGCAAACCAGTTCTCGAAGCTCTGCGAGTGGGTCGCGGCCAGCTGGCCCATACCGCCCGAGGGCGTGCGGATCACCAGCGGCACCTTCGACTGCCCGCCGAACATGTAGTGGATCTTCGAGGCGTGGTTGACCACCTGATCGATCGCGACCAGGATGAAGTTGATCGTCATGATCTCGACCACGGGGCGGATGCCCAGCATGGCCGCGCCGGTGGCCAGGCCCACGAAGCCCAGCTCGGCGATCGGCGTGTCCACCACGCGCTTGGGGCCAAACTCGGAGAGCAGGCCCTCGGTGATGCGGTATGAGCCTTGGAACTTGCCGATCTCCTCGCCCATCAGGACTACGTTCGGGTCGCGGGCAAGCTCCTCGCCCAGGGTGTCGTTGAGCGCTTGTCGGTAGGTGATAACTGGCATGATCTAGTGCCCTCCGTTCAGGCGGGCCTCAAACAGCTCGCGCTCGGCGTCGCTGATTGTATTCGGCACCTCGGTCGCATACATGAACTTGTACATATCTTCCATCTTGGGCGCGGGGCTCTTGTCGGCAAAGTCGATCGCGTCCTGCACGTCCTTCTCGATCTGCTCGGCCTGCGCATCCAGCCAGGCCTGATCGACCACGCCCGCGTCCAGCAGCTGCTTCTCGTAGCGGCTGATCGGGTCGAACTTCAGGCGGTTGGCCTTGACCTCGGCCTGGTCGCGGTAGCGATCCGAGTCGATCACCGAGTGGCCGATGAAGCGGAAGCTGACCACATCCAGGATGGCCGGCTCGCCGTTCTTCTCGGCGCGCTCGCGCAGGCGGTGCACCGCGTCGCGCACGGCCAGCACATCGGTGCCATCCACGCGCTCGCCGTGGATGCGGAACGAGATGCCCTTCTTCCACAGGTCGGGCTCCGACGAGTGCTCCTCGACCGTGGTGCCCATGCCAAAGCCGTTGTTGACGATGAAGAACAGGATCGGCAGCTTGTAGAGCGCCGCCAGGTTCAGCGACTCGTACCACGCGCCGATGTTGGTGGTGCTGTCGCCCACCTGGGCCAGCACCACGCCCGGCTCTTCCTTGTAGCGCAGGGCGTAGGCCGCGCCAGTGGCCAGCGGCACCTGGCCGCCCACGATGCCGTAGCCGCCCATGAAGTGGCGGCTGGCGTCGAAGAGGTGCATCGAGCCGCCGCGCCCGCCCGAGACGCCCGTCTCGCGGCCAAACAGCTCGGCCATCACCGGGCCTGGCTCTGCGCCGCGCGCGATGATGTAGCCGTGCTCGCGGTAGTTGGTGAAGATATAGTCTTCCTGCTGCAGCGCGGTCATCAGGCCCACGATCGTGGCCTCTTCGCCAAGGTTCAGGTGGCAGTAGCCGCCGATCTTGGCCTTGGTGTACATCTCGCGTGTGCGCTCCTCAAAGCGGCGCAGCAGCAGCATCATGGTGTAGTGCTGCTTTAGCTCCTCGGGGTTTTCCTTGGCGATGTCGTAGGTGACGGGGGCGTAGCCCTCGTCGTTGAGTACGACACCATTGAGGGCACCGTTTTTTGCGGCGGCCTTGGCCTTCTTGGTATCGGTCATCCCTTTGAGACTCCTTACATCCTCCCTCGCTGTGCAGCTCCGCTATGCGGTATATAGCCCACGTAGAGGAAAGAGACTTTCAGAATGGTCTATTGCCATTTGCCGATGCGACAAGGCATGCGACAAAGGTCCGGCCATATATTGCAGGGGCGGCGGCATCGCATCCCCAGGTCGACACAATCAATACCGATAGAGCCACGGCGGCGTAGGCTGCCCTCGGCTCGTACCCTTCGCTCTATGCAGTTTCTCCGCCATCGCTGGCGAACAAGCGCCTGCACTACGCCTTATACGTTGCAAACCTACCGCTGGTTCTCGATCACCGCGACCAATTCTACCAGCGAGAGCCGCGACGGCGATCGCGGCGGCGACTTGGCGGTGCCGCACAGCAGCAGCCGCCGATTGGGGTGCAGGTACCAGTCGGCCCCCGCATCGATCACGCACAGCTCGGCGTAGACCCGCGAGAGGTCGACCGCCGAACGCGACTGCGCCGCGATGCCCATCCAGCCACGCGCGTCGCGGTAGGCGTAGAGCACCGCCCCGTAGCTGTAGGCCATGGTACTCGATCCGCCTGTCTCGCTCTCGACGGCGATGCCCATGCCCCAGGGTGTATCGAACTCGATCCGCTGGGCGAAGGCCTGCAGCGCCTGGGCCTGGCACTGCTCGTAGCGATACCAGGCATCCAGATTAGGCAGCATGGCCGCCACCACCTCCGCAGGGGAATCGGGGTAGATCTGGTTGTAGCCCGCGATCAGCGCGGTGACGTTCAGGCAGCTTGGGTCGCTGCTGGTCTGGCGCGCGTTGTCGATCTGGCAGACATGATAGACGATCTTTTTGATCGCGGTGTCGTTGGGGATGAAGGCGCGCCGAACAAGCTCTGCGGCGCAGAGCTCGGTGGAGGAACGCTGATGATGGTCAAATCGGCCACCGCCGGTGTCAACGTGTATAACGGAGGGGTTTGAGTCTGCGGGAAAACCGCCAAGGGTCTGACCCGATGGCACAAACTGTAGCTCGGCACCTTCGGCGTTGGCAAAGCGTTTGAGGAGCCAGATCGCAGTGATGCAATCCAGATCCGGGGCGAAATGCCCCACAAGTACGCTAGGCTGCTCCACAACCGACCAAAACTCTTTCCAGGTGCCTGCGGCGCGAGGCACGGTGCGCGGCACGCGCACCGATGGTGAAGCTGAAGAGTGCGCTGTGACCAAAAGCACAAATTATGTGAAAAGTATAACAGAAAGAAAAAGGTCATGCAAACCGGGTAGCAGGCTATAACGTTGTTTGTGCCATGTGAGCATATTGTTAGATTCCCAGCATACCACCGCGAAATTCGGTATAGTGTGTACCAAACACCAAAACATCTCATCCGCGCCAAGGAACCCGCCGCCATGCACGTCCTGCTTATCATCGCCCGCTGCCTCGCCCTGCTGACCATCTGCCTTGGCATGGCCACCCTGCCAAGCGATAAAGAGGAGCCGATCGGCCTGTACCGCGTGATGGGCGATATTCGCGAGATCCCCATGCCCCGAAGCACGGTGCTGGAGGGCGTGGGCAACGGCTTTGTCGAGATCACCGCCAACCCTGGGCAGGTGGGCGAGCTGCGCGCCCAGGGCTACGTGGTGGAGGCGCAGCCCCAGCCCAAGGTGGCGGTGGACAGCGGCTACCACACCTACGCGGCCATGGCCGACGACATCGCCGCGGTCGCCGCCGCCCACCCCGGCATCGTCAGCACCTTCAGCATCGGCACATCCTACCAGGGCCGCGCGCTGCTGGCCGCCAAGCTGAGCGACAACGTGGCCAGCGACGAGCAGGAGCCAGAGGTGCTGCTGGTGGGCCACTACCACGCGCGCGAGCACCTGACTGTCGAGATGATGCTGGCAAGCCTCCACATGCTGGTCGACGGCTATGGCACAGCCGATCACGCCAGCATCGACCAGCTGGTGAACACCCGCGAGATCTGGCTGGTGTTCGACATGAACCCCGACGGCGGCGAGTACGACATCACCGGCGACATCTACCGCAACTGGCGCAAAAACATGCAGCCCAGCGGATGCGGCTATAGCGACAGCGGCTATGGCTACGGCTCCGGCATCGACCTCAACCGCAACCACAGCTACCGCTGGGGCTACGACGACGGCGGCTCCTCGGGAGACCTATGCAGCGAGACCTACCGCGGCCCAAATGCGGCCAGCGCCGCCGAGGTGGCCGCGCTTGAGCAGTTCGTGTCCAGCCGCGTGGTGGGCGGCACCCAGCAGATCACCGCCGCGATCTCGTTCCACACCTACGGCGAGCTGGTGCTGTGGCCCTATGGCTACACCACCAGCACCACCCCCGAGGACATGCCCGCCGCCGACGCCGAGGCGCTGGCTGCGCTAGGCCAGGCCATGGCCGCCGCCAACGGCTACACCGCCGAGCAGGCCAGCGCGCTCTACCCCACCAACGGCGATTTTAGCGACTGGGCCTATGGCAGCCAGCACATCTTTGGCTACACCTTCGAGATGAGCGGCTATCATAATGGCACGTTCTACGGCTTCTACCCGCCCAGCGCCGCCATCAAAAGCGAGACCGCGCGCAATCGCGAGGCGGTGCTGCTGCTCATCCGGCACGCGGGGTGCCCCTACGGGCTTATCGGGCAGGCGGCCAGCTACTGCGCCACCGCCCCCTACGAGCCACAGCAGAGCACATGGCTGCCGATCATAGCGCACTAGAGTAGCAGCAGGAAGGCGTACAATAGCCAGGCGAATGCCATTCTGCTTATGGTGAGAAAGATATGACCACAACAAAAGCGGCGGCCCAGATCAGCGATAGCATCGCAGCGCGGTACGAGACCTATATCGAGGAGCTGCGCCAGCTGTGCGCGATCGAGTGCCCGACCACATCGAAGGCCGGGGTGGATGCGGCGGGCGCGTGGGTACGCAGCTGGGTGGCGCGACGCGGCTGGGAGCTGCGCCGCTTCCCGCAGGCCGAGGTGGGCGATGGCCTGACGGCCACGCTGCGAGGCGGCAGGCCCGGCGGGCTGCGCGTGCTGCTGGCCGCCCACCTCGACACGGTCTACCCGGTGGGCGTGGCGGCCGCGCGCCCCATGCGCCAGGAGGGCGACAAGATCCTCGGCCCCGGCGCAGCCGACAACAAGAGCGGCCTGCTCTCCAGCCTCTACGCCATGGCCGCGCTGGAGGACTGCGGGATGCTGGCCCCCTTCGAGAAGATCACGCTGATGTGCGGCGGCGACGAGGAGACCGAGATGCAGGCCTCGCTCGCCCTGATGCGCGAGCTTGCCCCCGAGCACGACATCGCCCTGGTGATGGAGGCAGGCCGCGAGAACGGCGACATCGTCGGGGCGCGCAAGGGCAACGGCCAGTTCGTGTTCGAGGTGCACGGGCGCTCGGCCCACGCGGGCGTAGAGCCGCACAAGGGGGCCAATGCCATTCTGGCCCTGGCCCAGAAGATCATCGCGCTCCAGCTGCTCAATGGCATGCGCCCCGGCGTCACCCTCAACGTGGGCGTGATCGCGGGCGGCACCGTGCCCAACAGCATCGCCGACTACGCCAAGGCCATCATCGACGTGCGGCTCAGCGACCCGGCGGACATGGGGCCGGTGGGCGACGCCATCGCCCAGATCGCCCAGGCCCAGCATGTGCCCGGCACCACCACCGTCGTCTCCGACGGCTGGCACTTCCCGCCCATGGCGCGCACCCCCGAGATCGCCGCCCTGGCCGAGATCGCAGGCCAGGCCGCCGCCGAGCTCGGCTTCCAAGTGCGCGACGCGGCCACTGGCGGCATCTCCTACGCCAATAGCTTCGCCACCCTGGGCCTGCCGGTGCTGGATGGCCTGGGGCCGGTGGGCGGGCAAGACCACAGCCCCAGCGAGTACATCCTGGCCAGCAGCATCGTGCCGCGCACCGCGCTGCTGGCCCTGCTGATGCTGCGTGCCGCCGAGCGCCGCTAGCACAGAGCACAAGGGGCGCGGCCTAGGCCGTGCCCCTTGTGCTCCAACTGCGTTATGTCACATCTAGAAGGTTGAGGAGATATTCGGGGTGTGAATAGAGAGCTGCGGCTCGGCTACAGTCGGCAGCGTAAAGTAAAATGTGGTGCCCACGCCGACCTCGCTCTCGAACCAGATCTTGCCGCCGTGGTGCTCGACGAGGTGCCGCGTGATGTGCAGCCCCAGCCCGGTGCCGTTGATCCCACGCTGCTTTGCCCCCTTGGCGCGAAAAAACTTATTGAACAGCATCAGCTGCTGATCCGGCTCGATCCCATAGCCATTATCGCTCACGCTAATGCGGATAAACTGATCGCTCAGCTCATCCCGCGCTGCGCTGATCCGAATCAGCCCACCGCCGGGGGTATATTTGCACGCATTGCTCAGCAGATTCGTCATGATCTGAATAATTCGCCGCCGATCGCCCCAGATAAACGGCAGATCCTGCGGCAGATCGTGCACAACGGTATGCTGATAGTTATTGATAATGCTATCGGTCGAGCGCAGCACCTGAGACACAACCTCATCCAGATTGACGTAGTTGAAATCAAGCTCGAACTGATCGGTCTCGATGCGCGCCGCATCGCTCAGATCGGTAACCAGCATCACCAGCGAGTCGATATTGGAGCGTATGTTCGAGATGTACTCCTCGACGGTCGGGGTGAGCTGCCCAGCAAAGCCCATGCTCATCAGGTCGGTGTAGCCGCGGATGGCGGCCATCGGCGTCTTCAGCTCGTGCGAGACAAACGAGATAAACTCGGTCTTGGCCACATTTGCATCCTCGGCATCCTGCTTGGCGTGGGCGATCTGGGCGATCAGATCCGACTGTGCATCGTACATGGCGCGCAGCGCGGTCTCGGTGCGCTTGCGGTCGGTCACATCGTGGAACACCGCCACATGGCCGCGCAGCCGCCCGCCCTGCCGCAGCAGCGGCGTGAGGCGAATGTCGAAGTGGCGCTGCTCGCCCTCGTACTCTAGCGCGATCTCGCTATGCTCCTGCTGCACGATCTGGCCCCACCAGGGCAGCACATTGGTGATGTAGTGCCCCACCAGCAGTGTGCCTTCCTGGCCAAGGATCGGCGCGGTGCTGGTGTTGGTGGTGGCGATCCGGCCATGGGCATCCAGCACGATCACCGGATCGTGCATACCATCGACGATCAGCTTGTAGGCGATCGGGCCGATATGAAACATCTGAAAGCCAAAGATACTCCATGTGAACACAAAGGCGCTGACCGCAAAGGCAAAGGGGGTAAGATCGAGCTGCGGGATGGGGCTGAATCCAGCGATATAGATCACATTGCCGATAAAGGGCGTGATGCCGCCGATGATCATGGCGATCGTCTGATAGCGGTAGCGCCTGAGCACTGGCCGAGGCGAGCGAAACAGCGCGCTGGTGCCGATCAGCAGCGCGACGTAGGAGTAGATGGTGTGCACCCAGAAATATGGACCACGTGTGACGATCAGCGCGGGGAAGGTGCCGCGCCGAGGGGCGATGACGGTGGTCCAGTGCAGATGATGAAGGTCATTTGTCCAGATCACCAAGATCGTTATGGTGGGAATGATGCAGAGGAGAGCGATAGTGCGGCTGGTGAGAAACCTTGAGTTGATATAGCTCAGGCCAAAGACCATCCAGATGATCGGCATGATCGCGACCACCGAGATCTGCAGCTTGGCCCAGAACAGCTTCACCGCGAATGCCTGGGAGAGCAGCTCGAAGCTGTAGCCAAACGTCCACAGCGCGATGCCGATGGTGAGCAGGCTAAATGGTAAGACGGTGGGGGTATGACGCAGCGGCAGCGTGTAGGTGGTTAGGAGCAGCATTACTGCTGTGATGGTGAACAGCAAAATTGTGGCGGGCAGAAGCATGTTCATGGGCGTCAGCAGCTTGGCATATATGGGTAAACCAGCAGAGGTTTTGTCACAGTACGATAGGATTCTAACATGGTGCTATAACGTATAGGGGAAACCGATCTGCGTTAGTTCGATAGCATTATGGTGACAGAACGGCTGGTTTTATGCGCCAAGATCTGTGTGTAGATGGTTATACCTAGATTACGCGGGGTAGATGTGCTGTTAGGCTGGTGATTATCGAGAAGATTATCGCATTTCGATTGCAACTGTGTGAATCTTGGAAAGAATATATCTTTTTAAGAAAGAACGCCTTCTTAAACACATTTTGCACATAGAACTACAGGAGATAGCATGGCATAGGAAAGGGCGATGATGCAGATCATCGCCCTTTGGGTAGCGCTATGGCTTGCCATTCTTCTGGCGCTGCTTTTGGAACTTGTGCATCGAGCGGCCCCACTCCTTGCCCTGCTGCCTGCGCAGGTCTTTGGTGGTCTGGGCCTTGTCCGACTGCTTGGTTATCTGCTGAAAGGTCGGCTCGGCATCGCCGTCATCCCATGATTCGGGGTCGTACTGATGCGGCTTGATAGAAGCCATCGCGGGGTTCTCCTTGTGCTGGTGGTGGTTGGCAAACGTTGGTCTGCCGCTAGCCAGCGCCGGAAACCCGCATATGCGGCGGCGAGGCTAGCGGTGGCTTCTCACCGATGTCATCGCAGTTGTGGCATACATGGGTCTACCCTCCTTATTCTTGCTCTTGGCTCTATCGCCTGTGGGCTGAGTGTAGCATATGGGGCCGCCGCGCAGATCGTACGAGGGACGGATGGCGTTCCAGTGGGGGTTATGGTATACTTTTTGGCGCAATAGCGCCATGCTGGGAGTAGTAGGCACCCTTTGCAGAGAGCAGCCGGATGGTGCGAGGCTGCGCGCCCTGCCGAACTCGCCCGGCGGCTGTGCCAGCACAGCGGTGGCCTGGGGTGCGCCCCCTACAGCGCGCGCGAGGGCAGCGGGCCGTGGCCACCTGCCGAAGCGGGGTGGTACCACGAGGCGCTCGCCTTCGTCCCGGCGCGGGGCGGGGGCTTTTTTTATAGCTTGGGCTGGCATGTACCAATCCTACGCCGCAATCTACGATCTGGCCCAGCAGGGCCGCCTGGGCGAACTGCTGGCCTACCGCGCCCTGGCATGGCTGGCCACGCAGGGCCACGGCCCCTGGCGCGCGCTCGACCTGGCCTGCGGCACTGGCGCCGCCGCCCTAGCGCTGGCCCGCGCCGGCTGCCATGTGCTGGGCGTCGACCGCTCGGCGGCGATGCTGGGCGTGGCCCAGGCCAAGGCCCAGGGCCAGCGCACCCCGGCGCAATGGCTGGAGCGCGACATCTGCGCGCTGGAGGACGAGCGCAGCATCGAGCCGGGGTCGTACGACCTGGCCACCTGCCTGACCGACAGCGTGAACTATGTGCTGGACGAGCAGGCGCTGGCCGGGCTGTTTCGCGGGGCCGCGCGGGCGCTGCGCCCCGGCGGGCGGCTGCTGTTCGACCTGAACACCGAGGCCGAGTACGCCACCTGGCCCGACCGCGACGTGCTGGCCTACAGCAGCGGCGATCTTCTGCTCTACCAGCGCTTGCGTTATAATCAGCGCACGCGCCTGGGCACCGGCAAGATCGGCTGGTTCGTGCGCGAGATCGACCGCTGGTGGCGCGGCGAGGAGACCCACACCCAGCGCGCCTGGCGGCCCGCCGAGATCGCGGCGGCGCTGGACGCGGCGGGGCTGTGCATCCTCAGCTGCGAGCCCACCGAGGGCAGCCTGGATGGGCGGCGGGCCACCTACTGGTGCGAGAGGCGCACCGAAAGAAGCGAAACAAAATGATGATGGCAAGCGCACACACGCCATTTGAATATGCCGCCTGGGCCAGCCACCAGACCCTAGCCGCAGCGCGGGGCGCGCAGCATGGGCTGTGGCCATGGGCCGCAGGGGCCGACGTGTGTCTGCTTTTCTACGCTATATCTGTCAGCAGGAGCTTTTGCAATGACTGAGCCAACCGCCAAGAACCGAGGCGATCGCTTCGACCCAGCCATCGAGCCGAAGTGGCGCGAGTTCTGGGCCAACAACGGTATCTTCCGCGCCGACCGCCGCCACGATGCGCCGCGCCGCTATATTCTGGAGATGTTCCCCTACCCCAGCGGCGACCTGCACGTGGGCCACCTGAAGAACTATGTGATCGGCGACGCCCTGACACGCTACTATGTGGCGCGCGGGTTCAACGTGATGCACCCCTTCGGCTGGGACGCCTTCGGCCTGCCCGCCGAGAACGCCGCGATCAAGCGCAAGATTAACCCCGCCGACTGGACCTACAGCAACATCGCCGAGAGCAAGCGCTCGCTGGACATCGCCGGGATCATGTACGAGTGGGAGCGCGAGGTCACCACCTGCGCCCCCGACTACTACCGCTGGAACCAGTGGCTGTTCCAGCTGCTGTACAAGAAGGGCCTGGCCTACCGCGCCAAGTCGCTGGTGAACTGGGACCCGGTGGACCAGACGGTGCTGGCCAACGAGCAGGTGGACAGCGAGGGCCGCTCGTGGCGCTCGGGCGCAAAGGTGGAGAAGCGCGAGCTGGAGCAGTGGTTCTTCAAGATCACCGCCTACGCCGATCGGCTGCTGGCCGACCTGGACAAGCTGGAGCACTGGCCCGAGCGCGTGCGCACCATGCAGCGCAACTGGATCGGCAAGAGCGAGGGCGCCGAGGTGGTGTTCACCACCGAGCAGGGCGGCACGATCACTGTGTTCACCACCCGCCCCGACACGCTGTGGGGTGCGACCTTCATGGTGCTGGCCCCCGAGCACCCGCTGGTGCCCGCGCTGGCCGCCGCCGAGAAGAAGGCCGAGATCGACGCCTACATCGCCCAGGCCAAAATGCAGAGCGAGATTGACCGCTCCAGCACCACCAAGGAGAAGACCGGCGTCTTCATCGGCGCGTACGCCACCAACCCCGTGAACGGCGCGCAGATCCCGATCTGGATCGCCGACTATGTGATGATGGGCTACGGCACCGGCGCGATCATGGCCGTGCCCGCCCACGACCAGCGCGACTTCGATTTCGCGCGCAAGTTCGGCCTGCCGATCAAGGTGGTGGTGCAGCCCGAGGGCCAGAGCATCGACCCCGACACCCTGGCCGAGGCATGGCCCGACGAGGGCGTGATGGCCAACTCTGGCCCGCTGGATGGCATCCCCGCCGGTAAGGGCGAGGGCCAAAGCGTCAAAGCCGCGATCGCGTGGCTGGAGGCCCAGGGCAAGGGCAAGGGCACCACCACCTACCGCCTGCGCGACTGGCTGATCTCGCGCCAGCGCTACTGGGGCACGCCCATCCCCATGATCCACCGCGAGGACGGCTCGATCGTGCCCGTGCCCGAGGAGCAGCTGCCCGTGGTGCTGCCCAAGATCGACGACTACCTGCCCAAGGGCCGCTCGCCGCTGGCCTCGGCGGAGGACTGGGTGAACGTGGCCGACCCCGAGACGGGCAGGCCCGCCCGCCGCGACACCGACACCATGGACACCTTCGTGGACTCGTCGTGGTACTACCTGCGCTTCTGCGACGCCAAGAACGAGCAGGAGATCTTCTCGAAGGATGCCGCCACCCGCTGGATGCCGGTCGACCAGTACATCGGCGGCATCGAGCACGCCATCCTGCACCTGCTGTACTCGCGCTTCATCACCAAGGTGCTGTACGACGAGGGCCTGGTGCCCGTAGATGAGCCGTTCGAGAACCTGTTCACCCAGGGCATGGTGCAGCGCCGCGTGCGCACCGCGCTGGATGTGGATGGCGACAAGCTGCGCTTCCCCGAGGAGCTGGCCCGCAAGCTGGAGCTGCCGCGCGAGCCGCAGGGGGTGGATGAGGCCCGCGCCGCGCTGCGGCGCAGTGGCTACGCCTTGGAGCAGAACGGTACGACCTACGAGGCGGTCAGCGGCCCCGTGACCATGTCGAAGAGCGCCGGAAACGGCATCCCGGTCGGCCCGTTCGTGCGCCAGTACGGATCGGACGTGGCCCGCGTGGTGGTGCTGTTCGCCGCGCCGCCCGAGAACAGCATGGAGTGGACCGACGAGGGCGTGGCGGGCGCGCAGCGCTTCCTGAACCGCATTGTGGCGCTGTACGCTCAGACCGCGCAGGATCTGGCGAGCATCCCCGCCGCCGCGGCGCTGGACGCGGCCAGCCTGGACGCCGCGGACAAGGCGCTGTACCGCCGCCTGCACGAGACGGTGAAGAAGGTGACCCAGGACACCGAGCAGTTCCACTTCAACACCGCGATCGCGGCCCTGATGGAGCTGCTGAACGACGTGTACCGCTACCGCGCCGAGCGCGCCGAGGTCTCGCCCGTGCTGGCCAAGGTGCTGCGCGCCCTGCCCGCGCTGCTGTCGCCCTTCGCGCCCCACCTGGCCGAGGAGCTGCACACCCAGATCGGCGGCCAGGGCAGCGTCTACGACGCGGGCTGGCCCGAGGCCGACGAGGCCGCGCTGGTGCAGGAGGAGGTCGAGGTGGTGCTGCAGGTGAACGGCAAGACTCGCGGGCGTATCAGCGTGCCCGCTGGCGCGGATGAGCAGCAGCTGCGCGAGTGGGCGCTGTCCAACGAGCGTGTGCAGGGCTTCACCGAGGGCAAGCAGATCCGCAAGGTGATCGTGGTGCCCGGCCGCCTGGTGAACGTGGTGGTGTAGCGCCACCCCAACAGCGTCGTAACGCGGCAGAACGGCGAAGAGCTGGGTCTCTTCGCCGTTCCGCTGCCTGAAAGGATACAAGCGATGCCTCCACAACGGCGGCAGCGGCAGTCGCCCGCCGCGAAGACAAGCTGGGACGGCGTGGCCGAGTGGTACCGCGGCATGGTGGGCGAGGGCGGCCACAAGTTCCACCGCCGCCTGGCCATCCCCGCGCTGCTGGGCCTGCTGGCCCCCCAGCCCGGCGAGGCCGTGATCGACATCGGCTGCGGGCCTGCCCCGCTCGCGCCCTTCGTGGCCGAGGCGGGGGCCAGCTACACCGGCGTGGACGCCAGCCCGCGCCTGCTGGATGCGGCCCGCGAGCACCACGGCGGCGCTGGCACCTTCCTGCTGGGCGACGCCAGCAAGCTGTGGGCGGTGCGCGGCCTGGGCGCGGGCCAGTTCGACGCGGCCACCTTCCTGCTCAGCATCCAGGACATGGACCCGCTGCCCGAGGTGCTGCGCAGCGCGGCCTGGGCGGTGAAGCCCGGCGGGCGCGTGGTGCTGCTGATGACCCACCCGGCCTTCCGCATCCCCCGCCAGAGCGGCTGGGGCTGGGACGACGAGCGCAAGCTGGAGTACCGCCGCGTGGATCGCTACCTCTCGCCGCTGCACATCCCGCTGCGCGATGGGGCGACCCGCAGCTTCCACCGCCCGCTGAACGCCTACATCAACAGCCTGGCCAACAACGGCCTGTTGACCGAGCGCATGGAGGAGATCGACTCGTACGACGAGCAGGAGGCGGCCTCCAAGCCGCGCGCCGAGAACATCGCCGACCGCGAGATCCCGCTATTCCTCGGCCTGCGGGCGCGCAAGATCGGGTAGGGACGTTTTACCACGAAGACGCGAAGGCGCGAAGATGTGGGTAACGTCTTTTAGATAAACACAAGAAGGCCCCAAGCTCTTTTCAAAGCTTGGGGCCTTTTTTTGATAGAGAGCAATACCAGTTAGGCTATTTTCTTTGCAAAAAAGCTGCCCGCCGTAGCAGACAGCTTTTTCAAAAATAGCGGCAGGCTCAGCGCGCCTAGATGCGATCGAGGATGGCCAGGCTCTCTAGGTGTGGCGTCTGGGGGAACATGTCGTAGCCACGTAGCTCGGCCAGGCGAAAGCCCTTGAGCAGCACCGGGATATCCACCACCTGCGTGATCGGGTTGCACGAGACGTAGACCAGGCGCTTGGGCGCGATGCGCACCAGCTCGCGGCACACATCCTCGCCCAGGCCGATGCGCGGCGGGTCGACCACCACCACATCGAAGGCCCCGGGCACCTGATCCTTCAGGTAGGCCAGGGTGTCGGCGTGCACCGCCTGCACGTTGGCCACGCCGTTCTGCTGGATGTTGCGCTGGGCCAGGGCCGAGCTTTCGCCGAACTCCTCCACCGTCACCACACGGCTGGCACTGTCGGCCAGGTGCAGCGAGATGGTGCCCACACCGCCGTACAGATCGGCCACCGAGGGCAGGCCCGCGCCCAGATCGCAGGCGGCGGCTACATCATCCAGCAGCGGCCCGAGCAGGAAGATATTGTTCTGGAAGAAGGTGTTGGGGCCAATATCGAGCGAGCGCTGGCCCACCTGCATGGGCAGCAGCTCCTGGCCCCAGTGCTGGATGGAATCGCCCCACGAGAGATCGGTCAGGCGGTCGTTGAGCAGCCAGTGGAAGCTGACCACGTGCTCCTGGGCCAGCGCCACCTGGGCCAGCTGCTCCATCTCGGCGGCGTGCTCGCGCGAGGCGGTGACGACGGCCAGCATCAGGGTGCCCTGGGGGCTGCGACGCACCACAAAGTAGCGGGTGAAGCCCTGGTGCGAGCGCAGGTTGTAGTCGCGCAGGCCCAGCTCGACCGAGCGGTCGTACACAGCGCGGATGGCCGCGAACGAGGAGGGCGGGATGAGGTGGCACTCGCTGAGGTCGACCACCCAGTTGAACTTACCGCTGCGGCGCAGGCCCATGCGCCAGCGGTTGGCGGCGTAGTCCATGCGGGTGCGGTAGCCGAACGGCTCGGGCGAGGCCACCACGGCCAGCGGCTCGGGGGCTAGGCCGGGCAGGGCCTCATCCCAGATCTGCTGGAGCGCGCGGGTCTTCACGGCCAGCTGGGCCTCGTAGGCGCGGTCTTGGAAGGCGCAGCCGCCGCACTCATCGGCGTGCTGGCAGCGCATGGGGGTCGGCTCGGTCTCGCGCACCGCGCCGATCACAAACTGCTTGAGGGCTTTATTGGAAAGGATCATGCCGTGTTATCCACCTAGGTCTTCATCTTCAACAGCGCGGCGCATGTGGCCGAGCAGGGCAGCGCGGCGGGCGGCGGCCAGGGCGGCGGGCGGCAGCGGCGCGGCGGGGTAGCGCGCCCCGCCGCCGCGATCCTCCACTAGGCCCTTGGCCAGGTCGATCCGCACCAGCGCGCCATGGGGCAGGGCGCTGGCGGCCTGGGGCGCGGCCAGCACAGGCAGGCCATAGGCCCCCGCCGCCTGGCCAAACGCTGGGTCGGCCTCGGCGCAGATCGCTGCGGCCACGCCCAGCGCCTGCAGCGCCAGCACGGCCAGCTCGGCATCCGCGCCATGGCCCAGCGCGCCGCCCACCAGCAGCACGCCGCCCTCGGCCAGCGCATCGCCCGCAGCCGGGTCGGCCTGGGCCAGGCATGCCGCCGCCAGCTCGGCGGGGTCGGCCTGGGCCATGGCGGGCGGCACCACCTGGGCGCTTGAGATCGCGCCGTCTATTCGGTATATTGTCCCATAGAGCACCATTCCGGCTAGTATACCATGGCGCTCGTCCCGCCCCGCCCGACGCAGCCGCTCAGCCAGGGCTTCTGCGCTCTCAGCAGACCGGAGATTCTTCTACCACCAAGGCTCCAAGGCACCAATGGGACAAAAGGGAACGAATACCACGAAGGCACGAAGGCGCGAAGGGAAAAGGCAAACAGTCGCATAGGCCCCAGCCGATCAGAAGGAGCAAGCGAAATGAACAGCGACCCAACATGCTGGCAGATCAAAGGCCAGGAGACGATACGCGAGCTGAAGGAGCTGATGGGGATCACCGACGAGGATGCGACCACGCTGGCGGCGGCGCGGGGCGCGGCGGCCCAGCAGGCCGCGCCGCTGGCCGTGGCGCTCTACGGGCGGCTGGCGCAGCACGCCCCCTCCGCCGAGTTCCTAGGCCAGGTGGCGCGCGACGACATGCTGCGTCAGCTGACGCTCTGGTTTATCGACCTGTTCAGCGGCAGCTACGACGGTGCCCACGCCCAGCGGCGGCTGGATTTGGGCGCGGCATTCGTGCGTGCCGGGCTGCCGGTGCGCTACCCGCTGGCGCTGGTGGATGTGGCCATGCAGTATGGTGATCTGGCGGCGCAGCAGTGCCCCGACCCAGCCAAGGTGCTGGGCAGCTTCCGCAGGGCGCTCACGCTCGATGTGGCCCTGCTCAACCAGGCCTGCGAGGAAACCCAGCTTGGGCACCTAGCCGAGATGGTGGGCGGCGAGCGCCTGGCGCGGCGCGTGGTGATGGGGGGCGTCTAGCAGCGCGCGGGGCACCCTCGGCGGGAATATCCCTCACACGTATGTAGCACTGTAGTAGATAGCGTCCGGCTCCAATACCTAGGCACTATCCGTTTATACTGGTGCAGCCCCCAAGCAAAGGAGAAACGCATCATCGTGCCCACGGAGCCGTCAACAACTATGTCGGTTGGTACGCAGTTTGCTAGCAGTGTGGCATGTGATCGATCAAACCGTGCCTCGGAACCACGCCATCCCCGCCGCACCGCGATCACAGCGAGTATCCGCATCCTGAACCATGCGAGGTCTACTCTGGAAACAACACGCTCCGATGAGGTCACACAGCGCCCGTGGCGACAGGCCATCGAGGTGCTGGCGACCGGCGGCAGCATTGGCATCGCGGTGGTGCTCGCCCGGCTGTTCAGCACGCCGGGCACCACGATGCAATGGGTGGCCTTTGGCCTCGCCGCGCTCACGATCACGATCTTCCACTGCATCTTACGCCAGGGCATGCGCCAGCGCTGGGCCGCGATCCTGGGCCAGCTGATGGCCCACCAGCGCCGATCGCGGGTGTTCGAGCGCTTCGCCAACGAGGCCAACGCCAGCTGGATGGGGCTGCGCGACCCGCTCGACCTGGGCGAGCCGCTGAAGCCCAGCCACGAGGCACTTGTCCCCCGCTAGGCCGCTAGGATGCGGCAGAGGAATGCAGCGCGGCATTCCACACCCCTTCTCCCCCCAATGCTCTGAGAGACGAATCGAATACCACGAAGACGCGAAGGCACGAAGATTCTTTACCGCCAAGACGCGAAGATCTTTTACCACCAAGACTCCAAGACTCCAAGAAACACAAGAAGAATGTGGAGCGAAAAGGCGAGGCGTCTTTCTTCTCGTCGTGCCTTAGAGTCTTCGTGGTGAAAATGGTTCTCTCGTGTGGTGAAAATAGTTCTCCCGCGTGGTGATGCGGCTTGCCTATGCTATAATAGCACGGCTGTTCCCGTGGGCCATGGATGGCGCGGTGCCGTGCGGCATACGCCAAACGCGGCTGCGAGTGAGAAAGGCGCGAGGATGAGCGCTGCCGAAGAGCTTGGGCAGATCGCATCGGAGGTGCGGGGCTGCACGCAGTGCAAGCTGCACCAGACGGCAAACAAGGGCGTGCCTGGGGAAGGCCCAGCCGACGCCAAGATCATGTTTATCGGCGAGGCCCCTGGCTTCAACGAGGATCGGCAGGGCCGCCCGTTTGTGGGCGCGGCGGGCCAGTTTCTCGAAGAGCTGCTGGGGCTGGCCGGGCTGCGGCGCAGGGATGTGTTCATCACCAATGTGGTGAAGCATCGCCCGCCGAACAACCGCGACCCTGAGCCGGACGAGATCGCGCCGTGCGCGCTCTTCCTGGAGCGACAGATCGCCGCGCTGAACCCCAGCGTGATCGTCACGCTCGGTCGGTTCTCCATGGCCAGGTGGTTCCCGAACGAGCGGATCACGCGCATCCACGGCAAGCCCAAGAAGGCGGGCGGGCGGCTGATCGTGCCGATGATGCACCCCGCCGCCGCGCTGCACCAGCCGCAGAACCGCCAGCTGATCGAGGACGACTTCCGCAGGCTGCCCGAGTTCTTGGCCTACGCCGAGCGCATGGCCGAGCAGCAGGCCGCCGCAGCCGCCGAGGCCGCAGCGCAGCAGGCCGCCACCGAGGCCACCCGCGACGACCCGCCGATGGAGCAGCTCTCGATGTTCTAGCACGCTGGCGGCGGGGCCACGGCCCGCGCCGCCGCGCACACCACGCCATGCACACCTACCGCATAACTGCCGCTGGCCGCCGCATGCTGCTGGCCTATATCGTGGGCGCGCTGATCATCTGGGCGCTGGCCTTCTGGTCGCTGCGCGACACCCTGGGGGCCATGGCCACCGAGGGCTGGTTTGGCGGGCCGCAGGGGCTGGGCATCAGCCAGCTCGCGCCCGCGCTGCTGATGCTGGGCGCGGTGGTGGCGGTGCCGGTGGTGCTGTGGGGCACCCTGGCCGAGTACGACGCCCGCCTCTGGCTGGCCGAGGATGGCCTGCGCTACCAGAGCATGGGCATCGCCCACACCTTCCCCTGGGCCGACATGCGCGAGATCGCCCGCTCGGCGCAGCGCGACACCATCCTGCTGCGGCGCGACACCACCGCCGACATCGCCAGCCCGGCGGCGCGGCTGCTGCTGCGGCTGGCCTTGGGCAAGGGCCGCCTGCCGCTGCCGCGCGAGCTGGACGGCCACGAGCGGCTGGTAGAGGCCATCGAGCAGCAGATCGAGCAGCGCGCCTAACAGCTAATATAGCAACACAAGGCCCCTGGGCATATGCCCAGGGGCCTTGCTGCGCTGCCGGGGTGCTACTCGCCCCAGAGCAGCGCTGCGATCTGCGGGGTGAGCGTGATCGAGCGCCCGCCACGGCTGAGCGTGGTGCCGAAGGCGGGCGAGCTGCCCGAGACATCGAAGCGCTCGCCAGGAACCAGGCCGCCCTCCTGCAGGTAGCGCATCAGGTCGGTGTCCTCCTCGGCCTCCTCGGCGATGCGGCGGATGGTGAAGGTGTGGCCGACCTCGGCCTGGATCAGCCGGTGGGTGCCGCCGGGCAGGCTGCCGGTGCCTGGGATGGGGTTGCCGTGCGGGCAGGTGGTCACGCCGCTCACCAGCGCCTCGATCCGCTCCTCCATCAGCGGCGAGAGCGCTGGCTCCAGCCGCACCGCCTCCTCGTGGATGGCGTGCCAGGGAATACCCATCACATCCACCAAAAAGCGCTCTAGGATGCGATGTCGCCGCACCACGTTCTCGGCCACCTCGAAGCCCTCGGGGGTGAGCTTGATCTCGCCGCGCGCATCGCGGGTGATGTAGTGCTTGTCCTCCATGCGCTTGAGGATGTTGGTGACGGTGGGCGGCGTGACCCGCATCCACTCGGCCAGCCGCGCCGCGATCACTGGCTCGCTGCGGGTCGAGAGGTAGTAGATCACCTCTAGGTACTCGCGCATCTTTTCGGTCGGGCCATCTTGCCCCTGGCGCTTGCGCGCCTCGATATGTGGCATAGAGCTGCTCATGGTGTCTTCCTTCTGCACTGGGCGCGGGAGAGGGCAAGAGGGCTGGACTCGCCTGGGCGTAGGTTGGTTTTGGTATCGTAATATAAAATAGTAATTTGTTGACAAATAGCCGATATTAAAATATACTAACCCCGGCTTGAACGGTTCCCAAAGTCATCCACGATGGAGAGCAGGATGCAGATCCTGCCCATTATAGCCCGCCCACTAGGGCCACGCAAGCAGCGCTGGCTTAGTTTTCTGCGCCCATATTCCCAACGAGGAGCTTTCCGATGCGTCGCCTTCTGCCCTTCGCCCTTTCTGGCTTGGTGCTGCTGAGCGCGTGCGGCTCGACGCCGCAGGCCGCAGCGCCCGCCACCGCAGCGCCCGCCGCCGAGGCTACCACGCCCGCCACCGCAGCGCCCGCCACCGCACCCGCCGCCGAGGCCACCGCAGCGCCCGCCGCCGAGGCTACCATGCCCGCCGCCACCACAGCAGCTGCGCAGGCCGACCTGACCACGGTAAAAGCCTACCTGCTGGACAACGTGGCCAAGCTCAAGGGCAGCACCGCCGAGCTGGTGACGGCCAGCAGCGCCTACTACGACATGGCCAAGGCCGCCAACTTCGACTACGCGGCGCTGTGGAAGGCCGACCCCAAGGCCACACAGGCTGCCGTGGAGAAGGCCCGCGATGCCTGGAAGCTGGCCAGCCCCGGCTACGAGAAGATCGAAGGCCTGGTGGCGGGCGTGCCTACCCTGGCCGACTACGACGTGATCCTCGACGCCGGAGCCTCGGCGGAGGAGGGCGGCGATAGCGTTGTGCCCTTCGACCTGAGCCTGCCCGACGGGCGCACGCTGGCCAAGCCCGGCAACCTGTTCGGCGTGACCGAGAAGAGCCTGTGGGGCACTGAGAAGGCCTACACCGCCCCCGCCGAGGCCGACTTCGACGGCGACGGCAAGATAACCTTTGGCGAGGCGCTGCCCGACGCCAATGTGCTGAAGGCTGGGGCCGAGGCGCTCGACCGCTACACCGGCGAGCTGTCGGTGGCCGCGCAGAACTGGCAGCCCAGCGAGTCCGATGCCTTCACGGCGCTGGTGGTGATGGTGCCGACCATGAACGAGTACTTCGAGTCGTGGAAGAACTCGCGCTTTGTGGCGGGCGATGCCTCGACCCAGGGCGACTTCGTGGCGATCTCGCGCCTGGCCGACATGCAGGACATCCTCTCGGGCCTGGAGGTGGTGTACGGCGGCATCAGCCCGCTGGTCGACACCGTGGATGCCGCCCAGAGCAAGCAGATCGGCAGCGACCTAACGGGCCTGCGTAGCTTCATCGCCGACATCTACACCAAGGAGCAGGGCGGCCAGAAGTTCACCGCCGAGGACGCCGACCTGCTAGGGGCCGAGGCCCAGAACCGCGCCACTGCGATCACCGGCCAGATCAGCCAGGTGGCCGCCAAGCTGAACGTGTCCATCCAAGAGTAGCTCGAACTGCCGCGATGCCTGGGCCAGCGCCGATCTCACGGCGCTGGCCTCTGGCGTTCTACCAGATCTGCGAGGGCTGGAGTATGTTTCGCCGTATCTTCCCTATCATCCTCGGGCTGCTGCTGGCGGCCCTGATCGCGCCCGCCCTGGCGGCAGCGCAGGCCGCCACGCCCGCCGCCAGCGCCGAGCAGGTGCGCAGCGCGCTGGTGCAGGCCCAGATCCACATGGCCAGCGACGCCACCGCCGCGCGTGAGCTGCTGGCCCAGGCCCAGACCACCTACCAGGGCGCGCTGGCCAGCGCCATGCCCGCCGAGGCCGCGCAGCGCATCGACACGGCGTTTGGCGAGGCGGGCCGCGCCCTCGCGGCGGGCGACAGCGCCGCCTTCGCGGTGGCGCGCGCGCGGATCTGGACCGGGCTGCTGGCCGGGGGCTACGCCCAGGTCGAGCAGGCCGTGGCCAAGGGCGATGCGGCGACCGCCCAGCGCTGGCTGCCGCTGCGCGAGTTCCGCCACGCCACCCGCTTCTCGCGCCCCGACGCCGACGCCACCAAGGCCATCGACGGGCTGGCCACGGGCACCGTGAGCCAGGCCGACGCCCAGGCCGCCCTGCGCGCCGACCTGCTGGACACCTACCAGGCCCGCCTCACCGAGGCCCTGCACGACACCACCACCGCCCAGCAGCAGGGCTTCGCCGCGCGCCGCGCCGAGGCCGCCGCCCTGGCCGAGGGCTACTTCGCGCTGCTGGCCCCGGCCTACGCCGAGCAGCGCGGCCAGCAGCCGCTGGCCCAGGCCCAGGCCGCTCTGGCCGCGCTGGTGGCCGCCAAGGGCGAGGCCAACGCCGCCGCGCTGGCTCAGGTCGAGCAGGCGCTGCAGGGCTTCCGCGCCGCCCCGCTGAGCGCCGAGGAGCAGGAGCGCCGCGCCGGGCAGATGCTGCGCTTCCTCAGCCTGGTGCCGGTGGAGTACAAGCGCGGCGTGAGCGGCAACACTGTGACCACCGACCTAGAGATCCGCGAGGCCGTGACCTTCCACGAGGGTGCGGCGGCGGCCTTCGCCGACCTGCGCAGCCTGCTGGATGCCCGCGACCCGGCGCTGGCCGCCCAGGCCGCCGCCCAGTTCGCCACCGTCGAGGACATGCTAGCCAAGGCCAGCGCCCGCAGCGCCGTGGCCAGCGGCCCCCAGCTGCAGCAGGCCACCGACGCCCTGCTGGCCACCCTGCAGCAGGCCATGCCGCCCGAGTGGCAGCAGCGCAGCAGCGCGGGCGACTTCGACGTGATCGACTCGATGCTCGACCAGATGGAGGCGGCGGTGGCGGCGGGCCAGTACGACCTGGCCGAGTCGGCGCGGCTTGAGGCCTACGCGGTGCTGGAGAGCGGCCCCGAGGCCAAGCTGGTGGTGTTCGCGCCCGAGATGAAGCAGCCGATCGAGGAGCTGTTCTGGTACGGCGTGGGCGAGCAGAAGGGCCTGGCCAGCCTGATCGCCAAGAGCGCCACCGCAGGCGAGATCAAGGCCAGCCGCAAGGCGCTGGACGCCCAGCTGGCCCAGGCCAAGGTCGCGATCAGCGGCCAGAACGCGCCGGTGGCGGTCGCATCCAACGCCGCGATCATCGTGTTCCGCGAGGGCCTAGAGGCCGTGCTCATCCTGGCCTCGCTGATGGGCAGCTTGAAGACCGCCGAGATGCGCCGCTACCGCATGCCCATGTGGGTGGGCGCGGCTCTAGCCTTCGGCTTCACGGCGCTCACCTGGGTTATGTCGCACACCCTGCTGAACGCGCTGCTGCAGTACGGCATCAACTCCGAGATGCTGGAGGTGATCGTCTCGCTGATCGCGATCGGCGTACTGCTGCTGATCACCAACTGGTTCTTCCACCAGGTCTACTGGACGGGCTGGATGGCCAATTTCCACCAGCAGAAGCGCCGGATCGTGGGCGGCGAGGCCGGGAAGTGGATCGGTCTAGGCGTGCTGGGCTTCTCCAGCATCTACCGCGAGGGCTTCGAGACCGTGCTGTTCCTGCAGGCCCTGGTGCTGGAGAGCACCACGGCGGTGGTGCTGGGCGGCGTGGCGGTGGGCCTCGCGGCCACGCTAGCCGTGGGCGTGCTGGTGTTCTTCGTGCAGGCCAAGCTGCCCCACAAGCGCATGCTGATCGTGACCGGCGTGATGATCGGCGCGGTGCTGCTGCAGATGGTGGGCAAGACGGTGCACGTGATGCAGGTGATCGGCTGGGTGCCCACCAACCCCATCCGCGAGATCGCGGGGGCGCTGCCCTACTGGGCGGGCATGTGGTTCGGCATCTACGCCACCTGGGAGGGCATCATCCTGCAGTTCGCCGCCGCTGCCTTCGTGATCGGCAGCTTCTTCCTGGCCGAGGGCCAGAAGCACAAGAAGCCCGCGCCCAAGGCGCAGGAGCCAGCGGCCCAGCAGGCCCCGGCCAGCTCCACCAGCACGCAGGGCACCGACTAGGCCCTGGCGCACACCCTAGCCCTCGCGGCAATAGCCCGGCCATATGGCTGGGCTATTGCTTTACACGCGCTTAATGCAGCGTTCACAGCTATTTAGTTTTTAGCCCGCATAATTCCAGCGCAATACCTTTTGCCTCACAAAACATCTCTTCAGGCCGTGCTATAATCGCGCGGTCTTCCCACCCTTGGTAGAGAGAGGATACTATGGCGAACATCTCGCGACGCGCATTCCTCAAGCGCGTGGTCGTCGGCGCTGGCACGCTCACCCTGTACGCAAATGGCGGCTTCCAGTTCACCAACGCGCTCGCAGCCGCGCCGGTGTACAAGCTGCGCATCCTGCACACCAACGACCACCACTCGCACATCGAGCCGGTGAGCGACAGCTACAAGCACGGCGGCGTCTCGCGGCGGCAGACCTACATCGCCAGCGTGCGCGCGGCCCAGCAGGCCGCCAAGGGTGGCAGCGACCCCTACGACCTGCTGCTGGTGGATGCGGGCGACTACTTCCAAGGCTCGCTCTACTACAGCCAGTACAAGGGCTACGCCGACCTCGACTTCTACCGCCGGATGGGCTACCAGGTGGGCACGATCGGCAACCACGAGTTCGACGACGGCAACGCCAACCTGGCCAAGTTCATCCATGGTGCGGCCACCGGCACCTACCCCGACGTGCCCGCCGGAGCGCCCGTGCTGGGCGGCACCAGCTTCCCAATCATCAGCGCCAACATCGACGTGCCCGCTGGCGACCCGCTTGCGGGCCTGATCCAGCCGAACACGGTCATCGCGCTGAGCGACACCGGCAGCGAGCAGAAGATCGGCCTCTTCGGCCTGACCACGCCCGAGACCACCGAGATCAGCAGCCCGGGCGCGGGCACCACCTTCGCCGACCCTGTGGCCCGCGCCACGGCCCAGGTGGCGGAGCTGCAGCCGATCGTGGGCGCGAAGATCATCGCGCTGACCCACCTGGGCTACGGCGTGGATGTGGAGCTTGCCAAGAACACCTCGGGCATCGCGCTGATCATCGGCGGGCACAGCCACACGCCGCTGGGCGGCCAGCCCAACGCCCAGGGCGACTACCCCACCGTCGTCACCAACGCCGCAGGCAAGCCCGTGCTGGTGCTGACCGACTGGGAGTATGGCCGCTGGTGCGGCGATATCGTGGTCGGCTTCGACGCCGACGGCAACGTCTCGACCGTCACATCCTCGCCCACCGAGATGCAGGCCGACAATACCAAAGAGGGCTACATCGAGCCGGATGCGGATTTCGAGACGCTGATCGGCACCGAGACCACCGGCTACAAGAAGCAGATCGCCGAGGTTTCGGCCCGTGCCGTGGGCAAGAGCGAGATCGCGCTGGATGGCGTGACCGCCAACGTGCGCAGCCGCGAGACCAACCTGGCCAACCTGCTGACCGACGCCGTGCTGGCCAAGGTGGCCGAGGACGCGGCCAAGGTCGCCTATCCCAAGGTGGTGATCACCAACGGCGGCGGCATCCGCGCCAGCATCGCGGCGGGCGACATCAACTACGGCAACGTGCTGAGCGTGCTGCCCTTCGGCAACACCATCGCCCGCACCGACATCACCGGCGCGCAGCTGCTGGCGGCGCTGGAGAACGGCCTGGGCTATGTGGGCGGCGCATCCAACACCGGGCGCTTCCCGCAGGTGGCCGGGCTGCGCTACAGCTTCACCACCAGCCGCCCGGCGGGCAGCCGCGTGCTGAGCGTGGAGATCAAGACCGCCGACGGCTATGTGGCGCTGGATGCGGCGGCGACCTACCGCGTCTACACCAACAACTACATGCTCACCGGCGGCGACGGCTACACCGCCTTCACCGAGGGCAGCAACAAGCTGGACATCGGCTTCGTGCTGGCCGACGCGCTGGCCGAGCACATCGCCGCGCTGAGCGCCGACGGCGGCGCGGTGGCCGACGCCGACATCACCGGAGGGCGCATCGCGCGCAGCTACCTGACCTGGATTCCGATCGTCGAGACCGTGCAGTAGCCCACACGCGGCAGCGCCCCTCCCCGAACGCTCGGGGAGGGGTGCTTTTTGTGTTGGGGGTGGGCAGGACAAAGGCCAGCATCGGCCACATATCTGCTGCGCCATGGGCGTCGGCGGTAGCGTGAGGACATCACCACGCTGCGTTCGCCGGGTGCAATCAGCAGGGAGGGTGCAGGTTTTTTAGGAGAAGGAGCTAATCTTATCTCACCAACTAGGTACTCGGAAAGTCAATCTCTTCCCTGACAATATCACTTCCTCGCCAATTTTCCACACCCGTATAAAAGCGATAGATATTCTGGATACTCTGGATACCGGGCCGGAAACCTATTGATATCGGCATCCCAACAATCTGTATACTGACAGAATCGTCAATAAAGAACAAGCAGCTATGGGCAATCATATGCTGCTGTAAAAATTCGCGTATCGCTAGTAAATGTGTAGTACGGATAAGATCATACCAATGAATATCAAATGTCTCTAACCATGTCTGTTGCTCGTATTCCTCAAAAAACAAGATCTTAATCTTGAGCAACTGGTCGTTCTCAAAGGTACACTCAAAATTCTCAAAAGTAAATAGTGTGTAGGGCGGTTATATAGGTTTTAAATAAAAATCAGTTTCGCCAAAACAACTACATCAAAATTGGTGGTATAAGTACAAACGATTGTGCTCCGCGAAAAAAGAGGAGGTTATCTAAACCCTCTTCTATAGTTTCGCTAACTCTTTCATAAACACTAAAATCAGTTATATATAATCTCCCCTGAGAGTCCACATATATTGGTCTAGATACCCACATACCAATGGCATAAACTTGCAAATCATTTGCTACTGCCCAAGGTTGTATACTATGTAATGTACCTAAACCTTCACCGGCATGAAAATCTATAGCGGTATGTAATCCCAAACGAGGCTCTATTTTCAACCCGTGCAAGTTTCTTAAGAATTTTTCAGCAACATCAAATATTTGGAAACCCTCTTCAGATAATTTATCAATAAATGTTGTAATATCGACAGAACGTTCTGGCGACCATCCATAATTAACAAAAACACGACTAACTCTTTCCGACAAATTAATCATAAAGCCTCCAAGGAATATATTCCACATATACTATAAAATATACAATCAATAGCTGCCTATTTTATAGTATATGTCTTTCTAAAATTCTAGATAGAATATTATATCAAAATAGTATCTGTCTAGAGTATCTTAATTGTATAGACAAAAATCACAAGCGATCAACACCTCGAATACCCAACATAGGCAAAACAATAGAGCAGTTTGCCTCACATGGTGCAGCCAGTGTCAGATGCTTAGGATTCTCTACATTACTACGGACAAACACTGAGACTATAGTCGATCCTACTAAATCGTCTAAGCTATATCCTTTATCCATAGCTATACTTATAGCTCTTGCTTCGCCACAAGCTCCTGCTGTGGCATCCTTACACGGATTATTTTGGTAAATTTTCATCACCTCATCCCGAATAGGATATCTATCTAGCCGATTACTTCCTGCATAAAATAGCTCGCCATCAGGGGCTTGTAGAACAGTATATACACCATTCTCTTGCGATCTATTGCTTTTAGGTGCTCTCGCTCTTACTAGATCAAAAAGTTCCTGATCAGATCGAAGTGGGCAACCGGCATTATGCACGAGCGCCCGCTCGACGCCCACGAAGAAGGTGTGTGCGGTTGCGACGGTGAGATTGTACATCATCTGCGGCTGGGCATCCAGCCACAGCACCAGGGTCAGGGCGTAGCTGCCGTCGGCGCGGCGCACGTGCGCGCCATCCCACAGGTCGCCAGCATTCACCCAGCCGCGCTCCAGGGTGTAAAACGGGTGCTCGGGCGTGGTCTCCACGTGCTCGCCGCCCACGCTCAGGTGGACCTGGGCCGCGTCGGTGTGCAGCATCACGGCGGTCACGGTGTAGTAGCCGGTGGAGCGCGTGGTCGCATCCCAGGCCAGCACCAGCTCGCCCACCGCAATCGTGCTGATCGGGCGCAGGCCCGGGGAGGGGCACTGTTGTGTTTGGGGGTGGGTGTTGGTATGAATCCTTCCGCTGGATTAGGTACTACCTAATCCTCACCCTCGCTATGCGCCCAGGGCGTCGATCTGCTGCCAGGTGCGCTGGCCGGTGCGCTGGTGGCTCAGCATCTCGCGGAAGGGCTGCGGCAGGAGCGCGGCGATGCGCGGGCGCACGCGCCAGATGTGGCACCGGCCAATCACCACATCGGCGCGGGCCAGCAGCAGCAGGCCGCACATCCACCGCAGCGGCTCGCTGGCCGAGAGCAGCGGGAACAGCCCGCCCGTGTGGAGCGTCTCCGGCGCGGGGAGCGGGTGCAGCATAACCTGCTGACCTGGGTAGAGCAGTCCGCCCTCGCTATTCAGATGGCCGCGTACCCAGTGGCTGACTTGGCCCGAAGGCTTGGTGTATCGCGTAATTTCCCATGGCACGGCCAGCGGCGCATCTGTGTAAAAGCGCTGCTTCCCCCAGGCGATGCCGCCACGGTCAGTCTTCAGCACCAGCGAGACCAGCAGCTGCTCGCTGCGGATCGTGGCGCGCAGCAGGTGCTCACCCCTATCCCACGGCGTATCATCGATACCACCGCGCCGCACATCTGCAAGCCATGCGGCAGTGCGGGTCAGCCCAGCGAGCGGCGTATCCCACAGCCATGTGCGCTCCTCGTGGCGGCTCTCAAGCGCGATCCGATCTCTTTTGACCAGGGGTTCGAGCATAGCAGTACTCGCATTCTCATCTACACGCCTATGGCGATGCGCTATTCAGGCGTAGGAGCCTCTACCCTCGCCAGCCCGCCGAGCGCCACAACATCACGCACAAAGGCCTGAGCTGCCTCTTCTGTCTCAAAGGAGAAGCTGACCTCCTGATACGCCAAAACACAATCGAGCATATCCGCCGCCTCTTTCAGGCCTGTGTTCGCACTTTGCCTCAAAAGCTTGATAAAAGATATTTTTTGAATCCCTCTTCCCAGCCATAAACCACAACTTTTGACATATTTCCTCCAAACAGCGCATATGTTTGAAATAAAACCAGGAGAATAATGCGCAGAGCGTGCTGCTATGCTTCCCGCACACCTCACGGAAATTCGATCACCCCGCGAACAAGATCACTTCCCCGCCAATCTGTCATCCCCACATAAAAGCGATAGATATTCTGGATATTCTGGATACCTGGTCGGAAGTTTATTGATATCGGCATTCCAATAATCTGTATACTGACAGAGTCGTCAATAAAGAACAAGCAGCTATGAGCAATCATATGCTGCTGTAAAAATTCGCGCATCGTTAGTAAATGTGTAGCACGGGTGAAATCATACCAACGAATATCAAATGTCTCGAACCATGTCTGTTGCTCGTATTTCTCAAAAAACAAGATTTTGATTTTGAGCAACTGGTCATTCTCAAAGGCACACTCAAAATTCTCAAAACTAAATAATGTATAGGGCGGTAAGGTAGCCCCCTTGGCTTCCCAAAGCTCTGGAAGGATCTGCAATAGTTCTTCCTTGGTGATATTCGCATGCAGGGGACCAAAGCAACCATCGCGTAAAAAGGTGATGAATGCCTGCTCGGCGGCGCTCACAGGTTCGATGGCGGTGCTCCTTTGTGCGAGCCGCGCTCCCACGGGCGCAGCTCGGATGCAAGCCCAGCGCACAGGGCGGCCAGCCCATCGGTGCCAGGCGGTATGGCCAGCGCCGCCAGCACCGCGCGGGCGCGCGGGTAGTCGATATGGCCAAACGAATCGCTCCAGCTCATCAGCAGGCTGCGGAAGATCTCGGCGTGCCATGCATGATCGGGCAGCAGCCGACGGTAGAGCGCATCCTTGAGGGCAAACTCGACCGGGCCGGACACGCTCAACAGCCGACGGGTGGTGCTGGCATCCATCCCATCGCCCGCCAGGGCGGCCCAGGCGGCGGCGCTGCGCGACTGCCGTGCGAAGAAGTCGCACCAGAGCATGTAGCACACCGGCCTCGCCAGCGCCTCATCGTCTATGGCGAGCAGGGCTTGCACTTCTGCCCAGAAGACAGAGCACTGGCTGGGGAGAAGTCATCGTAGTGGAAGACGGCGAGATCCGACAGCCATGCGTAGTCGGGGATGTCGCGGTAGCACGCAAACAGCAGCCGGATCTTGCCCTGCGCATCCAGCTCGGCCTCGGGCGTGGCCCAGACCAGCGCGCCGATCTCCTCGGGCACGGTTGAGGCGTAGGCATAGGGAGGGCCGCGGTAGCCCGTGTGCGGCGCTGCGCGGCGGGCAGCCGCACCCTCGCTGGCGTAGACCTCCTCGCCCAGCATCGCGATAATGGTCTGTCGGTCCATATGTCGTATTTCCTGCCAGAATAGGCGCAGCGGGATCAGCGCCCCGCAGCCGTAGAGCGGTACTGCATGCTGTCGACCAGGCAGCTGCCCACGCCGCACACGATCTGCACCCCGCATGCGGTCTCCAGGCCGGTTTGGTCGCCAAAGGTCAGCAGTGGGTGCTGGCAGTAGGGGATGGCGTGGGTCGCCATGAGTCGCTCGATAGAGGCGCGGGTGTATACCTCGGTCGGCGGCACGTCGAGCGCCAGCCGGGCGGGCGCGGCCAGCATGCCGCCGCGCAGATACAGGCCGATGAAATCGGCCTTGTGCTGCCAGAAGTGGATCGGCACGCCCTGGTACTTGTAGGCCAGCCTGTTATGCGAGATATCCTCGGGAGCGCCGAGGGTCGCCAGCACCACATCGAGACTCATACCGATGCAGATATCGCCCAATACACCGCTGCGTAGAAAATCTTTCAGATAGGCTCGCATATATATTCACATCCTATCATAGAAGCTACCCAACGTATAGATGCATCATTGAGGAATATAGGGCCTATGCGTTCTTGATTCACCGAAGATTTTGAACCACGAAGACGCGAAGGCACGAAGATTTTTTCATCCTTTTTATGAATGTTTGCACCTTTGTGGGGGCGTTCCTTTTGTTCTTGGAGTCTTGGTGGTAAAAGAATTGGCGTTCTGTCGAGAACGCAGAGGCCCTATTGAGGAATGGGGAAGAGCAGAGCCTCGCGTCTTCGCGTCTTCGTGGTATGGTTCTTTTCTTGAGGATAAAGCAGCGGCCCGCAGGCAGAAGCCTGCGGGCCGCGTGTGGCTGGCATGTGCGGTGTGGGGCTAGGGCAGCGGGATGACCGCCGCCACGCGGGTGCCGCGCCCGATCGCGCTCTCGATGCCGAACTCGCCGTTCAGCAGCGACTCGGCCTGCTGGCGCATGGTCGAGATGCCCAGGTTCCGATGTGAGCTATTCTCGCTCATCACCTCGTTCAGCGGGAAGCCGCTGCCGTCGTCCTCCACCGAAACATGGATGGAGCTGCCGGTGTTGTCCACCACCACGCGCACCTGCGAGGCGTTGGCGTGCTTGGAGACATTGGTCAGCGCCTCCTGCACAAAGCGGAAGATCGCGATCTCGTAGTGGGGCGGCAGGCGCGAGTCGAGGTTGGGGGCCATGAAGTTGACGTCGACCTTGTTCTTCTCGGTGTACTGCTGGATGTAGCGGCGCAGCGTAGGCACCAGGCCCAGGTCATCCAGGGTCATGGGGCGCAGCTCAAAGATGAAGCGGCGCACATCCTGCAGCGTGCCGTTGATCGCAGACTTCAGGCCGCTCAGCTCGGCGCGGGCCATCTCGGCGTCGCGGTCGAGCATGCGCTGGCAGATCTCGGCGCGCAGCACCAGGTTGCTCATCGACTGGGCCGGGCCGTCGTGCATCTGCAGCGAGATGCGCAGGCGCTCGTTCTCCTGGGCCTGGATGATGTTGGCGATCATGTCGCTCTCCTCGGAGCGACCCGCGCCGCCGCCCGAGTCTGCGGGGGCGATGCCCTCCAGCGCAGTCGTCAGCTCGAACAGCTGGCTCTGGCGGGCCTTGAGGCTCTGCTGGCGAAACTGCAGCTGCTCCAGCTGGCCGCGCATCATCAGCAGGCGCATCTGCACCTCCTGTGCGGAGGTGTAGAAGTTCTTGATGTCGGCCTTGTTGTACTTATCGATGTTAATCTCAAGATCGCGCAGGCGGTTGGCGACGGTTAGCTCGCGCTGGGCCAGCTTCTCGACCTCGGACTGGGTCTGGCGCAGAAGGGTCTCCAGCTCGGCTAGCTCGCGCCGCGCTTTGTCAAGTTCGGCATTCGCATTCGTGCGCAGTTCTTCGATTGTCGCGTTCGCTTCGCTTGATGGCACGGTGAGTCTCCCGTGGTAGAGGCTGCCAGCACGTTGGCCGCCAGCGGTTTGGCCGTGTATGTCCTGATCAAATTATAGATGCCGCATTAGGTCGCGTCAACAGCGCCTTGATTACAGGGCGGTGTAGGCGGCTACTTGGTGAATCGCATGCGCCACACGTTGATCAGGGCCTCGAAGACGATCCGGCGCGACATCTTCGACTTGCCGACGCGGCGGTCGGGGAAGATGATCGGGATCTCGCCCACGCGGAACCCGGCCTGCACGGCGCGGTAGGCCATCTCGACCTGGAAGGCGTAGCCATTGGAGCGGATGCGGTCGAGCGCGATCGTCTCCAGCACCGTGCGGCGGTAGCAGCGGTAGCCGCCGGTGGCGTCGCTCACGGGCAGGCCCAGGATGAGGCCGGCGTAGATGTTGCCGCCCCGGCTGATGAACTTGCGCACCGCGCCCCAGTCGGTGGTGCCGCCGCCTGCGGTGTAGCGCGAGCCGAGCGCTAGGTCGAAGCGGGTCTCGGCGGCCTCTAGCAGCTTGGGCAGGTAGACGGGGTCGTGCGAGAAGTCGGCGTCCATCTCGAAGATGTACTGCGCGCCCTCGGCCAGCGCGCGCTTGAACCCGGCGATGTAGGCCGTGCCCAGGCCCAGCTTGCCCGAGCGCGAGAGCAGGCCGACGCGCTCGTTCTGCGCGGCCAGGTTGGCCACCAGCGTGCCGGTGCCATCGGGCGAGCCGTCGTCCACCACCAGCACGCGGAAGCGCGGGTTCTCGAGCACGCGGTCGATCAGGGTGGCGATGTTCTCGATCTCGTTATAGGTGGGGATCACAACCGTGCAGTCGGCGGTTGCGGCGGCGTGTGTGCTATTGGTTGATGCCATAGGTTTGCGATCCAGTGTCGCTTTCCAATCAACTACCAGTGGCTGAAATTCTCAACAGACGCTATTATAGGCACGAATGCCAGTTCTCACAAACGGCGCTACGACGTGCGGTGAGATCGGCCCGCCAAACGATGTGCGCTGACCGCGCCGAGGCTGCTCGGGCGGCCCAGACGAGCGGAGACCATGAGCAACATCCCTTCCCCCCGGCCCGCGATCACCCTGGAGCACGTGTGGGTGGCTGCGGTGCTGGCCCTCATCCTGATCGGCCCGCTGGTGACGCCGGTGCCGCCAAACGACCTGTGGTTCCACGTGGCCACCGGCCAGCGCATGGTGGCCGAGGGCGCGGTGCCCGCCACCGACAGCTTCTCGTACACCCGCGCCGGGCAGCCCTTCGCCAACCAGCCCTGGCTGGCCCAGCTGCTGCTCTACGGCCTGAACGCGCTGGGCGGCGTGCCGCTGCTGCTGGTGGCCCACGCGCTGACGCTGCTGCTGGCCTACGGGCTGCTGCTGCGGCTGTGCCTGCGCCGCAGCCCGCGCCTGCGCGTGGTGGTGCCGGTGTTCCTAGCCGCGCTGCCGGTGTCGTTCCCCGACTGGAACATCCGCCCGCAGACCTTCGTCTTCCCGCTGTTCGCCGCCTTCCTGTATGTGCTCACCGCCTATCGGCTGGGCTGGTTCCGCCGCCTGTGGCTGCTGCCGCCGCTGATGGCGCTGTGGGTGAACCTGCACGGCTCGTTCCCGCTGGGCCTGGCGCTGCTGGGCGCCACCTTCGTGGGCACGCTGCTGCGCCGCGACGAGGCGGGCGGGCCGCCGCTGCCGCTGCTGGGCTGGGGCGCGGCCACCGCGCTGGCCACGCTGGCCAACCCCAGCGGCCTGGGCGTGCTGGCCTATGTGCGCAACCTCACCAGCAACAGCGCGGTGACGCAGCTAGTGAGCGAGTGGGCCGCGCCCACCGTGCGCAACCCGGGAGGCCTGATCTTCTTCGCCTTCCTGATCGTGGGCGGACTGGTGCTGATCTATAGCCCGCGCAAGCCCGACCTGACCGACTGGCTGATGGCGCTACCCTTGCTGTGGATGAGCCTGAGCGCCAGCCGCAACACCGTGTGGTTCGCCTTCGTGGCGGTGCCGCTGGTGGTGCGCGCCGCCGCCCGCCCGCTGGCCGAGGACGAGCCAGCGGCGGCGAGCGGCTCGTCGCTGGCCAACGGCGCGATCGTGGCCATGCTGGGGCTGGCGGTGCTGCTGTGCCTGCCCTGGGTGAAGCCGCTGTGGATGGCCGGGCCGCAGGGCCAGCTGCTCAAGCACACGCCGGTGGCGGCGGTGGCCTGGCTGCGCCAGCAGCCCGACAGGCCCCAGCGGCTCTACCACACCGAGGCCTACGGCTCGTACCTCGACTACGCCGCGCCCGAGCAGAAGGTGTTTATCGACACGCGCATCGAGCTGTACCCCTTCGAGCAGTGGGCCGACCACCTGGCGCTCAGCGGCGGCCACGACGTGCAGGCGCTGATCGACAAGTACCAGCTCGACGGCATGCTGCTGAGCAAAGAGCAGCAGGGGCCGCTGATCAAGCAGATGCGCGCCATGCCGGGCTGGCAGCAGCAGTACGAGGATGACGAGGCGATCTACTTCCGCCGCAGGCCCTAGCGCCGCAACCTGCGCGTGCCCCGCCCCGTACCACGAGGCGGGCCATCCATCCCTTTTGTGGCGCGGCCTGGGTGCGCCGCAGCCAAGCAGTGGAGCGAGAGACATGAGCATAGCGATAGACCAGCCGGTGATCGAGGCGCGCGGCCTCCAGAAGCGCTACGGCGACACGCTGGCCGTAAAGGGCGTGGACCTGCAGGTGCGCCCTGGCGAGATCTTCGGCTTCCTGGGGCCAAATGGCGCTGGCAAGACCACCACGATCAAGATGCTGATCGGGCTGCTGCGCCCCAGCGCTGGCGTGGCCAGCATCGGCGGCCACGACATCCAGCGCGAGCCGATCGCCGCCAAATCGCTGATCGGCTATGTGCCCGACCAGCCCTACCTGCCCGAGAAGCTGACCGCCCGCGAGTACCTGACCTTCATCGCCGGGCTGTACCAGATGGACCGCGCCGAGGCGCGGCGGCGTGGCGAGGAGCTGCTGAAGCTGTTCGGGCTGGAAGATCGCGGCGACGAGTTCGTGGGCGGCTTCTCGCACGGCATGCGCCAGAAGACCGCGCTGGCCGGGGCGCTGCTGCACAGCCCGCGCGCCTTCTTCCTCGATGAGCCGACCGTGGGCCTCGACCCGCGCAGCGCCCGCCTGATCAAGGACATCCTGCGCGGCGTGGCCGACCGCGGCACCTCGGTGTTCCTCACCACCCACATCCTGGAGATCGCCGAGCGCATGTGCGACCGCGTGGCCATCATCAGCGGCGGCACCGTGATCGCCACCGGCACCCTGGATGAGCTGCGCGCCGGGAGCGCCGGGGCCAGCCTAGAGGACATCTTCCTCAAGCTCACCGGCGGCGACGAGGAGGCCGAGATCGCGGCGGCGCTAGCCTGACATAGCTACCACTAGGGCTGCTGGACGCCGGGCGTCGCGCCTTGGTGGTAAGAGCAGAGAAACGAATGCTTCATGCGATTGGGGTGATCACGCAGTCCAAGCTGATGGTGCTGCGCAACAATATCTGGCGGGGCGACCTGCGCAAGAAGCTGCGCTGGGGCATGCTGTTCTTGGTGCTGGGCCTGCTGGCCCTCTCGATCTACGGCCTGATGCGCGGGGCGGTCAGCTCGCTGCGCAACGAGTTTTTCCTCGACGCGCTGCGCGAGGCCGCGCAGGAGAACCCGCGCCTGCAGGTGCCCACCACCCTGGCCGAGCTCGACGCCTACCTGGTGGGGCTGCCCAGCACCGCGCTGCTGATCGCGCTGCTGATGATGCTGCTCACCAGCTTCAGCACGGTGCTCTCGTCGCTCTACCTCTCGGGCGACATCGACATGCTGCTGGTCGCGCCGGTGCCCATGCGGGCGGTGTTCGTGGTCAAGTTCTTCGGCGGGCTGTCGTTCCCCTACCTGCTGCTGTTCATGCTGCTGGCCCCGGCGCTGCTGGGCTTCGGCCACGGCATGGGCTACGGCCCAGCCTACTACGTGGCCGCGCTGCTGGCGGTGCTGCTGCTGCCGCTGCTGCCCTTCTCGCTGGGCGCGCTGCTGGTGATGGCGGTGGTGCGCATCATCCCCGCCAAGCGGGCGCGCGAGATCGTGGGTGTGCTGGGCGGCCTGTTCGGCCTGGCATGGTACGCCTTCTCGCAGCTGTCCTACCGATTCAGCCCCAGCAGCGGCGGCGCGCAGATGGTGGGGCTGCTGGGTCGGCTCAACAGCCCGCTGCTGCCCTCGGCCTGGGCCGGGCGGGCCGTGGCGGCGGCGGGCGCGCACCAATGGGCCACCACGCTGGCCTACGGCCTGCCGTTCGCGCTGGTGTCGCTGGGCGGCTTCGCGGCGGCCCTGGTGCTGGGCGAGCGCATCTACTACGCGGGCTGGGCCAACATGTCCTCCGAGAGCGGGCGGGTGCGCCGCCGCGAGCCGCGCGGCCAGGGCGAGCCGCAAGCCCCGCTGGCCATGCGCATCCCAGGCCTGCCCGTGGATGCCGGGGCCATCCTGTTCAAAGACCTGCGGCTGTTCGCCCGCGACCTGCGCAATGTGCAGCAGCTGCTGTTCCCGCTGATGATGAGCGGGTTCTGGATCTACCAGCTGTTCACCAGCAGCCCCACTATCGAGGATGCACCCAGCGCCGTGAACTCGGCGCTCGGCCTGCTCACGCCTGTGGGCATCAGCACCTTTATCTGCCTCACCTTCTCGTCGGCGCTGGGCGGCCCCAACATCAGCCGCGAGGGCAAGGCCTTCTGGATCCTGCGGCTCGCGCCGATCAGCACGCGGCGGCTGCTGCTGGGCAAGTTCGCGCTGGCCTTCCTGCCCTACCCCATCATGGGCACGCTGTTCATCGGCCTGATCTCGTACCTGCAGCACGCCCTGCCGCAGCACGCGCTGGTGGCCTGGCTGATCGTGCAGATCGTGGGCGTGGGTCTGAGCGCGATCACGCTGGGCATCGGCGCATCGTTCCCCAAGTTCGACTGGGAGAAGCCCACCGACCAGAATAGCCTGCAGGCGGGCTGCCTGATGCCGATCTTCTACATCCTCTACCTGGCGCTGGCGCTGGGGGCGATCGTGGGGCTGCCGCTCACCGGCACGCTGCTGCCCGCCTGGGCCTGGCTGCTGGGGCTGCTGGGCTGGGCGCTGGGGCTGGGCCTCACCGCGCTGGTGGCGTGGGGCTTCCTGGGCCTGGGCGCGCGCCAGCTGGACAAGCTGGAGTTCTAGCGGCGGGAAAAGCGGGGCTGCCACGCTGGGGCAGGCCCCGCCGCTGCGGGCGGGATTATGGCCAGCGGCATGGGCGCGGCGGCCTCGCGAATGGGCGAGGCCGCTGGTTCCGCCATACCTTCGCGACCTTCCATCACATCTTCGCGACCTTCCGCCACCCCTTCGCGGCCTTCTGTCATCCCTTCGCGGCCTTCCGTCACACCTTCGCGGCCTTCCATCACATCTTCGCGACCTTCCGCCACCCCTTCGCGGCCTTCCGTCACACCTTCGCGGCCTTCCGTCACACCTTCGCGGCCTTCCGTCACACCTTCGCGGCCTTCCGTCACATCTTCGCGGCCTTCCGTCACACCTTCGCGGTCTTCCATCACATCTTCGCGACCTTCCGTCACACCTTCGCGGCCTTCTGCCATTCTTCACGCCAAATATCACACTATTGTGAGAAAAAACATCGCTTCCTCTATCTCTTTCATCAAGCCACGCTATACCATCGTATGTACATCTATGGTAAGCTTGGGCCATTCCACCAAGCTACTGAAGGAGCTGACATGCGCCTCCACCTTTCACCATGGCCCATCGCCGCCCTGACCGTGGCATGTCTCGGGTTCGCAGGCGTGACCCACGCCGACACCGCCGTGCCGCTGCTGCACCGCCTGGCGGGCAGCGCCAGCGGCGAGCGCGGCTCCGCCGACGGCGTGGCCGACGCCGCCCGCTTCAACTACCCATCGGGCATCAGCCTGAGCGCCGACGCCAGCGTGGCCCTAGTGGCCGACGCGCAAAACAACATCATCCGCCGCGTGGATGTGGCCACCGGCAGCGTCACCACCATCGCGGGCACGGCGGGGCAGCGCGGCTGGAACGACGGCACCGGCCCGGATGCGCAGTTCGCCTACCCATCGGGGGTGGCGCTGGCGGCGGATGCCAGCTTCGCCCTGGTGGCCGACGCCGACAACCGCATCATCCGCCGCGTGGATGTGATCAGCGGCACCGTCACCACCGTCGCGGGCACGCCCGGCGCGGCGGGCAGCGCCGACGGCGTGGGCGCTGCGGCGCGCTTCGCCAGCCCCTCGGCCATCGTGCTGGCGGCGGATGCCAGCTTCGCCCTGGTGGCCGACACCGACAACCACGCCATCCGCCGCATCGACCTGACCAGCGGGGCCGTCACCACCGTGGCAGGCTCGCCGGGCACCTCGGGCAGCGCCGACGGCGTGGGCGCGGCGGCGCGCTTCAGCAGCCCGCGCGGCGTGGCGCTGGCGGCGGATGCTAGCTTCGCCCTGGTGGCCGACAGCGACAACCACACCATCCGCCGCATCGACCTGGCCAGCGGGGCCGTCACCACCGTGGCGGGCACGGCGGGCCAGCCCGGCAGCACCGACGGCACGGCGGCGCTGTTCAACTTCCCGCGCGGCATCGCCATCGCCCCCGACGGCGCGGCGCTCATCGCCGATTTCTCCAACAGCACCATCCGCCGCGTGGATCTGGCCAGCGGCGCGGTCAGCACACTGTTCGGCACGGCGGGCCTGCCGGGCAGCGCCGACGGCGCAGGCAACAGCGCGCTGCTGCGCTTCCCGGCTGGCGTGGCGGCGGCGGGCGAGCGCATCCTGATCGCGGACACCTACAACCACAGCCTGCGCGGCAACGGCGGCAGCATCACCGTCAGCCCGCAGGTCTACCTGCCGATCGTGGCGCGGTAGGAGAAGGCGCGAAGGGAAAGACCGTTTTACCACCAAGGCTCCAAGGCTCCAAGGGAACAAAAAAGGGCGGACGTTATGTCCGCCCTTCGGCGTGTCAATCAGGGAAAAGCCCCATCGCGCCGCCATGCCCGCCATGCACAACACCGACGCGGGGCAGGCCTTGCGCCCGCCCGCCCCGCCCTACTCCTCGATGGTCGTGAACAGGTTATTGAGCGACTCCGCGAAGGTTGGGTGGGCGAAGGTGGCGTCGCGCAGCGCCGTGTAGGGCAGCCCGCCCATCATGGCCAGCTGGATCATCGACATGATCTCGCCGCCCTCCACACCCAGGATGGCGCAGCCCAGGATCTGGCCGCTGTCGGCGTCCACCAGCGCCTTCATCAGCCCGCGCGTCTCGTCGGTCTCCAGCGCGCGCGCCACGCTCGACATGGGCATGGATGCCACCTTGATGCGGCGGCCCTGCTCGCGGGCCTCGCGCTCGGTCAGGCCCACGCGGCCAAGCTGCGGGTCGGTGAACACGGTGTAGGGCACCATGCGGCCATCCGCCGTGGCCTCGCCGCCGTGCAGCATGTTGGCGCGCAGGATCCGGAAGTCGTCGTAGGCGATGTGGGTGAAGGCCGGGCCGCCCTTCACATCGCCGATGGCGTAGACGCCCGGGGCGCTGGTGGCCAGCCGCCCATCGACCGTGATGAACCCGTGCTTGTCGGCCTCGATGCCTGCGGCGGCCAGGTTCAGCGTGTCGGTGTTGGGCACGCGGCCAGCGGCCACCAGCAGGTGCGAGCCATCCACCTCGCGCTCGCCGCCCGAGGCGGTGCGCACCACCACGCGCACCCCGCTGGCCAGCCGCTCCACGCGGGTGGGGCTGGCCCCCAGCAGCACCTGCACCCCATCCTGATGCAGGATGCCCGCCACGGCCTGGGCGATATCGGCATCCTCGCGCGGCAGCAGCTGCGCCCCGCGCTGGATGATCGTCACGTGGCTGCCGAAGCGGCGGAACATCTGGCCGAACTCCAGCGCGATGTAGCCGCCGCCCACCACCACCAGGTGCTCGGGCACGCTGTCCAGCTCCATGATCGAGGTCGAGTCGAGCGCAGGCACCATGTCGGCCCCCGGCACATCCAGCGGCGCTGGCCTGCCGCCCGTACTGATCACGATCTGGTCGGCGGTGAGCGTGGCGGTGCCACCCTCGCGCAGCGCCACCCGCAGCTCTCTCGGCCCGCTGAAGCTGGCGTCGCCCCAGATCACATCCAGGTTCGGGGTGGCGTAGGTCTGGCGCTCGCTGCCGCCCCGGAAGCTGTCGACGATCACGCGCTTGCGCTCGCGCACCCGCACCATGTCGATCGACATGCCGCCCGAGCGCACGCCGTAGTCGGCGCCGCGCCGCGTGAGGTGGGCCACCCTGGCGCTGGCCACCATGGTCTTGGTGGGCGTACATCCCTCGTTTACGCACGTGCCGCCGATGTGGGCGCGCTCCACCAGCGCGGTGCGGTGGCCCGCCCGCGCGAGCGTGGTGGCCAGCGGCCCGCCGCCCTGCCCCGACCCGATCACGATGGTGTGGTAGTGTGTCTCCATGTCCCCTCCTCGTATGGCGCAGACTGCATCCTATGTATAGCACATCTGGGGCCGAGATGGGGATTAGGGATCAGGGGTTAGGGATTGGGGCATAGAGGAGGATAATGATGGCAAGATGGTGATAAAACTGCCCTTTTGCGCACTTCGTATCTTCGCGCCTTCGTGGTATTCGTTCTCCTAATGTCTTGGCGTCTTGGTGGTGAATCAGCCCCTTTCTCCCCTTCGTGCCTTCGCGCCTTCGTGGTATTCGTCCCCGTGTGTTCCTTGGTGCCTTGGCGTCTTCGTGGTAAATCCGTTCTCCTCCCGCTCGCGCAGGCTTGACATAGCTTCAAGCCCTCGGCTACAATGCGGAATGTACCTCATTTCCGGCACAATTAGATATTAGATACGATTCGTGCGAGGAGGCCCCCGTGACAACTCTGGAATCGCCCGCATCCACCCCCGAACTGCTGAACACCCCAGGGCCTCGCGCCCAGTCGCTGGTCGCCCGCGATCAGGCCGTGTACACCCCCGCCGCTGGCCGCGTCTACCCCTTCGCGATCGAGCGCGGCGAGGGCTGCTACGTGTGGGATGTGGATGGCAACCGCTACCTGGACATGAACGCCGGCATCGCGGTGGTCTCCGCTGGGCACTCGCACCCGCGCGTGGTGAAGGCCGTGCAGGAGCAGGCCGCCAAGTTTATCCACATGGCCGGGACGGATTTCTACAGCGAGCCGATGGTGAAGTTTGGCGAGAAGCTGATCTCGCTGATGCCCAAGAGCCACGAGTGGCAGCTGTTCCCCACCAACTCGGGCACCGAGTCGGTAGAGGCGGCGGTGAAGCTGGCGCGCTACAGCACGGGCCGCCAGGGCGTGATCGCCTTCCTGAGCGCGTTCCACGGGCGCACCTACGGCTCGCTCTCGCTCACCGCATCCAAGCCCGCCCAGCGCGGCGGCTTCTTCCCGCTGGTGCCCGGCACCTTCCACGGCTTCTACGCCAACCCCTACCGCACGCCGTTTGGCGTGCCGCAGGAGAGCGTGGCCCAGATCTGCCTAGACTACATCGAGAAGACCCTGTTCCAAACGGTGGTGCCCGCCCGCGATGTGGCGGCGATCATCCTTGAGAGCATCCAGGGCGAGGGCGGCTACGTGGTGCCCGCCCCCGGCTTCTTGCCCGGCCTGCGCGCCCTGTGCGACAAGTACGGCATCCTGCTGATCTGCGACGAGGTGCAGAGCGGCGTGGGCCGCACCGGCAAGATGTGGGCGTTCGAGCACGAGGGCGTGGTGCCCGACATCGTGGCCTCGGCCAAGGGCCTGGGCGGCGGCGTGCCGATCGGCGCGATGATCGCCCGCCGCGAGCTGATGGAGCGCTGGGAGCCAGGCTCGCACGGCAACACCTACGGCGGCAACGCGCTCTCCTGCGCCGCCGCCTACGAGGTGCTCTCGCTGGTGGAGGAGGAGCTGACCGACAACGCGGCCCGCGTGGGCGCGTACCTGATGGATGGCCTGCGGGCGATGCAGGCGCGCTACCCGCAGATCGGCGACGTGCGCGGGCGCGGCCTGATGGTCGGCATCGACCTGGTGAAAGACCCGGCCACCAAGGAGCCGGACAAGGAGCTGTCGCACAACATCGCCGACGAGGCGTTCCGGCGCGGCATGCTGCTGCTCACCTGCGGCGCGTCCACCATCCGGCTCTGCCCGCCCCTGGTGATCACCGAGGCCCAGGTGGATGAGGCGCTGGCGATCTTCGAGGCCACGCTCAAGTCGCTGATCTAGCGCGGCGGGAAGAGGCGCGGGCACCGGCGCGGCTGGTGCCCGCTTTTCTTTGGCCTACCATGGGCGTATAATCCCTAACCGCGACACGCACTCAGCACCGCGAGAAAGGAACACCCATGCGACACCGCGCACTGGCCACGATCGCCTGCGCCGCGCTGCTCAGCGCCTGCCTTGGCCCGCAGGGGCAGGGCGAAGCGCCGCTGGACCTGCCCACACCCGCCCCCGCGCCCACCATAGACCAAGGCCCTGCCACCATCAGCATCATGCTCGACGACTTCGGAAAAGATGCCTACGGCCCGCTGATCGACCGCTTCATGCAGGAGCACCCCGATGTGCATGTGGCCATTGTGGATTGGCCCGAGAATCTCGACAATGTGGTCGAGCAGCATGCCGAACAGGCCAAGCTGGCTGATATCAGCATTGCCGCCATTCTGCCGACTGCTATCTCGTTCTGGCACAAAAATGGCAGCCCATGGCTCGACCTGCGCCCACTGATGCTAGCCGACGCCAGCTTCGACGCCAGCGACTTCTACACCGGCACGCTCGATATAGCCAGCGATGGCCAGCATATGTACGCGCTGCCATCCGAACGCACCTTCAATCTACTGGTCTACAACCGCAAGCTCGCCGACCTCTCCGCCCTGGAGGAGAATGGCCACATCCGCTGGTCGGATGTGGCCAGCGCCGCGCGGCAAGCTACTACTCATCATGATGACAAAACACCTATTGTCGGTTTCCTTGACGATATGGGGGTATTTGCAACGCAGGCGGCGCTCAAAGAGGCGGGCCTGAGCGACCTCACGAATACGCCGATCGACGACCCCACGTTCGAGGCGGTGGCCAACGACCTAGCCGACATGGTGCGCAGCCACGCCCTCGCTGTTCCCAATGAGAAAGACACAATAGATGGGAGGATCCAACAGGCTACGTCAGGAAAAGTTGCGATCATGCTTTCAACATTGCTTCATGGAGATAGCTCTGACAACTTCGGCTATCTACCAAATGTAGCAGATGGCTACGCTACCGAAAGGAGCGGAAGCTCCTTTATGATCAGCAGCGGCACGGCCCACCCCAAGCAGGCCTGGGATCTGATCGCCTACTTGAGCCGCAGCGAGTCGCCCAGTCTCGAATTCATGGGTCCGGGCACGGTGCCCGCCCGCCGCTCGGTGGCCGAGCGCATCGGCTTCTGGCAGTCGCGCCGCCCCGATCAGGCGCGGGCCATCCGCACCATGCTCAGCCGCCCACCTGCTGATATCTCGATACAGATGCGGTCGCGCAGGAAGCTGTTTTTGCTCAGCCAAGTGCTGTGGTTGGTGCAGAATAAGGGCTATAGCAACCAGCGCGCCCTGGCCGAGGCCCAGGCCAGCTATGAAAGAGATCAAGCCGAGCCGACCAGCACGCCCCTGCCCACGGTCGTCATCGCGGTCAACACGCCGCAGCCCACCGCCGTGGCCGCGCGGCGCGTGCGCGTGGGCGAGATCGGCATGGATCGGCAGGCCCTCGCCGCGCTGGCCCAGGGCTTCGCCCAGCGGCAGCCCGGACTGAGCATGGATGTGGAGCGCGCCAGCATGGCCAGCGGCGCGCCCGATCTGCCCGCGCTGGCCGCAAAGTACGACTGCTTCATTGCTCCCGCCAGCGCCGCAATCACCACCCCCGAGCTGCTCGACCTCCAGCCGCTGCTTGCCGCCGATCCCGCGTTCCACGCCGACGACTACCCGACTGGCGTGCTGGCCCCATTCCAAGGCGGCGCGGCCATACGCGGCCTGCCGCTGTCCGTGGCCCTGCCGCAGCTGGGCTACCGCCCCGAGCGCGTGGCCGCGCCCGCCCAGGGCTGGACGCTAGGCGACCTGCGCCAACAGGCCCACGCCCAGCCCGGCGGCGCGGCCTACGGCTTCGCCGCGCCCGGCTACCAGACCTTCTTCCTTCAGGCGTGGCTAGAGGCCTCGGGGGCGCAGGTGGCCGCGCTGGAGCAGGGCCGCGTGACGCCGCACCTGGATGCGCCCGACGTGCGCGAGGCCCTGGCCGACGCCCTGTCCCTGCTACGCGAGGACTCGCCCCACCGCGCGGTGGCGGGCTACGCCGGGCACACCAGCTACGAGGATGGCGCACAATATGACGCGGCCTTCTGGTACGCGGATGGGGAGAGCATGCCCGACGGCATGGCCGTGGCGGCCTTCCCCGCTGGCGCGGGCGGCACGCGGCCCCGCGTGCGGCTGGGGTTAGCCTTCTTCATCAGCGCGCGCTCGGCCAACACGGATGCGTGCTGGGGCCTAGGCCGCACGCTCAGCGAGCAGACCGCGCTATTTGATGGCTACCCCGCCCGCCGCTCGGTGGCGCAGGCCTTCCTCAGCGCCGCGCCCCAGGGCAGCGCCCAGCTGTACGCCGCCGCCCTGCCCCAGCTTGAGCGCGCCGACGCCGCCCTGCTGGCATGGGACGCCTTCGACGACCCCCGCATCGACATGTACTGGCTCTACCGCGCCGCCGACCGCGCCCTCCAGGGCGGCGATTTGCGCCGCGAACTGGCCGAAGCCCAGGCCCACACCCAGGCCTACGTCGACTGCGCGGCGGGCGGCGGCCAGCCCCGGCAGTGCGCCGCCCAGGCCGACCCCAGCTACGGCCAGTGAACGAGAGAAACGATTTACCACGAAGACGCGAAGGCACGAAGGGGACGAGAGAGCCATTTACCACCAAGACACCAAGACACCAAGGAAGCAAAAGGTGATGAAACATGGCGATAGGCCAGAATCCTCCCCACCCGGCCCATGCGGCGAAGGTGCCGCTACGGTGTTGATGGCCCTATGCACGAACACCAGCCGCTAGGAAACAGCACGGGAATGCCTCAAATTGGGGGTTCCAAGGGGGCGTAGCCCCATGGCGTGGTCGCTAGGGGCTGGCCCCTAGCCGCCGCCCGCGCAGGGCATTCGCCAAACAACCAAGAGGATCTATCATCATCGAGGCCGCAGTCGGTCGGCCCGACCTTGTAACTCGCACCTTCGCACCCACTCGTCCCCTTTTTCCTTGGTGTCTTGGGTGCCTTGGTGGTGAAGAATCGTGGTGGCAGCAAAAACGCATCGGCCCTGCGCAACCTGCCGCGCCAAGATCCTTTTCTGGTATCATACCGTAGCTTTTAACGGCATCTATCAAGGAAAAGGAACCATGAGCGACTTCACCCCCGCACCGATCAAGGCCGAAATCGACTTCAGCCTGATCGAGCAGCTCGATATCCGCGTCGGCACCATCAAGGCCGTCGGCGACGTGCCCAAGTCCGACAAGCTGATGCAGCTGACCGTCGACTTCGGCGACCGCGACCGGATCATCGTGGCCAGCATCAAGGGCGAGCGCGAGAACCCGCAGGAGCTGGTGGGCAAGCAGGCGCTGTTCGTGCTGAACCTCGCGCCGCGCAAGGTCAAGGGCATCACGTCCGAGGGCATGCTGTTCGACATCGGCTTCGCCGACGGCATCCGCCCCGTGCTGGCCATGCCCGAGGCCCCGGTGCCCAACGGCACGCGGGCGGGCTAGGCACCCCCGCTGGCAGCATACGAGGCTTGGCGGGAAGCCCCGCCAGGTCTCTTTTTTCGCCATACGGCGTGGCAAAGCCCTACCAGACGCGCGACATCTGGCGGGGCGAGGACACCGCTATGTAGCAACAGAGGAGAGCGAGAGATGGCAGAGCACAAGCTGAGCGTGGGCGACGCCGCCCCCGACTTCGAGGCCCCGACCGACACCGGCGCGAAGCTGCGCCTTTCCGACCTGCGCGGCAGGCGCGTGGTGCTGTACTTCTACCCCAAGGACGACACCAGCGGCTGCACCACCCAGGCCTGCGGGTTCCGCGACAGCTACCCCCAGATCGAGGAGAAAAACGCCGTGGTGCTGGGCGTCAGCCCGGATGGCGTGGCCTCGCACCAGAAGTTCAAGACCAAGTACGACCTGCCATTCACCCTGGTGGTGGATGAGGACCACCAGATCGCCGAGGCCTACGGCGTGTGGGCCGAGAAGTCGATGTATGGCCGCAAATACATGGGCGTCGAGCGCTCGCACTTCGTGATCGACGAGCAGGGCAACATCGCCGACGCGCAGGTGAAGATCAGCCCCAAGGACAGCGTGGCCAAGGCCGTGGCCGCCCTGGGCTAGGCCCCGCGCGGGGAGGGGCTGGCTAGCCCTCCCCGCCGATGCGCACCTGGGCGGGCATGCCCACAAAGGCCGCGTAGCGCTCCACCTGGGCCAGCGCGGCCTGGCGCTGCGCCTCGCCCAGCGGCGCGAACGGCTGCAGCTCCAGCTCCAGCCGCGTCTTGCGGCCCACCCGCCGCCACACCCCCGCCACCTTGCCATCGATCACCATGGCTGGGTTGAAGATGCCGTTGGTCTGCACGATCTGGCGCACCTGGGCCTCATCCAGCACCGCGCCGCGCTCGGCGTAGCCCACCACAAACTCATCGAAGCCCGGCAGCAGCCACAGCCCGCCCGTGGGCGGCGCATCCGCCTCCTCTGGGGCGTGCCAGTAGCTTGCGCCATCCTGCTTCAGGCAGGCCAGCTGCGGCGCGGCGGCCAGCGCGGCCCGCGCCTGCCCCACCGGCAGCCCCGACCACCACGCGAAGTCGTGGGCGGTGGCCGGGCCGTGGCTGCGCACGTAGCGCCGCGCTAGCTCGGCCAGGGCCTCGTCGGCGCTGCGCGCGGGCGCGGGCGGCAGCCACTCGTCCAGCAGGGCGTAGGTGTCGCGCGGGCCGCTGGAGCCAGCGATGCAGATCAGGCGCTCGGCGGCGGCGCGGTAGAGCAGGAAGGCCATCAGGTCGGTGCGCTGCCCGGCCTCCTCCAGCGCCGCCGCCAGCTGCTTGCGGGTCAGCTGCCTGCCGCCCTGCAGCGCGCGGCAGATCACATCCACGCAGCGTGTCACCGTGGCCGAATCCATGTCGAAGCGCCGGAAGTAGGGCTGCAGCCGCGCCATCGCGCCCGGCCCGATCAGCCCCAGCACCCAGCGCACATCCTCCGCCGCCAGGATGTGCAGCGTGCCGCGCAGCGCCCAGGTGCGCACGATGTCGCGCGTGTCCAGCGCGTGGGCCACGCTGGCCGCGGTCGCGCCCACGGCGCGCAGGCCGATGGCCCACGCGGCGGCGGGGTACTCCTGGGCCTGCACCGCGCCCATCCAGGCCACGGCGGCGGCGGGGCTGGCCAGCGGGCGGCCCACCCGCAGGCTCGCGAGCCGCGCCATGCCAATATTCACCCATGCCATGCTGCGCCCCCCTACACTGGCCCGAGCGCGCGGCGCGGCTCGGGCGGCAGCTCGACGCGGATGCCGTCGCCGGGGCGCACCACGCCGCCAGCCCGCACCACCCCCATCACCCCGGCCTTACGGATCAGGTTGCCCTGCTCGTCCCGATCCAGCACGGCGGCCAGCATGCCCGTGCGGAAGCGCTCGATCTGCAGGCATGGGTTGCGCAGCCCCGTCACCTCCACCACCGCGCTCGCGCCGATGTGCAGCAGCGCCCCGGCGGGCAGCCCCAGCAGATCCACCCCGCGCGTGGTGATGTTCTCGCCCAGCTGCCCGGCCTCGACCGCAAAGCCCGCGCCGCGCAGCTCGTCGTGCAGCTCGGCGTGGATGAGGTGGACCTGGCGCAGGTTGGGCTGGGTGGGGTTCTGGGCCACGCGCGAGCGGTGCTGCACGGTGATGCCTCGGTGGGTGTCGCCCTCCACGCCGGTGCCCTCCAGCAGCCGGATGCTTGGCCGGTTCTCTTTGCTGAAGTGGTGGTCGGCGCTGGCGCTCACGGCCAGGACGGTGCCTTCCATAGGGTCTTCCTTTCTCTTCGCTGGGCCACAGCATACCGCCTCGGCACGCGCAGAGCAAGGGGCTGGGGAAGGAGATCGGGGGTCGAGCGCCGTTTACCACCAAGACGCCAAGGCACCAAGGAAAAAAGGGGCGGATAGCCGCGAAGACGCGAGGGCGCGAGGGAGGTATTGGCCACCAAGGTTTGGGAGGAGCAGGCCCCACGCCCGCATTGACCCACGATAGACATGCGATGATCGCCACGGGTGTCGGGGCGGACCTTGTGCCCGCCCGCATCGAAAGACGCCGCCCACATTGCGTGCATTGCCATGCCTGCCCCAGGGATCGCAATGCGGGCGGCGCGGCGCGATGCCGCCCGCAACGATACCGCAATGCCCCATCGCTCGCCCGCACCATGCCGCCCATGCCCCGCCATGATGTAGGGGCGGACCTCGTGTCCGCCCCATCGGAAGACGCCGCAATCCCCACGCCCCGCGCGTCGCGATGCACGCGATGCGTGCGCCGTGGGCGGGCAGATACGAAATCCGCCCCATTCCCTATTCCCTACCCCTTGACCTGGACACCTAGCTTCTCCAGCAGCTGCGGGTGCTCATCCAGCGCCACACGGGCGATGGGGATAAACTCATCCATCCAGTCCTCCAGCGCCTCGAAGGCGACCTCGCGATGCTCGCTGGCATCCTGGGAGTCGCCTCGCTCGCGGTCGTAGATGTTCTTCGCCTCTAGCATGGCCTCGAAGCTGGCACGATCGGCGGCCAGCCGCGCGGCGGTGATGCCGTAGCGCGTAAGCGCGGCCTGGTGGCTTGGGGTGCGCTCCAGCGCGGTGTAGAACTGGCGCGCCTGGCCCACCCAGCCGTTGATCGTGCGCTTGCGCGGGCCGACCAGCCCCAGCTCCTGAAGTGCGGCGGCATCGCGGCTCAGGGCCACGCGGGCCACCTTCACCAGCCGCATGTAGGCGGTGTCGGCGGCCTCCCTCGCGGCCTGGAAGCTGGCCGAGGCGCTGTTCTCCTCGCCCTGCTCCTTGCGCTGGCGGGCCAGGGTGTCGAGCGCGGTATCGTAGAGCGCCTGCCCCTCGGCGATCCGCGCGCCGTCGTAGCCGTAGGCGGCGAGGAGCGGGGCGATGATCGGGTCGGCGGCGTTGCTGATGGATGCCTCGGCGGCGGCGAGCAGGTCGTCTATGGCATTCTTGTAGGGACTCGGCATATACGATCCTCTTTCTTAAACGATCTTGGCCACTGGCGTACATTCGTGGGCCGCAGGCGTGCAATCGCGGGCCGCTGGCTTACATTCGCGGGCCGCTGGCTTACATTCGCGGGCCGCTGGCTTACATTCGCGGGCCGCTGACGTGCAATCGCAGGCCACTGGCATGCAATCGCGGGCCGCTGGCATGCAATCGCGGGCCGCTGGCATGCAATCGCAGGCCGCTGGCTTACATTCGCGGGCCGCTGGCTTACATTCGCAGGCCGCTGGCCTGCAATCGCAGGCCGCTGGCATGCAATCGCAGGCCGCTGGCTTACATTCGCGGGCCGCTGGCCTGCAATCGCGGGCCGCTGGCATGCGCGGCCTCTTTCTTTGCCATCACCACCCTTCGCATAGAGCCATGACCTATCAGCAAGCCATGAATACATACATCTCGGAACCACACCGCTCGATCATGTGCTTTTTGCCAATGAATACACTGCCACACGTCATATCAAACCGCCACAACAATATCACGAATGAAATCAATATATACCGCCGAATTATTCCTCTTTGATCAATATATGTTGTCTTTTTAGCGACTATTTACACATAAGAATAATTCACATCTCGATATATTCGCCGCACAAATAATGTTAATATCCGCGCTATCCATGCTGTAGGGGCGGGTTGTACGCCCGCCCGCATCGAAATACGCCGTGTTCATCGACATCATCGAACGGCCACGCGATGCCCGCGATGCGCACATCGTGGGCGGACACGAGATCCGCCCCTACATCGGCGCGGCGCATGGCACGCCGCGCACGCCCCCCATCCCCCTTCGCGCCTTCGCGTCTTCGTGGTTATTCGTCCCCTTGGTGTCTTGGCGTCTTGGTGGTAAACGTTTCTCCCATCCCCCTTCGCGCCTTCGCGTCTTCGTGGTTATTCGTCCCCTTGGTGTCTTGGCGTCTTGGTGGTAAACGTTTCTCCCATCCCCCTTCGCGCCTTCGCGTCTTCGTGGTTATTCGTCCCCTTGGTGGTAAACGTTTCTCCCATCCCCCTTCGCGCCTTCGTGTCTTCGTGGTTATTCGTCCCCTTGGTGTCTTGGCGTCTTGGTGGTAAACGTTTCTCCCATCCCCCTTCGCGCCTTCGCGTCTTCGTGGTTATTCGTCCCCTTCGCATCTTCGTGGTAGACGGTCCCCCCGCCTTGTGGTGCGCTTTTTTGCCATATGCTACAATTGCGCGACAGCCACCAAGGGAGACAAAACCGCCATGAGCGACCATCACTACTACGTCAACTTTATCTGGCAGATCGCCGATCTGCTGCGCGGCCCCTACCGCCCGCCGCAGTACGAGCGGGTGATGCTGCCGCTCACGGTGCTGCGCCGCTTCGACTGCGTGCTTGCGCCCACCAAGCCCCAGGTGCTGGCCGAGCACCAGCGGATCGAGCAGGCGGTGCAGGGCAAGGCGCTCGACGCCCGCCTGAACAAGGTGGCGGGCCAGCGCTTCCACAACCACTCCAAGCTCGATTTCCAGCGGCTGAAGGGCGACCCCAACAACCTGGCCCTGCACCTGAATGACTATATCAATGGCTTCTCGGAGGATGTGCGCAAGATCTTCGAGCGCTTCGAGTTCACCGCCGAGATCGAGCGCATGGAGGAGGCCCAGATCCTCTACCTGGTGATCTCCAAGTTCTGCGATGTGGATCTGCACCCCGATAAGGTGGACAACATCCAGATGGGGCTGATCTTCGAGGATCTGATCCGCAAGTTCAACGAGGCCGCCAACGAGACGGCGGGCGACCACTTCACCCCGCGCGAGGTCATCCAGCTGATGGTCGACCTGCTGTTTGCGCCCGACGATGACACGCTGGCCACCGACGGCAAGGTGTTCAAGCTGCTCGACCCCACCTGCGGCACCGGCGGCATGCTTTCCGAGGCCCAGAACCACCTGCGCCAGCTCAACCCCGACAATCGGCTGTGGGTGTTCGGCCAGGATTTCAACCCGCGCTCCTACGCTATCGCCGCTTCCGACCTGCTGATGAAGGGCAACGAGCAGAGCGATATCCGCTACGGCGACTCGCTGATCGACGATCAGTTCCCGCCCGCCGACGAGCTGACCGAGGGCCAGTTCGACTACTTCTTGGCCAACCCGCCCTTCGGCGTGGACTGGAAGCGCCAGCAGAAGAAGATCCAGGAGGAGCGCGACCGCAACGAGTCGTGGAACCGCTTTGCGGCAGGGCTGCCACGGGTGAACGATGGTGCGCTGCTATTCTTGCAGCATATGGTCAGCAAGTTTGTGCCCTACCAGCCGCACATGCAGCGTATGGGGTCGCGGCTGGCGGTGGTGTTCAACGGCTCGCCGCTGTTCACCGGCGGCGCTGGCAGCGGTGAGAGCGAGATCCGCAAGTGGCTGATCGAGGCCGACATGCTGGATGCGATTGTGGCGCTGCCCGAGCAGATGTTCTATAACACCGGCATCGGCACCTATATCTGGCTGGTGACCAACCGCAAGACCGCCGAGCGCCAGGGCAAGATCCAGCTGATCGACGCGCGCCAGCGCTGGAAGCCGCTGCGCCGCAGCCTGGGCGACAAGCGCCGCGAGCTGGGCCAAGATGATATCGCGGATGTGGTGCGCGAGTATGGCAATTTCGCCGAGACGGCCACCAGCAAGATCTTCGAGAATGTCGACTTCGGCTACCACCGTGTGCCAATCGAGCGCCCGCTGCGCCTGGTGTACCAGATGGACTCCGAGCGCAAGAGCCGGTTCCTGGATGCGGCCCCGCACCTGCTGGATGATGTGCAGCTGATCGACCGCGAGTATGGGCGCGACCAGCACGAGGACTGGAGCAGCTTCGACGAGCTGATGACGGCGCTGCTGATGCGGCAGGGGCGGCGCTGGAAGGCCCCCGAGCGCAAGCTGTTCCGCAATGTGTTCACCGAGCGCCACGCCGAGGCGCTGCCGGTGGTGCGCGAGCGGCGGCGCAAGCGCCCTGGCGACGAGCGGATCTGGGGCTGGTTCGCAGCCAAGAAGCAGGGCTGGGTCGAGCAGTACGAGCCGGATGCCGACAAGCGCGATTTTGAGAATGTGGTGCTGCGCGAGGATGTGGCCGAGCATGTGCGCACGCAGGTGCTGCGCCACGTGGGCGATGCCTGGGCCGACCGCGAGGGCGTGCGCTCGGCCTACGAGGTCAACTTTAACCGCCACTTCTACACCTACACGCCGCCCCGCCCGCTGGCCCAGATCGACGCCGACCTCCGCGCCGTCGAGGAGGAGATCCTCCACCTGCTGCGGGAGGTGGTGGGGTGAGTGTGACATCTGAACATACAAAACTACTCTTAAAGTATGCGGCCAGTATTAACGATGAAGCTTTGAGTGAAACAACAGATCCAGACTTTGAGCTACAGTATATAGATATTGGAAATGTTGATTCCAATGGCTTAATCCATGATATTGTCGAATATAAATTTAAGGATGCGCCCAGCCGTGCAAGACGTATAGTACGACATGGAGATGTCATCATCTCAACAGTGCGAACATATCTTAAAGCAATAGCGCCCATTGAATCGCCATCAACAAACTTGATCGTCTCAACTGGTTTTGCCGTTGTTCGTCCACAACCTGATGTGCTTGACACAAACTTTTGTAAGTATGCCCTTCGTGAGCCGCATTTCATTCACGAAGTAATTAATCGATCTACTGGTGTAAGTTACCCAGCAATAAATGCATCCGATCTAGGTCTCATTCCCATTAGCCTCCCCCCCCTCGCCACACAGCGGGCGATCGCGAGCTACCTGGACCGCGAGACGGCGCGGATCGACGGGCTGATCGGCGCGAAGCAGCGGCTGCTGGGGCTGCTGGCCGAAAAGCGCCGCGCCCTGATCACCCACGCCGTGACACGGGGGCTGGACCCCAGCGCGGCCACGCGGCCCTCGGGCGTGCCGTGGATCGGGGATGTGCCTGCGGGGTGGGAAGTTGAATATGCACGGCGGCTATTCAATCTGATCGATATGCGCTCTACCACAGGGCAAGAAGAGCTTTTGAGTGTCTCGCATCTTACTGGAGTGACACGTCGAGCAGATAAAGACGTCAACATGTTCATGGCAGAAAGCCTAGAAGGCTATAAAAAATGCCAGCCTGGAGATCTCGTCATCAATACACTCTGGGCATGGATGGGAGCCATGGGTATAGCATTTCAAGAGGGGATTGTCAGCCCTGATTACCATGTCTATCGACCGTCCCCTAAATATGCGCCATCCTATATCGATCTGTTTGTACGAACGCCGCACTTCGCAACAGAAGTCTCACGCTATTCAAAGGGCGTATGGTCATCACGGTTACGACTTTACCCTGAAGAGTTTTTTGAAATACTCTTGCCGGTTCCGCCACTTGCAGAACAAAAACAAATCGTAGATTATGTGCAAAGCCAAGTAACTGCCATTGATAACCTCAACCAAGAAGTACAAAAAGGGATTGCGCTGCTCCAGGAGCGCCGCACCGCGCTGATCGCGGCGGCGGTGACGGGGCAGATAGACACAGCCGAGGTTGTATGAAGGTCACATCGCTCACCCTCAACCAGATGCGCGGGATCGAGCAGGCCGAGTTCCAGTTCCAGCCGGGGATGAACCTGATCGTCGGCGTCAACGGCGCGGGCAAATCCAGCGTGCTGGATGCGCTGCGGGTTACGCTCAGCCGCATGCTGCCGCGCCTGACCAGCGTCAAGATGCGGCAGGAGAGCTTCAGCGCCAGCGACATCACCAACGGGCGCGGCTCGCTCACCGTGCAGATGCAGATCGCGCTCGGCGGGCAGACCCTGGAGCAGCTCATCCACCTACCGCGCGAGCGCTACGCCGAGACCGAGCAGAGCGGCGAGGTGCGCGACCAGACCTATGGGCTGGAGCCGCGCGACGAGCTGACCCTGCACCCACCCGACGGCGCGCCGCTGCGGGTGGAGGCAAAAAAAGACCTAGCGGCGCATGTCAAGATCAAAAAAGCCACCCCGCTGGCCATCTACTTCGCCGCCCGCCGCTCGCTCTACAGCGAGGCCGCAGGCAGCCAGAGCGCGCGCAGCGGCGGCGGGCCAACCTTCGCCTTCGCCGATGCGCTGCGCCCGCGAGAGCTACGCATCCGCGAGTTCACGAGCTGGTGGCGCGTGCAGGAGGAGATCGGCAGCCCCGAGCGGCTGGAAGCGCTGCGGGAGGCCGTGCTCACCTTCCTAGATGACTTCAGCGACGTGCGGGTGACCGACGAAAGCGAGCCGACCATGGTGCTGCGCAAGGGCCAGCGCACGCTCGGCGTCAGCCAGCTCTCCGACGGCGAGCGCGGCATGCTCTCGCTGGTGCTGGATGTGGCGCGGCGGCTCTCGCTGGCCAACCCCACGCTGGCCGACCCGCTGCGCGAGGGCCAGGCCGTCATCCTGATCGACGAGATCGACCTGCACCTGCACCCGCGCTGGCAGCGCAGCGTGGTGGGCAGGCTGGCCGCCACCTTCCCGCAGTGCCAGTTCATCGCCACCACCCACTCGCCGTTTGTCATCCAATCGCTCAAGCCAGGGCAGCTCATCAACCTCGACCCCGAAAGCGACGAAGAGGGCTATGCCGAGGACTACGCCGACAAAAGCATTGAGGACATCTCCGAGGATGTGATGGGGATCGAGCTACCCCAAAAAAGCCAGCGCTACCTGGACATGATGAAGACCGCCGAAGAATACTACCGCATTGTGCACAAGGCCAAAGGCGCACCGAGCGAAGAGCGAGAAGCGCTCAAGCACCGCCTCGACGAGCTTTCCATACCCTACAGCGACGATGCCGCATTCACCGCATTCTTGAAGTTCCAGCGAGAAAGTGCGCTACGCGAAGATGAGACCGATCAATAAAGGGGCAGCCCCCAGAGTCTACCGCGAATATGGCGATGCTCAACTAGATCTTATCAGCACCATTGGAAAATTTTGCTCATATTGCGAGAGGCGCATAACCACAAGTATTGCGGTTGAACATAAAAAACCAAAAGATCCTTACCCCCAATTCAGATTAGATTGGGCAAACTTTCTCTTGGCATGTCCGAACTGCAATTCCACCAAGAGCGACCAAAAAATCAAGCTCTCGCGCTATTTCTGGCCCGACACCGACAATACCTTCTGTGTGTTTGAATACACCCCTGAGGGTTTCGTAAAACCCCGCAGATCGCTGCCTAGATGGGCGCGTAGGAAAGCACGGCGCACGCTGGCGCTCTTTGGGCTAGACCGCTACCCCAATCATCGGCATCGCCCACATCGCTCAACCAATAAAGACAGCCGGTGGAATGATCGCCGCAACCAATGGGAAAAAGCCATATCAATGCGGGACACCCTGGCCGAGTTAGATACGCCAAGAATGCGAGAGTGTATCATCATAAATGCACGAGATGGTAACTTCTCGATCTGGATGGAAGTCTTCAAAGACGACATCGACATGTGCCAGCGGCTGATCGCCGCCTTCCCAGGGACCGCGAGCGACTGCTTCGACGCCCACGGCAGATCCTTCCCATACCCGGGCAGGTAACGCCAACTGACAAACGGAGAGAAAACACCATGAGCACCAGCGCCCGCCACAGCGAGACCGCGTTCGAGCGCGTGATCGAGGCCCACCTGCTGGGGCACGGCTACGTGCGGCAGGCGGGCGGCTACGACCGCGAGCGGGCGATCTTCCCCGACACCGTGATCGGCTTCATCCAGCGCACCCAGCCCGCCGAGTGGGCCAAGATCGAAATGTTGCTGGGCGAGAAGACCCGCGCCCAGGTGCTGAGCGACCTGGTGTTCTGGCTGGACACCCACGGCGCGCTCGCCACGCTGCGGCACGGCTTCAAGTGCTACGGGCGCACGCTGCGGGTCGCCTACTTCAAGGCCGCCCACCAGCTCAACGCCCAGCTTGAGCAGCGCTATGCCGACAACCAGCTCGGCATCACCCGCCAGCTGCACTACAGCGAAAAGCAGCCGCTGCGCTCGCTGGACATGGCGATCAGCCTCAACGGCATCCCGATCATCACGCTGGAGCTGAAGAACCCACTCACCGGGCAGACGGTGGAGCACGCGCGGCAGCAGTACCGCGCCGACCGCGACCAGCGCGAGCCGCTGCTGGCCTTCAAGCGGCGCACGCTGGTGCACTTCGCGGTGGACACCGAGGAGGTGTGGATGACCACGCGGCTGGCGGGCGAGGCCACCCACTTCCTGCCCTTCAACCAGGGCCACCAGGGCGGCGCGGGCAACCCGCCCGACCCGCAGGGCCGCAGCTACCGCACCGCCTACCTGTGGGAGGATGTGCTTGAGCGCGACAGCCTGCTCGACATGCTGGCGCAGTTCCTGCACCTTCAGAACGAGCAGCGGCGCGACGAGAACGGGCGGGCCTACACCAAAGAAAGCATGGTCTTCCCGCGCTACCACCAGCTCCAGGCCATCCGGCAGATGGTGGATGCGGCGCAGCGCGAGGGCGTGGGCCACAACTACCTGATCGAGCACTCGGCGGGCAGCGGCAAGAGCAACACCATCGGCTGGCTGGCCCACCGGCTGTCGTCGCTGCACAGCGGCGACAGCCAGCGCGTGTTCGATAGCGTGGTGGTGGTGACCGACCGGCGCGTGCTCGACCGCCAGCTCCAGGATACGATCTACCAGTTCGAGCACCGCCAGGGCGTGGTGCAGAAAATCGACGAGGACACGCGGCAGCTGGCCGAGGCGCTAGAGAGCGCGGTGCCGATCATCATCACCACGCTGCAGAAGTTCCCCTTTTTGGCCCAGCAGCTCCAGCGGCTGGCCGAGCGGCGCAGCGAGGGCGACACCCCAGCGGCCAGGGGGCTGCTGGCCACGCGGCGCATCGCCGTGATCGTGGATGAGGCGCACAGCTCGCAGTCGGGCGACACATCCACCACCCTCAAAGGCGCGCTGGGCGGCGAGCGGCTGATGGAGGCCGCGCAGCAGCAGGCCCGCGACGAGGGGAAAGAAGACTACCAGAAGGTGTTTGAGGGCATGGCCAAGCGGGCCAGGCAGAAAAACATCAGCTTCTTCGCCTTCACCGCCACGCCCAAGCATGAGACCCTGGTGCTGTTCGGGCGGGATGGCAGGCCGTTCCACCGCTACACCATGCGGCAGGCCATCGAAGAGGGCTTCATCTTGGATGTGCTGCGCAGCTACACCAGCTACCAGGTCTACTACGGGCTGCTGCAGAAGAGCGAGAAAGACCCGTTTGTCGAGCGCAAGCAGGCCGCCAAAGCGCTGGCGCGGTTCGCGCGGCTGCACCCGCACAGCATCGCCCAGAAGACCGAGGTGATGGTCGAGCACTTCCACGCCTTCACCCGCCACAAGATCGGCGGGCACGCCAAAGCCATGGTCGTCACCGACTCGCGGCTGATGGCCGTGCGCTACAAGCAGAGCTTCGACCGCTACATCCGGCGCAAGCGCTACCCCATCCAGACCCTGGTGGCCTTCTCGGGCGTCGTCGCCGACGACAAGGCCCCCGGCAAAACCTACACCGAGGAGGCCATGAACGGCGGCATCCCCGAGCGCGAGCTGCCCGAGCGCTTCGCCAGCGGCGAGTACCAGGTGCTGCTGGTGGCCGAGAAATACCAGACCGGGTTCGACCAGCCGCTACTGCACACCATGTATGTCGACAAGCGGCTGGCCGGAATCCAGGCCGTGCAGACGCTCTCGCGGCTCAACCGCACCCACCCGCTGAAGGAAGACACCTTCGTGCTCGACTTTGTGAACAGCCCCGACGAGATCCGCGAGGCATTCAAGCAGTTCTACGACGGCGCGACCATGGGGCACGAGGCCGACCCCAAGCAGCTCTACACCATCAAGGCCGAGCTAGACGCATCGGGCATCTACCAGCAGGCCGAGGTCGAGCGGTTCTGCGCGGTCTACTTCCGGCCTCGGCAGAAGCAGAGCTACGCCGACCACCAGGGCATGAACGCCGCGCTCGACCCCGCCGTCGACCGATTCGCGGCGCTGGCCAAGCGCCAGCCCGAAGAGGCCGAGCTGTGGCGCAAGAAAGTAACCGCCTTCCGCGATCTCTACGCCTTCCTGAGCCAGATCATGCCCTACCAGGACTCCGACCTTGAGCGGCTGTACGTCTTCCTGCGGCACCTGGCGGCCAAGCTGCCGAGCCGCCCCGACAGCGCGCAGTACGACTTCGACAGCGAGGTGCGGCTAGAGTACTACCGGCTCCAGAAGGTGAGCGAAGGCTCCATCGACCTTTCGCAGGGCGAGGCCCGCCCGCTGAGCGGCCCGGCCAGCGTGGGCAGCGGCGCGCTGCGCGAAAGCGAGATCGCGCTCTCGCAGCTGATCGACATCATCAACGAGCGCTTCGGCACCACCTTCACCCAGGCCGACCAACTGTTCTTCGACCAGATCGCCGAGGTCGCCGCCAGCACCCCCGAGCTACAGAAGGCCGCACAGGTCAACTCGTCGGACAAATTCACACTGCTGTTCCGCAAGGTGCTGGAGGAGATCTTCATCGACCGCATGGATCAGAACGAGGCGATGTTCGCCCGCTACATGAACGACCCCGAATTCCAGCGCGTAATCGCCGAGCGGCTGGGGGATGACCTCTACCAGCGGCTCTCGAAGAAGTAAGCCGCCGCCTACAGCGCAAACAGACACCAAGGCACCCCTCCGGCGGCGCAAGGCGTGCACAGCCCGCCCGATACAAACGTGGTATTCGCGTCCTCTGCCCGCTTGGTGGTTTGGACTCTTGGTGGTAAGAAACAGCACCGCCCCCTCTTTTGGCGTATGGAATCGAGCGCGGCAGCGTGCTAGCATAGACTCCAGCGACGCACCGACCGAGGACAGGAGCCACATGAGCGAGCCACGCAAAGCCAGATCCGACTACCGCCTGCGGCGACAGGATGCCTACCGGCTTGAGCTGCCGAACCGCCACGGCGTGCCCGTGCGGATCTTCGCCAGCGAGCAGGTGCCGATCGAGCGCACGGCGGTGGATGAGCTAGAGCAGCTGCTCGACACCCAGCAGACCATCGAGGCGCTGCAGGCGGCGGCCCCCGACCTGTTCGAGGGCGATGCCAGCATCGAGGCTGTCTCGCTCTCGTCCGACTTCCACCGTGGCTCGGGCATCCCCATAGGCACCACGCTGCGCACGCGCGGCGTGCTGGTGCCCCAGGCGGTGGGCACCGATGTGAACTGCGGCATGCGCGTCAACCTCACCGGCCTGAGCTACGAGCAGGTTGCGCCGCACCTGGATGCGCTGGAGCGAGCCATCCGCCACAGCTTCTTCCAAGGCGGGCGCGGCATCGCGCTCTCGCCCTACCAGCGCGAGGCCATGCTGCGCGGCGGGCTGCCCGGGCTGGTGGATGCGGTAGAGTATGCCGAGGGCGAGCAGGATCTTGACTGGGGCGGGCTGCTGGAGCAGCTGATCGACGAACTGCCCTACATCCACGGCGGCGGCGGGGCGCAGGCCAGCGTCCCGGCCATGCTGGCCGACTACATCCGTGGCTCGGGCGGGCACTCCTACGACGCGCACATCGGCAGCCTGGGCGGCGGCAACCACTTCCTAGAGCTGGACCGCATCGCCAAGATCCACGACCGCGCCACCGCCCACGCCTGGAGCCTGCGCGAGGGCCAGGTGGTGGTGATGGTGCACACCGGCAGCCTGGGCGTGGGCCACACCGCCAGCGCGATCTGCCGCCAGGCCATGCGCGAGCTGCTGCCGCACGGCTTCCCCGCACCGCCCAACGGCATCGCCATCCTGCCCATGGGCCAGCGCTGCGCCGCCCAGCGCCAGGCCGCCCGCGACGCCATCCAGGCGGCGGCCAACTTCGCGTTTGCGAATCGGTTCTTTCTGGCCCACATGGCCATGCGTGTGCTGCAGAAAACGGTGGGCGATGTGGAGCCGCGCCTGCTGTGGGACTCGCCGCACAACCTGCTGTGGGAGGAGGAGGGCGGCGCGGTGGTGCACCGCAAAGGCTCGACCCCGGCCCGCAGCCCCGAGGCCCTGATGGCCACGCCCTACCCCTGGGGCGAGCCGGTGATCGTGCCCGGCTCCATGGGCGCGCCCAGCTACATCCTGCGCAGCCTGGGCAGCGCCGACGCGCTCTACAGCGCATGCCACGGGGCGGGCCGCGCCCTGGCGCGCGGCGAGGCCCAGCGCGGCCACGACGCCGAGCTGGACGCCTTCCTACGCGAGTTCCGCCTCGTCACCCCCGTCGAGCCAGCCCAGCTGCAGGCCCGCGCCGACCTGCTGGCGGCCTGGCGGCAGGATGTGAAGCAGGAGGCCCCCTTCGCCTACAAGCAGATCGGCCCGGTGATCGAGACACTGCGCGGCGCGCAGGTGGCCGAGCCAGTGGTGGAGCTACACCCCATCCTCACGGTGAAGGGGTAGAAAAAGGGCGCTGGGAGATTTTCTCCCAGCGCCCACATCCGCAGCCGCCGCTACTCCACCGTCACGCTCTTGGCCAGGTTGCGCGGCTGGTCCACATCCGCGCCGCGCCGCACTGCTACGTAGTAGGCCAGCAGCTGCAGCGGCACGGCGGCCAGCAGCGGCGAGAGCAGCGGCAGCGTGGCGGGGATCTCGATCGCCACATCGGCCAGCGAGCGGGCGCGCTCATCGCCCGCGCTGATCAGCGCGATCACCCTGCCGCCGCGCGCCTTTACCTGCTCGATGTTCGAGATCATCTTCTCGTACAGCGCGTCCTGAAGGGCGATGCACACCACCGGCAGATGCTGGTCGATCAGCGCGATCGGGCCGTGCTTCATCTCGCCCGCCGGGTAGCCCTCGGCGTGGATGTAGCTGATCTCCTTCAGCTTCAGCGCGCCCTCCAGCGCGGTGGGATAGTTGATATTGCGGCCCAGGAACAGCGCGTTGCTGGCGCTCTCCAGCTGGGCGGCCAGATCCTGATAGATCTGCTGGTGCTCAAGCAGCTGGCCGACCTTGCCAGGCAGCTCGATCAGGGCCTGGATGTGGCTGCGGATCTGGCTGGGCGTCAGCGTCTTGCGGGCCTGGGCCAGGCGCAGCGCCAGCAGGTACTGCACCACCAGCATAGAAGTGTAGGCCTTGGTCGAGGCCACACCGATCTCCGGCCCGGCGTGCAGGTAGAGCGCGCCCGCGTCGGCCACGCGCGCCGCCTGCGAGCCGATGGCGTTCACCAGGGCCACGCTGGGTGCGCCCTGCCGCCGCGCCTCCTCCATGGCCGCCAGGGTGTCGGCGGTCTCGCCGCTCTGCGTGATCGCCATCAGCAGCGTATCCTCGCCCAGCAGCGGGTCGCGGTAGCGGAACTCCGAGCCGTAGTCGACATCCACGCGCAGCTTGGCCAGCGACTCGATCAGGTACTTACCCACCAGCCCGGCGTGCCAGGCGGTGCCGCAGGCCACGGTGTAGACACGGCCCAGCCGCGCCAGCTCGGCGTCGCCCAGCCGCAGGTCGTCCAGCACGATCCGGCCCTGCTCCAGATCTACGCGCCCGCGCAGCGCGTCGGTGAGGGCGCGCGGCTGCTCGTGGATCTCCTTCAGCATGAAGTGCTTGAACTCGCCCTTGGCGGCGGCGATCGGATCCCACTGGATGGTGGTAACGGCCTTCTTCACCAGCGCGCCGTCCATCCTGGTGATGCTGACGCTCTCGCTCGTGATCACGGCCATCTCCTGGCTGTCCAGGAAGATCATCTGCTGGGTGTAGTCGAGGATGGCGGGGATGTCGGAGGCCACGAAGTGCTCGCCCTCGCCCAGGCCCACCACCACCGCGCCCGCGTTGCCCAGCCGCGCCGCCACCAGCTTGCCCGGCTCGCGGGTGGTGAGCGCCACGATGGCGTTGCCGCCGCGCAGCTCGGCCAGGGTCAGCCGCATGGCGGCGGCCAGATCGCCCACCTGCCTGTAGTGCTCGCCCAGCAGCCGCGCGATCACCTCGGTGTCGGTCTGCGACGCGAAGGTGTGGCCCATCTCGATCAGGCGGCCCTTCAGCTCTAGGTAGTTCTCCACGATGCCATTCTGGATGACCACGATCTCGCCGGAGGCGTCGCGGTGCGGGTGGGCGTTGGCCTCGGTCACGCCGCCGTGGGTGGCCCAGCGCGTGTGGCCGATGCCGCACGACCCGGCGATCGGCTGCGCCCGCAGCTGCTGGGTGAGGTTCACCAGCTTGCCCACGCTGCGCCGGATCTGCAGGCGCGCGCCATCCAGCACCGCGATCCCCGCCGAGTCGTAGCCGCGGTACTCCAGGCGGCCCAGCCCGCCGATGATTACATCCGTCGCCTCGCGCGGGCCAACGTAGCCAACAATGCCACACATGGTGTTGCTCCTTTTCGTGCGGCGGCGCGCGGCGCGGCCATGCCCGCCGCCCGCGCGGGCCGTGGGCGCGGCATCACAGCGCCGCCCGCAGGCCATGGGGCAGAAAGCTCGGCTGGCGCGCGACGCGGCCACCATCGTTTTATGCTTTACAGATTGGGAGCAAGCAGAGACCACGGGGCACGTAGCATAGCCCGCTTTGCTGAGGTTTTGTTCACCACCGCGCCCCGCTTTCCTCTCGCCCGTCGCCGGGGAGCCTTGTGGGGACGCTCGCAGGCGATGGTGCGCCTGGGAGGCATCCGCTGGTCTTTCGATTTTCCGGCCAGCCTGCGGGCTTCCGCCCGTGTGGCCGTTAGCCCCACCCCGCGGTGGGGAACCTCCGCCCTCGTTAACTGCCGTGCGGCACAGCAGCCCTAGCGCTCATAGCGAAAAAGTTGGTGCCTTCTCCTCTTCTGTGCCCTTCGTCGGATGGGCTAGAGTATACCATCAGCCCGCGCCCGCGTAAATGATAGCGCCGTGATGCGCCATCCATATTCTTTACCACAAAGACACGAAGGCGCGAAGGGGGAAACTAGGAGAGAACTTCGTGTCTTCGTGGTTCTCCCCTCTTCTTCCCCTTTGTGTCTTGGAGTCTTGGTGGTAAAAAAGGGGGAAACTTCGCGTCTTCGTGGTTATTCTTCCCCTTCGTGTCTTGGAGTCTTGGTGGTAAAAGAAAAGGGAAGAAACTTCGTGCCTTCGTGTCCTCGTGGTATTCGTCCCCTTGGTGTCTTGGTGGTAAGGGCTGCGCCTTCCCGTTTCCGCATCAAACTTGAGCCAGATAGTTCAGATTTCAGCTGCCCCAAGGTATGCTATGCTTGCGAGCACATGTAGCACAGGAAACCAAGCGGGTGACACAGGAGCGGCCATGCGATCGATACCACTTGCCCACCGCGTCAGCGGCTTTGGAACCTCTATCTTCACCGAGATCACGGCGCTCGCCATCCGCCATAGCGCTATCAACCTTGGCCAGGGCTTCCCCGACTTCGCCTCGCCCGACTTTGTGAAGCAGGCTGCGGCGGATGCCATCCGCGCCGACATGAACCAGTACGCCCCGGCCAGCGGCCTGCCCCAGCTGCGCCAGGCCATCGCCGCCCAGTGGGAGCGCGACTACGGCCACGCGCCCGACTGGGAGCACGAGGTCACCGTCACCAGCGGCGCGACCGAGGCGCTCTGCGACGCCATCCTAGGCCTGTGCAACCCGGGCGACAAGCTGATCGTGTTCGAGCCAGCCTACGACGCCTATGTTGCCGACCTGACCATGGCCGGGGCCGAGCCGATCTTCGTGCGGCTGTACCCGCCGCTCTACGAGTCGGGCGCGTGGAGCTTCGACGAGGGCGAGCTGGAGCAGGCCTTCGCGCAGCAGCCCAAGGCCATCCTGATCAACACGCCCCACAACCCCACCGGCAAGGTCTTCACCACATCCGAGCTAGAGCTGATCGCGCACCTCTGCCGCGAGCACAACGTGCTGGCCATCACCGATGAGGTGTACGACCGCATCGTGTTCGACCTGGCGTCGCACGTGCCGCTGGCCACGCTGCCCGGCATGTGGGACCGCACGCTCACGATCAACAGCATGGGCAAAACCTTCAGCGTCACGGGCTGGAAGGTGGGCTACGCCATCGGGCCGCAGCCGCTCATCCACGCGGTGCGCCAGGCCCACCAGTGGGTCACGTTCGCCACAGCCACGCCGTTCCAGCAGGCGGCGGCCCAGGCCATCGCGCACAGCGGCGAGGCCGGCTACTACACCCAGCTGGTGGCCGACTACGCCGAGCGCCGCGCCATGCTGCAGGCCAGCCTCGCGCAGGCCGGGCTGCCCGCCCTGCCCACCGAGGGGTCGTTTTTCACATGCGTGGACATCGGCTCGCTGGGGGTGATGGATGCCAACGCCTTCTGCTACCGGCTGATCACCGAGGCGGGCGTGGCGGCCATCCCGATCTCGGCATTCTACCGCGAGCCAGAGGCCGCGCCCGCGTTGGTGCGCTTCTGCTTCGCGAAGACCCACGAGACGCTCGCGGCGGCGGGGGAGCGGCTGGCCAAATTTCGCATATAATCAGTGCCCATAAACTATGCGCAAGGAGCACGATTATGAGCAGCGATCCCGAGGCCATCGGCGATCTTCTTTTTCAGCCTAACCCCGACTACCCCTACCCCTTCCCGGTGGAGACGCCGCCGCACTTCTGGATGACCGAGCAGACCGGCAAGCTGTCGGAGGCGATGGATGAGTACTTCGCGGGCCAGAAGCTCACGCCTGAGAATCTGAGCTTCATCAAGCTGTACCTACAGCAGTTTATCGAGCGCGCGGTGATGACGGGCGACGCGCCGCGCGCCAAACTGCTCGATCGGCTCAAGAAGCTGCGCACCACCAGCGACATCGAGAACTACGCCGACGAGCTGGCGGAGTATGGCATCGAGCCGTTCTAGCGGCGCGGCAAAACACAGCGGGGGGGGGGGGGGGGGGGCCCCCCCCCCCCCCGGGGTTGTGTGGCGGGGGGGGTGTGGGGGTTTGGGGGGGGGGGGGGGGGCG
>WBOU01000008.1:0-93532 GCA_009268125.1 Chloroflexia bacterium SDU3-3 | reverse complement strand
TGGCCTCCGCGCTTTTGTGCGGGCCCCCAAAACCCCGGGGGGCGCTCGCGGGCAATGCCCGCGAGCGCCCGCTGTGTTCTGGCGATGGCTAGTTCTGCTTATTGGGGGCTTGCTGGCGCGCCGCGAATTTCTGCTGGATGTAGCCCAGGCCGCTCTGCAGATCGCGCTGGGTAACGACCGAGTGCATGTCGACACCCAGGCCGACAATGGTGTGGGCGACCTCGGCGCGGATGCCCACCAGCACTGGCTCGGCGCCCAGCATGCGGATGGCCTGGGTGGCCTGCAAGATCACGGCGGCCACCTGGGTGTCGACCAGCGGCACGCCGGTGATGTCGATCAGCACGGCCTGGGCGCGGTGGCTGAAGACCGCATCCAGCAGCCTGCGCGAGAGCATCTCGGCCCGCTGCGAGTCGATCGAGCCGATCAGCGGCAGCGCCAGCACGCCATCGGCCACCGGCATAATCGGCACGCTCATCTGGCGGATGATCTCGCTGCTGCGCTGGAGATCGGCCATAGCCTGGCGCATCTCGCTGGTGCGCTCCTCGACGCGCTGCTCAAGCGTGGCCCGCGCCTCCTCAAGCTCGAGCGCGTGCTGGCGCGACTGCTCGACCTGCTGCTGGTAGCCCGAGGTGGCCAGCGCCGCCAGCAGGGCGATCAGCACAAAGTACGAGGCGTAGAGCACGATGATCACCGCCCGCGTGCCCATCGGCGCATCGACCCAGGCCTGCCCAAACACATAGGAGAGCAGGAAGGCCACAAAAGCGATCCCCGCGTAGCCAAAGCTCCAGCGCGGGCTTAGCAGCAGGTTCGCGCCCACAATCGGGATGAACAGCGTGGCCAGCGCCGGGCTGAGCACGGCGGAATGCATGGCTATCCAGATCGTGGGCAGGATGAGCGAGAGGAAGAAGAGATGGGCAGCCAGCTTCTCGCGCTGCATCTGGATGAGCACCCAGGCAACCCCGGCAACCACAAGCAGCCCGCCCATGAGCAGCAGATATTGGGTGTTGTGCTCGCTCAGGCCATTGCCCAAGACGAGCAGGAGCACGCAGATGAGCAGATCAAATCCCCCGCTGATCAACATCGCCCTGGTCAAGATCAAGCGACGCCGCGCGCGGTCAAAATCCATGGTGTCTGTGGAGGCAGGTGTCATAGCGTGTGTATTTTGGTAGGGTGAATATCTTGTAGAGGCATTATACAGTAGTTCTGTTACCAAAAGAGAATCGTACTCGAAGCCGCCGAGGCATAGGCGAGAGGGGCACGCATGAGGCCCACAAGCAAAAGTTGACAGATTGGCAGTTAGCGACTACAATAGCCAGCGTGTTCGGGGCGTGGCGCAGCCTGGTAGCGCACCTGAATGGGGTTCAGGAGGCCGCTGGTTCGAATCCAGTCGCCCCGACCAGACGAAGCCCCCGCCGCAGTTATTGCGGCGGGGGCTTCTTGCGTGTGCGAGCTGGTGCTGTCGCCTAGCGGCTGGCCCACAGCATCCCGCGCCGCATGATCTCGCGGGCCTCGGGCACGTCGAAGTCGGCCAGGTTGTGGCCAAGCGACGAGTAGAACACCCGCCCGCCGCCCCAGACGCGCTTCCAGACCACCGGCATCACGGTGCCCGCGATCCAGGCCACGTGCTCGCCGCTGAAGGTGGTGGTGGCCAGCACCTCATTCGAGGGGTCCACATGCATGTAGTACTGCTCGGAGTGCATCGCGAAGTCGGCGATCCCGGCCGTGATCGGGTCGGTGTGGTTGGTGATGTTCACCGTGTAGTCGATGTGGTTGCCGGGGTGCGCCACCCACTGCCCGCCGACCATAAACTGGTAGCCCGGGCTGCCCCGGAACGAGTCGCCCATGGTGCCGTGCCAGCCCGCCACGCCCACGCCGCCGCTCACCGCATCCAGCAGGCCGCGCTCCTGCTCGGGCGTGATCGTCCCCATCGTCCAGGTCGGCACGATCAGATCCAGCGACTGGAGCTTGGCGGCATCCAGGTAGACATCCAGAGTGTCGGACAGCTCGGTCTCGTAGCCCTCGTCGCGCAGCACGTGGGCGAATAGCTCCGCCGCCTGCTGCGGCTGGTGGCCATCCCAGCCACCCCATACAAAGAGCGCCTTTTTCATCGTCGGCCCCATTGCTCATGGGCGGGAAGCTCGCCCCGCCCTACGAAGTTTTGCCTATCATAGCACCTTTGGGCCTATAATAGGCGCGGCTCAGGCGGCCCCAGCGGCCGCATAGCGGGAAGGAACCCACCATGGAGATCAAGTTCACGCCCTGGCGTATGGCCTATATCAGCAGCGGCGACGCGCCGAAGATCGAGGGCTGCGTGCTATGCGCCCTGGGCGCGATGGAGCCGGATGACCAGAACCTGGTGCTCTACCGCGGCGCACAGTGCTACGTGATCATGAACCGCTACCCCTACAACACCGCGCACCTGATGGTGGTGCCCTACGCCCACACCGCCGACCTGGTAGGGCTGGATGCGGCCACGGCGGGCGAGCTGTTCGACCTGACGCGCCGCACGATCGCCATCCTGGCCGATGTCTACCACCCCCATGGCTTCAACATCGGCATGAACCTGGGCAAGACGGCGGGCGCGGGCATCGACGCCCACATCCACATGCACATCGTGCCGCGCTGGGAGGGCGACGCCAACTTCATGCCGATCGTGGGCGGCACCAAGCTGGTGCCCGAGGCGCTGGAGCAGACCTGGGCGCGGCTGCGGCCCGCGTTCGCCGCGCTCTAGCGCCAAGAAATCGCGGCACGCCGCCTGCGGTACAATAGCGCCATGAGCAAAGAACCCTCCCACAGCAAGACGATCACGGTCGAGGGCACTACCCTGACGGTGCATGTGGTCCGTAAGGCGGTAAAGAATGTCAACGCGCGCCTGCGCGGCTCGACCCTGTCGGTCAGCGCGCCGACCCGCATGCCCCAGGCCGACCTCGACCGGCTGATCCCCGACATGGCGCGCAAGCTGCTGCGGCGCGTGGCCGCCCACCAGATCAACGCCGAGGGGGATGCGCTGGCCCTGGCCCAGCGCGTGGCGGCGCGCTTCCCGCAGCGCCCCGAGGTGGCCCACGTGCAGTTTTCCACCACGCAGCGCGCCCGCTGGGGCAGCTACAGCCGGGGCACCCGCACCATCCGCCTGCACGCGGCGCTGCGCCACATGCCGCGCTACGTGCTGGAGTCGGTGATCGCCCACGAGCTGGCCCACGTCATTCACTTCGACCACTCGGATGCGTTCTGGGCGCTGGTGCGCAGCGTGGACCCCGAGGTCGAGAAGGCCGACGCCTTCCTGGCGGGCGTCACATGGCTGGGCCGCAACTGGGAGACCCTGCCGCCGCTGGAGCGCTCGCTGCTGAGCGCCGCGCCCAGCGCCGATCATTCCAGCGCCGAAGAGTAGACCGCGAGAGAGCTATGCCAAACTTCATCCCCGCCGAGGCCGCCCGCAGCGAGATCCGGGTCTCGAACTCGCGCTTTATCGCCAGCGCGGCCCCCACCCCAACCGTGGAGGAGGCCAAGGCGTTTATCGCCGCCGTGCGGGCCGAGATGCCGGACGCCACCCACCACGTCTACGCCTTCGTGGTGGGCCACGGCGCGACCACCACCATGGGCATGAGCGATGACGGCGAGCCATCGGGTACGGCGGGCAGGCCGGTGCTGAGCGTGGTGAAGGGCAGCGGCCTGGGCGATGTGACGGTGGTGGTGACGCGCTACTTCGGCGGCACGCTGCTGGGCACGGGCGGGCTGGTGCACGCCTACGGCGATGCGGCCAAGGACATCCTGGCCAAGGTGGCCCGCGTGGAGAAGATCGCCCGCAGCCGCCTGCTTGTAGCCTTCGACTACAGCCACTTCGAGCCGATCCGCCGCCTGATCGCCGCCCACGAGGGCGCGATCGCCGACGAGCAGTTCGCCGCCGATGTCACGCTGACGGTCGTTTTACCGCAGGCCCAGGCCGCCCCGCTGTCGCACGCTATCACCGAGCTGACGGCGGGGCGGGCCGAGATCGCCGAGGAGCAGGCATGATCCCCTCGATGCTGGCCGATATGTTCCGGCTGGATATGCCGGTGGTGGAAAAAGTGCTGCGCACTATCGTGGTCTACCTGCTGCTGCTGGGGCTGCTGCGGCTGGCGGGTCGGCGCGAGCTGGCGCAGCTCAACCCGTTCGACCTCGTGCTGCTGCTGATGCTCTCAAACACCGTGCAGAACGCGATCATCGGCGACGACAACTCGCTGCTCGGCGGGGCGCTGGGCGCGGTGGTGCTGATCGGATTCAACCAGCTGGTGGTGCGCTTCTTCTACCGCCACCAGGCGGCGGAGCGCTCACTGGAGGGCGAGGAGGAGATCCTGATCCAGAACGGCAGGCTGAACGAGGGCCAGCTGAAGAAGGAGCTGATCACCCGCCACCAGCTGCTGGTGGCGGCGCGCGCCCAGGGCTTCGACACGCTGGATGAGGTGGAGAGCGCCGACATCAACAGCGCCGGGTCGTTCATCTTCACGCGCAAGCGCCCCACCGAGGACGAGCAGCGCCAGCAGGAGCTGCTCGATCGGCTGGACAGGCTGGCGGGCGAGATGGCCGAGATCCGGGCGGCGCTGGCGCGGCTGGGGCGCTAGGCCAGGGCGGCCACGCGCTCGCGGTAGGCTGGCGACACCGAGCGCAGCCGCTCGACCAAGGGCGGCAGCGTCTCAAGCACGTACTCGACATCCTCGGCGGTGGTGTGCTTGCCCAGGGTGAAGCGCACCGAGCCGACCGCCTGCTCCTCAGGGCTGCCCAGGGCCAGCAGCACATGCGAGGCCTCCAGCGCGCCGCTGGTGCAGGCCGAGCCGCTGGATGCGGCGATGCCCTGCTGGTCGAGCAGCAGCAGCAGGCTCTCGCCCTCAATGTAGTCGAAGGCGATGTTGACATTGTTGGGCAGGCGCTGGGCGTCGTCGCCGTTGAGCGCGGTGAAGGGCACGCGCTCTAGGATCTGGCCGATCAGCCGGTCGCGCAGGGGCTGGCAGTGGGCCAGGTACTGCTGGCGGCTGGCCTCGGCGCTGGCCAGCGCGTGGGCCAGGCCCACGATGCCCGCGATGTTCTCGGTGCCAGCGCGCCGCCGCCTTTCCTGCCCGCCGCCGTTGACCTGGGGGCTGAGCGGGACGCCGTGGCGCACATAGAGCGCGCCCACGCCCTTGGGGCCGTAGAACTTGTGCGCGGCGATGCTGAGCAGATCGACGTTGAGGGCCTGAACGTCCAGCGTCAGCGATCCGGCGGCCTGCACCGCGTCGGTGTGGAAGATCACCCCGGCCTGATGGCAGATGGTGCCAAGCTCGGCGATCGGCTGGATGGTGCCGATCTCGTTGTTGGCATACATGATCGAGACGATCGCGGTGTCGGGGCGGATGGCGGCGCGCAGGTCGTCGGGGCGCACCAGGCCGCGCGCATCCACCGGCAGCACGGTGGTCTCGAAGCCCTGCTCGGCCAGCGACTCGACGGCGTTCAGCACCGCGTGGTGCTCGATGGCGCTGGTGATGACGTGGCCGCCGCGCCCGGCCAGCCGCAGGGCCTGGGCCACGCCCTTGACGGCCAGGTTGTCGGCCTCGGAGCCACCGCCGGTGAAGACGATCTCCTTGCGGTGGGCGTTGAGCACGCGGGCCACGGTCTCGCGCGACTGATCCAGCGCGGCCAGGGCGGCGCGGCCCGCCTGGTGGATGCTGGATGGGTTGCCAAACTGCTCGGTGAAGTAGGGCAGCATGGCGGCCACCACTTCTGGGTCGGCAGGGGTGGTGGCGGCATGATCTAGATACACAAAACGCTCGGCCATGGTGGCTCCTCGCGGTTACTTTTCTCAAGCCGATTCTAGCACCACGCCCGATGCGACGCAACCGCTCTGGGGTAATCGGTTCACCACGAAGAGAACGAATACCACGAAGACGCGAAGGCACGAAGGAGCCGTTTTACCACCAAGGCTCCAAGGCGCGAAGGGGTTGTCTTACCACCAAGACGCCAAGGCTCCAAGATTCTATAGCTCCTTCGTACTCTTCCGTCACCCCTTCCAGCCCTTCTGTCACCCCTTCGCGGCCTGCTGCCACTCCTTCGCGGCCTGCTGCCACTCCTTCGCGGCCTGCTGTCATCCCTTCGTGCCCTTCCGTCACCCCTTCGCGGCCTGCTGCCACTCCTTCGTGCCCTTCCGTCACCCCTTCGCGGTCTTCCGTCATCCCTTCATGCTCTTCCGTCATCCCTTCGCGGCCTGCTGCCATCCCTTCGCGGCCTTCCGTCACCCCTTCGTGCCCTTCTATCTATCTTCGCGCTATTCTATTCATCTTCGCACCATTTCTTTCACATAACCGAGCCACCCATATCATTTCACCCCTTCGTGCCTTCGCGCCTTCGTGGTGAAAAATCTTCGGGTCTTCATGGTAAAGCTGCCCCCGAATAATTGAGCAGAATGCGCAAAATCGCTAGGCGATCGGCCCTTGTGCGGTTGACAAGGCCGGGCGGGAATCCTACAATCGCGCTGCGCAAGCACAGAGCCATCTGATACCGCCTGTATGGGAAGAAGAGGAGATAGACCATGGCACAGGAGCGACCAGAGGCGTTCAATTTCTGGGGTCCGAAGACGCTAGTGGGGCCGGAGCTGAAGCCGGGCGACGCCGCGCCCGCATTCAGCCTGATCGACGGCAAGGGCGAGACGGTGGGCAGCGAGGCGTTCGCGGGCAAGCCTGCGCTGATCAGCGTGGTGCCCTCGCTGGACACGGGCGTGTGCTCGATCCAGACGCGGCGGTTCGATAAAGAGATCGAGCAGTTCGTGGGCCAGATCAGCCTGATCACGGTGAGCGCCGACCTGCCCTTCGCCCAGACGCGCTGGGTGAACGCCGAGGGCGTGGAGCACGTGACGGTGCTCTCGGACCACCGCGACATGTCGTTCGGCGATGCCTACGGCACACATGTGAAAGAGGTGCGGCTGGACAGCCGCGCGGTGTTCGTGGTGGACGGCCAGGGCGTGATCCGCTACGCCGAGTATGTGCCGGTGGCCGGGAGCGAGCCGAACTACGAGGCCGCGCTAGAGGCCGTGAAGTCGGTCGTCGCGTAGCAGCGCCTGCCTGTATCCAGGCTGCCAAGGGCCGGTGCGTCGCCTGCCCTTGGCGCTTGTTTTTCAACAACATTGGACACACACATCTGGCCTATCACCGCGAGCGTCAACCAGGCGGGCCACCTGGAGATCGGCGGCTGCGACACGCTGGCGCTGGCCCGCGAGCACGGCACGCCGCTGTACCTGCTGGACGAGGCCACGTTCCGCGCCAGCTGCCGGGCCTACCGCGAGGCGCTGGGGCGGCACTACCCCGGCGCATTCGCCATCCACTACGCGTCCAAGTCGCTGCTGAACACCGCCGTGGCCCAGCTGGTGAAAAGCGAGGGTCTCTCGCTCGACGTGGTGTCGGGCGGCGAGCTATGGGTGGCGCTGCGGGCGGGCTTCGCGGCGGAGCGCATCCACCTGCACGGCAACGCCAAGCCGCGCCACGAGCTAGAGCAGGCCCTGGCGGCAGGTGTGGGCAATATCGTGGTGGACACGCTGGATGAGCTGCGGCTGCTGGCCGAGCTGACGGCGGGGCGCACGGGCCAGCCGCAGCCGCTGCTCATCCGTGTTGCGCCGGGGATCGCGGCCCACACCCACGCCCACATCCAGACCGGCCAGGCCGACTCGAAGTTCGGGCTGCCGCTGGTTCTGCTGGGCGAGGCGGCGGTCATCCTGCGCGGCGCGCCCGGGCTGCGGCTGCGCGGCCTGCACTGCCACCTGGGGTCGCAGCTGTTCGAGACCGATATCTACCAGCGGGCCGTGGATGTGCTGCTGGATGCGGCGGCGGCCCTGCGCGACCAGCAGGGAATCGTGGTGGATGAGATCAGCCCGGGCGGCGGGCTGGGCGTGCCCTACACCCCCGACCAGCAGCCCCCCGATCTGGATGCCTTCGTCCGCACGCTGAGCGCGGCCATGGCGGCGGGCTGCGCGGCGCGCGGGCTGCCGCTGCCCACCCTGGTGATCGAGCCGGGGCGCTCGATCGTGGCGCGGGCGGGCGTGGCGCTGTACGAGGTGGTGGCCCGCAAGCCGCTGGCGGGCGGCCCTGGCCGGGCCAGCGCGTTTGTGCACGTGGATGGCGGCATGGCCGACAACATCCGGCCCGCGCTGTACGAGGCCGTGTACACCGCCGCGCTGGCCAGCCGCCCCACAGCCCCCGCCGAGGAGCAGGTGCACGTGGCCGGGCGCTACTGCGAGTCGGGCGATGTGCTGCTGCACGATGCACACCTGCCCCACGCCGCCCCCGGCGACCTGCTGGCGCTGGCCACCGCCGGGGCCTACACCCTGAGCATGGCCAGCAACTACAACCTAGTGCCGCGCCCAGCGCTGCTGCTGGTGGGCGACGGCAGGGCCAAGATCATCCAGCGGCGCGAGACCTACGAGGATCTGGCGCGACGAGACGCAGGGATCGAAGGAGAGAACCAATGACCGACACCGCAGCGCTGCCCACCTGGGATGTGTCCGAGATCTTCCCCAGCCTGGAGTCGCCCGAGCTGGCCGCCGCGTTCGAGCAGGCCGTGCAGCAGATCGGCGCGCTTGAGCAGCTGTTCGACCAGGCGGGCATCCGCCAGGGCGCGCAGCCCGAGGCCAGCGCCGCCACCGCGCGCAGCTTCGAGCAGGCCATCGGCCAGCTCAACCAACTAACGGAGCAGATCACCACCATCCACGGCTACCTCCACAGCTTCATCTCCACCGACTCGCGCAACGAGCTGGCCCAGGCCAAAATGAGCGCGCTACAGCGCGAGCGGGTACGCGTGGCCAAGCTCGACACCCGGCTGGTGGGCTGGCTGGGCGCGCTCGATGCCGAGGATCTGCTGGAGCGCTCGGCGCTGGCCCGCGATCACGCCTTCGTGGTGCGCAAGGCCCAGGCCAGGGCGCAGCACCTGATGGGCCCCGACGAGGAGAACCTGGCCGCCGACCTACGGCTGACCGGCGGCAGCGCCTGGAGCAAGCTCTACAGCACCTTCAGCTCGCAGCTGCTGGTGCCCTTCGACAGGGGCCAGGGCGCGCAGGATCTGCCGATCAGCGACATCCGCAACCTGGCCTTCGACCCAGACCGCGAGGTGCGCAGGCGGGCCTACGAGAGCGAGCTGGCCGCGTGGCGGCGGGCGCAGGTGCCGATCGCGGCGGCGCTCAACAGCATCAAGGGCGAGGTGGTGACGCTGGCCGCCCGGCGCGGCTGGGCCGAGCCGCTGGAGATCGGCCTGTTCGAGAACAACATCGACCGCGCCACGCTGGATGCCATGCTGCAGGCCGCAGGCGAGTTCTTCCCCGACTTCCGCCGCTACCTGCGCGCCAAGGCCAGGGCGCTGGGCGTGCAGAAGCTGGCCTTCTACGACCTGTTCGCGCCCGTGGGCGGCGGCGGCGGCAGCTGGAGCTACGGCGAGGCCCAGCGGTTCATCCTGGCCAACTTCGGCAGCTTCTCGCCCAAGCTGCGCGGCCTGGCCCAGCGCGCCTTCGACGAGAACTGGATCGACGTGGCCCCGCGCGAGGGCAAGGTGGGCGGCGCGTTCTGCATGAAGATCCGCGGGGGCGAGTCGCGCATCCTCACCAACTACAAGCCCTCCTTCGGCGGCGTCAGCACGCTGGCCCACGAGCTAGGCCACGCCTACCACAACCTGAACCTGGGCCAGCGCACGCCGCTGCAGCGCAGCACGCCCATGACCCTGGCCGAGACCGCCAGCATCTTCTGCGAGACGATCGTGGTGCAGGCGGCCCTGGCCCAGGCCGGGGACGACGAGCGGCTGGCCATCCTGGAGGCCTCGCTGCAGGACTCGACGCAGGTGGTGGTGGACATCACCAGCCGCTTCCTGTTCGAGCGCGATGTGCTGGCCCGCCGCGCCGAGCGCGAGCTTTCCGCCGACGAGTTCTGCGCGATCATGCGCGACGCCCAGCTGGCCACCTACGGCGACGGGCTGGACGCCGAGCAGCTGCACCCCTACATGTGGGCGGCCAAGCCGCACTACTACGGCTCGCTGTTCTACAACTACCCCTACATGTTCGGCCTGCTGTTCGGCCTGGGCCTCTACGCCCGCTACCAGGCCAGCCCCGAGGAGTTCAAGACGATCTACGACGACCTGCTCTCCTCGACCGGGCTGGATGATGCGGCGGCGCTGGCGGCGCGCTTCGGGATCGACATCCGCAGCGTGGACTTCTGGCGGGCCAGCCTGGGGGTCATTCGGGGCCAGATCGACCAGTTTGTCGAGCTGGTGGGCTAGGCAGCTTTTTGGCACAAAGAAACCGGCTGGGCGGCATGCGCCCAGCCGGTTTTTGCTGCCCCGCAGCGCGCTACTGGGCCAGCGCGGCCACCGGCCCCGAGGCATCCACCAGTTTGGCGCGGGTGCCCCTGGTGGTGTCGATCAGCCACAGGCTGCTGCCGCCCTGGTCGGCCACGGCCAGCGGGCCGCGCGCGGCGGCGGGGGCGTGGCTGTAGGCCACGTAGGCCAGCGAGCCACCCTTGGCCACAAACTGGCCGAAGCCGCCCAGCGTGGTGCCGTAGGCCAGCTGCGTGGGCTGGCCCTGGGCGGGCTGCTGGAACAGCGCGTAGCTCTGGGCCAGGCTCGACGCGCACTCGCTGGTCAGGTAGTACAGCGAGCCATCCGCGCCCCAGGCCGCCGGGCGCACCCAGTAGCCGCTGGCGATCTCGCTCAGCTTCGTCCCGCTGGCGTCTAGGGTCAGCAGCGCCGCGCCGGTGCCATCGGCGCGCAGGGCCTCCACGGCGATCGCGCCGGTGGGGCTGGCCAGCGGCCTGCCCAGCGATGCGTAGGTGCTGCCCACGGTCAGCGCCGCGCCGATGTCCTGCTCGGCCCCCTTGGCGCCCAGGAACAGGGTGCTGCGGGTGTCCTCGGCCTGCGCGGCGTAGACCAGGCGGTCGGCATCCAGCCACTGCGGCGCGAAGCGGCTCCACTCATCGCTAGGCGAGCCAAGACGGGTCGGCTCGCCGCCCGCCACGGGCACGGTGAACACGCCCCAGCGCAGCGGCGTGGTGGCGCTGTCGGTGGCGGCGAAGGCCACGCGCTTGCCATCGGGCGAGAAGGCCGGGTCGGCGCAGGTGCGGCCAGGCGCGGCCAGCTGCTCGGGGTCGCCGCCATCCAGGCCCATCACCCACAGCGCGCTGGTGGCCAGCGAGTCATCGGCGGATGCGCCCGACTCCACGCGGCAGAATGCGATCTGCTTGGCGCTCTCGCTCACCGCCAGGGCCGTCTCCACCTCCGCCGAGCTGGTGAGGTTGGTGGCCTTGCCATCGGCGAAGCGCCAGATGTCGCCGGACTCCAGGTAGTAGATCGGCGCGGGCTGGGCGGCGCTGCCCGCGCTGGCCTGGGTCAGCATGTCGCTGGTGTCGGAGATCGCAGGCTGCTTGGCCACCTCCACCACCAGCCGCAGCGGGTTCTGGGCCAGCGACACGCGGAAGGGCAGCGGCTGCTTGAGCAGCAGGGCCAGCTGCGCGCCCGCATCGCCATCGGCCACGCGGTAGCCTGCGGATGCGATCGCGGTGGTGCCGCTCAGCGCCAGCGTGGGCGTGATGGTGGAGGCGCGGAACAGGTCGTCGTGCAGCCAGCCGTCGAGGCTGATCAGCAGGGCGTAGCCCTCGTTGCCCTGGGGCAGGCCGATCTGCTGGGCGTCATCGGCGGCGCTGAGGCAGTGGGCCAGGGCGTGCGGCAGCACCGAGCTGTCGGGCACGCTCAGGCCCAGCTCTAGGCGCTCGAACTTGGCCTCGACCGTGGTGGTGATCGTCGTCACCCTGGCCGAGAACCGCCCGCCCGCCGGGTCGCCCGCCACCTGATCGCACAGCGAGAAGCCCTTGAGCGCCGCGTCGGGCGCGGGCGTGGGCGGCAGCGGCAGCTTGGTGGGCTCGGGGGTGAGCGTGGGCGTCGCCGTAGGGCCGACGGTCGGCGCGACGGTGGGCGTCGGCACCTCGCTCGGCGTGGGGGTAATCAGCACAGCGGTGGTGGTGCTGCGCAGGCGCTCCTCCTCGGCGATCGAGATCTGGGTGCAGCCCGTCATCACGGCGAGGCTAGCACAAAGCAGCAGGACAACATGGGGTTGTTTCATGGCACTTCGAGCAACGTTCAACGTCCCAGGCTGCCGCACAAGGCGGGGGTGGCCCAGAACAGGCGGCGGCACGTAACTTCGGATATTGTAATGCGAAAAACCGATCTTTCAAGTTTGGCGCGGCATATGCCCGATGACGATGCGTTCTCAATACACGGGGCATTCTTTAGCACCAAGGCACCAAGGGCGTAACGGGAATAAACGCCGCAAAGACCCAAAAGCGCAACGGGAAGGCAAACAAACGAATACCGCGAGGAAAGCACACTGCCGCACATGCAGAAGGCGCAGCCCTACGCGCGGCTGCGCCCCTGCCAAACGATGACTGATCTGGCCCAGCTAGTCGCCAGGCAGCACCACCTTGATCCAGCCGCGCCGCATGGCGTAGACCACCGCCTGGGTGCGGTCGTTCACGGCCAGCTTGCGCAGGATGGAGGAGACGTGGTTCTTGACCGTCTGGTTGCTGATATCCAGCTGGATCGCGATCTCCTTGTTGGTGCGACCAGCGGCGATCAGCTCCAGCACCTGCAGCTCGCGCGGCGAGAGCGGCGAGTAGATGCTCTGGGTGTCCTCATCCACCGCCATCTGGCGGAAGGCCTGCAGCACCTGGCCGGCCACATCGGGCAGCGAGAGCACCAGATCGTTGATCGGGTAGTCGCCGCGCTGCACGCGCTTCAGCCCATGCAGCAGCTTCTCCCACGAGATATTGCGCGGCATATACGAAGCGACGCCTGCGCGGATGGCCTTCACCACCTGCTGGCCATCCATGGTGGCCGCCAGCAGCGTGATGCCGATATGGGGGTGGGTACGCTTGATCGCGCGCGCGACCTCTAGCCCGTTCACGCCGGGCAGGTCAACCTCCATCACCACCATATCGGGGTCGGTGTAGTCGACAAGCTGGATCGCCTGCTGACCGTTGCTCGCTTCACCGCTGATCCGAAAATCGGGCAGGCTGTTGATGTTGTGTCGCAATCCCTCACGGAAGAGCGCGTGGGCGTGCACAAGCACAATCGAGGACTGGCTCACGATCGCCTCCTGCGTAACGAGTGAACCGCATGAATCACAGCACACTGCCCCAACAAGCACACCTGCCGGGCGATGAATGCGAACAGCTCGTCACAAACTGAGAATGTCGGCATTATACCGTATCGAAAATCTTGACACAAGCGATCTTGTGTTACATCGCTACGTACCCAATACAGCTCGATACGCAAAGCAGCTGCAAAAACACGCGCGCATCCATGCGCAAAGGGAAGCCTTTAAGCACAAAGGATGCAAGAGTAGGTTGGCTGCTATTTCTCTCTATGATACGCCTCTTCTTCTTCTATAGGGCAACATTTTGTTAGCAATTTCGAAGAAGATCTGTTATGACCGGCGTGCAAAAACGAGCCGACGCCTGCGTTCGCAAACCCCGGCGGATGCAAAAAATACTCACCGTATCCTCAGGCTGCTATCATTGGGGCCTATTTGACGCGCAGCAGCCCCGCCAAGTATACTCGCGCGTAGTATGAACACACGAACGATCCTACGCACGCTCGCCGCGCTGGCGCTGCTGGGGCTGCTGCTGGGCGGCCTGGCCGCCCTGGCGTGGTTTGATAACGAGGCCAACCGCGGCATCACGTTCGCGCCCAACCCCGCGCCCATCCCCTACGCCGACGGCCCGCTGATCGGTGTGAACGCCTACAACATCCAGTTCGAGGCCGACCACGCCAAGGTGGTGCGCACGCTGGAAATGGCCCGCGACATGGGCGCGCGCTATGTGCGCATGCAGCTGCCCTGGGATGATGTAGAGATCGCCGCGAAGGGCGACTTTGTCGATAGGCGCAACGGCGCAGCCCGCGACGCCTGGGAGAAGTACGACCTGCTGTTCGCCGAGCTGAAGCGGCTGGGCCTAGAGCCGATCGTGCGGATCGACCGCCCGCCCGACTGGGCCAGGGCCAAGGCCATCGCCACGCCCGAGTGGCAGGCCATCTTCGCGCTGAACGGCAACTCCAGCGGCCCGCCCGACAGCTACGCCGACTACGCCGACTTTGTGGCGGCGGTGGCCGCGCGCTACCGTGGCGAGGTGCGCTACATCCAGATCTGGAACGAGCCGAACCTGAAGGACGAGTGGAACGGCCAGGAGCCATCGCCCGCGCAGTTCCTCGACATGCTGCGCCAGGCGGGCCGCGCCGCCCGCGCCGCCAACCCCGCCGCCGTGATCATCTTCCCCAGCCTGGCCCCCACCGACGGGCTGGACAGCCGCGCGCCGCTGACCGATCTAGAGTACCTAGATGCGATCTACCAGCTGGGTGGCGCTGCCGACTTCGACATTATGTCGGCCCAGGCCTATGGGCTGGGGCAACCGCCGGATGAGCACCGCTACGTGTTCGCGCGCGGCGGCGGCAACTGGAACTGGCGGCAGCCGATCGACACGCGCATCGATGTCTCGCGCCTGCCGCTGCTGCGCGAGGTGATGGAGCGCAACGGCGACGCGCACAAGGCCATCTGGATCAGCGAGTTCGGCTACACCGCCGCGCCCGAGAGCATCCCCGCCGAGCGGCGCTTCGGCTGGGGGCCGCCAGTGAGCGAGCAGCAGAAGGGCGAGTACCTGGTGGGCCAGATCGAGCGGGCGCGGCGCGAGTGGCCCTGGGTGGGCGTGATGAATGTGTGGATCTTGCGCTGGGGCGGCCCCGACCCCAGCCCGGATGACCCCACGCCCTACTTTGCCCTGGTCGACCGCGACTTCCAGCCGCTGCCAGCCTACGCCGCCATCCAGCGCTACCTGGCCCAGCCCGCCGTGGCGGGCGTGGGCGCGCACACGCTGGCCCACCCCGCCGCCATACGGCAGGGCGACCGAGTGTCGTTCCGCTTCGAGGGCACATCGCTGGCGCTCACCGGCAGCGGCGCGGCCAGCGTGGCCATCGACGGCGGCCCAGCATCCCAAGTAACGCTCGCAGGCCAGCCCACCACGGTGACCCAGCACCTAACGAATACCGCACACACCGCCGTAATCACGGGCGCGGCCCCCGCCGCCCTGATCGTGGCGCGCGAGCACGCGGGATGGGCCTGGGCGGCGGGCGCGGGCACGCTGCTGGTGGCCCTGGCGGCGCTGGGCGCGGCCATCCCGCGCATCATCTTCCTTTCTGCCCCGAAGGGTAAACAACCGTGAAGCGACTGCTCGATCTCCTCAACACCTGGAAGCTGGCCGACCCGCTGGCGCTGGCGGGCATGTTCATCGGCATGGCCCTGATCTACCGCACCGTCTCGCTGCCGTGGATCGCGGTGGGGCTGGTGGTCTTCGGCGCGCTGGCCCTGGCGCGGCCTGGGCTGGCGCTGCTGTTTGTGCCGCTGAGCGCACCCTGGTACCTCTCGCCGGTGTACATCCCCGACATCCGCGCCAGCGGGTTTGTGCTGCCGCTGCAGGAGATACTGCTGCTGATGGCGCTGGGCGGCGCGGCCATCCACGGGGCCGTGGGCTGGGCCAGGGCGCGACGGGCGGGTGCCGAGGTGAACGCCGAGCTGGGGCGGCTGGCCCCGCACGCGCTGGTGCTGGTGGCGGGCGTGGCGGGCGTGGCGATCGCGATCGAGCGCGGGGCGGCGCTGCGCGACTTCCGCTGGATGGTGCTGGAGCCGCTGTGCTTCTACCTGGCCGCGCTCTACTTCCAGCACACCGACAGGCGCTACCTGTGGAAGCTGGCCGGGGCCTTTGTGGTCAGCGGCAGCTTCGTGGCCGCGCTAGGGCTGCTGCAGCGCGTGGGAGTCGATCTGGTGCCCACGCTGCTCAGCCCCACCAAGAGCTACGCCGACAGCGTGGTGCAGGCCGGGGACGCCACGCGGGTGGCCTCGGTCTACGGCCACCCCAACAATTTGGGCATGTACCTGGGCCGCGTGTGGCCGGTGGCGCTGGCGCTGGCGCTGGGCTGCTGGGTGGCCCAGCCCGCACGGCGCGGGCTGGCCCTGGCCCTGGCTGGGGCGGCGCTGCTGTGCCTGGCTGGGCTGGTGGTATCGCTCTCTCGCGGGGCCTGGCTGGGCGCGATGGCCGCCATGGCCATCCTGGCGATCGGCTGGCTGCGCGGGGCCGGGCGCGGGCGCACGGCGGCCTGGCTGATCGGGCTGGGCGGCGTGGTGGCCATCCTGGCCGGGCTGGTGATCTCGCTGCGCGGCGGGCTGGGCGGCGGCAGCGCCGACGTGCGCCTGCTGTTCTGGGGCGAGTCGATCGACCTCATCCTGCGCCATCCCCTCGGGCTGGGGCTGGACCAGTTCTACTACTACCACAACCCCGAGTTCGGTCGCAGCCTGATCGACCCCTCGCTGATCGGCACATCCGAGCAGTACGCCAAGCACCCCCACAACCTTATCCTCGAGCTGTGGCTGCTGCTCACCCCGCTGGGTCTGATCGCCATCGCCTGGGTGATGCGGCGCTTCTTCCGCGAGAGCGCCATGCTGCTGGCCGATAGGCCGCGCAACCCCGTGGGGCTGCTGGCGCTGGGCGCGGCGGCGGCGCTGGGCGCGGCGGCGGTGCACGGCCTGGTCGACTCGTTCTATTTCTGGCCCGATCTGGCCTACGCCTTCTGGCTGCTGGTCGCCTTGGTTGACTCGGCGCGGCTCAAAGTGATGAAAGCTGAACTCTTTCAGGCCCCATAGTACTAATAGTCTATATACACCCCCTGTCATTAAATGGTAATATAGCAGTACCGCAGCCTATATACCACTGTGTATAATAATCGGACGGGAGGATGACAGGGGGGTGGCCCGCACAGCCACAACGTTCTCTCCCTGTCGCAGCAGCTATGTTCGACCACGAGTCTTGGCGACGTACCATCGCTTCGCGGCTGAATGACTTCGCCCGAAACCCGCGTCAGGATCTCCAGCTCGCCGGAGCGCCATCGCTGCTCGGCTACCTTGTGACGAGGAGCATCGAGCCGTTCTTGGATGCCTTCCAGCGCGAGCCGATCGCCGCTGTGCTCTCCCTCGCCGACATCGTGCGCGGCCCAGGGGCCGACCAGCTGGTGCAGAAGGCCGCGCGCATGCGCTACCCCTCGGCCACCCAGATCGACCGCGACCTGCGCACCAACGCCGATTTCCGCATCACCGTCGAGCAGCTGCTGGTCGAGCTGCAGACCCTGCCCATGGTGCGCCAGCGGCTGAACAGCACCCGCGAGCAGTGGCTGCGCAACGCGCTTGAGCAGGAGCTCGATAGCTATCTGGGCGAGTTCAAGCAGCTGCGCCGCGTGCTGCGCGACCCCACCTGGCAGACCCGCTACGATTCGCTGCGCGCCCTGCGCAGCCGCCAGGGCCGCTACACCCCCGCCGACCTCGTGCTCATCCACGACGGCCTGAGCGACAGCGCGGCCCACGTGCGCACCGCCGCCGCCCGCTGCCTAGGCACCATCGCCGAAGTGCCGCCGCCCCTGCTGATCAAGGTGCTCATCCACGTGGCCCTGCACGACCGCGACGCCGAGACACGCTACGCCTCGGCCCGCTCGGTGGGCATGCTGCGCGACCGCATCACGTCGCCGAACCTGCTTGAGTACCTCTCCACCTGCCTCTTCGACACCGACAGCTTCGTGCGCTCCTCGGCGGCGCTGGTGCTGGGCCAGCTGGGCGAGATCGCCGGCGCGCCCTCGCTGGTGCAGAAGCTGACCAAGCTGCTGGATGACCGCGACACCTACACCCGCGAGGCGGCGGCCCGCGCGCTTGGCCGGATCGGCCACGTGGCCGCGATGCCCGAGGTGATCACCGCGCTCCAGCGCGCCGCCGACCACGGCGACATCTCCGTGCACGAGGCCGCCACCGAGTCGCTCCAGCGACTGCGCGAGCTGCGCACCATCCCGCCGCTGCAGCTGGCTGTCAACGCATAGGAAAGCGCCGGAATGTACTTCCGGCGCTTTTTCCACCCCTCGCGATCTTTTATCTCCCCGATCACGCCACCAGGCCTGCCGGGTAGGCAGCGCGCAGCCAGGCCAGCGTGCGCTCTATGGCCTCGGCCCGGCTCACCAGCGGGGCATAGCCCAGGTCGCGCGCGGCCTTGGCGTACGACACATAGCAGTCGTTCCCCAGCGTGGCGATCACATAGCGCGTCAGCGGCTGGCCCGCAGGCGCGCGCGGCCACAGCCTCGCCCACAGCTCGCTGGCGGCGGCGAAGCCGTAGGCCAGCCGGAAGGGGATAGTGCGCGCGGGCAACGCCAGACCATAGGTCGCCAGGTAGGGCGCGAAAAAGTCGATAAACGGCGTCGGCTCGCCGTCGGTGGCAAAATAGCACTGGCCTGCCACCGGCGAGCCAGGCAGCAGCCGCTCGGCGGCCAGCGCATGCATGTGCGCCACATTGTCCACATACACGTGGTCGTAGCGGCTACCCTCGGGGCGAACCCGCACCAGCTGGCCCTGGCGGGCCGCCTGGATGATCGCGGGGATGCGCACATGGTCGTCGGGGCCGAAGATGCCCACTGGCCGGATGGCGCAGGTGAGCAGCTGCCCGCGCCCATTGGCGGCGATCACCTCGCGCTCGGCGGCGGCCTTGGTGCGGCTGTAGGTGTCGAGAAAGCGCGCCGGGTAGGGCAGGCGCTCGTCGCCAGCGCGGATGGGGCGGCCATCGAACACCACATCGATCGAGCTGGTATAGATCAGGCGCGGCACCCCCGCCGCCACGCAGGCCGCGATCACGTTGCGGTTGCCCACCACATTCACCTCGTGCAGCACGCGGTCGGCCCCAGGCCGCCACTCGATCACCGAGGCGCACTGGAACACCGCATCCACCCCCGCGCAGGCCGCGCGCAGCTCGTCGGGGCGCAGGATATCGCCGCCCACATACGCCGCGCCCGGCACCGCGCAGGGCTTTCGGTCGAACACGCGCACCTGCCAGCCGCGCCCCAGCAGCGTGCGCACCAGCGCGCTGCCGAGGAAGCCGCTGCCGCCAACCACGAGCGCCACCAGCGGGCCTGACCCAGCCATATGTCCCCCTAACGTCCAAGCTGCGCCAGCGCACTCTCAAGATCGGCCTCCGTGCGCACCTGGGCCAGATCCACGCCCAGCGAGACTAGGGCCTGCGCCACCTCGGGGCGAATGCCCACCAGCGTGATCTGAAGGCCTACCAGCCGCGCGCTCGCCACCAGCGCGAGCAGGCCCTGGGCCACCGCCGTATCGATCACCGGCACGCCCGACACATCCACGATCAGGTGGCGCGCACCGCCGCGCCCAGCCACCGCCAACGCGCGCTGCTGCGCCATCTGCATCCGCCCGCCATCCAGCGCGCCGATCAGCGGCAGCACAAACATGCCCCGGCCCACGGGCAGGATCGGCAGGGTCATCTCGTCGATCACCTGGCGCTGCTCGGCCAGCTCATCCAGCAGGATCTGCTGCGCGACCGAGCGCTCGGCCAGCTCATCCAGGGCGTGCTGAAGGGCTGCGGTGCGCTCGGCCACCTTGTGCTCCAGCGAGCCGCTCAGCGCGGCCAGCTCGTGTTCGCGCTCTAGCGCGCTGGCCAGCGACCGCCGCAGCTCGCCGCCGAAGCGGCCAACGCAGAACGCGGTGATCGCCAGCACCACCACAAAGCCGCCCACAATGCCCACGGTGTTATCGCCGCTGGGCGCGGCCAGCCCCACGATCGGCGCGCCCAGCCGCTCAAGCGCCACGCACGCCAGCACGCCCGCCACGCTGGCCGCCGCGATCGCCACCGCGCCGCGACCGCCCAGCAGCACCCCCGCGATCACCACAGGGATGGCGTAGATGCACAGGGTCGCTCCGCTGGCGGCTAGGCCCGTGGCGGCAAGCACCAGCGAGGCCACCAGCACCAGCCCCAGGCTCACCACCCATACCGCCGCGCGGATCGCGCCACGGCGCAGGAACCAGATACCCACCATAGAGGGGACCGCGCTGACCGCGATCGCCGCCGAGAGCCCGGACTTCACATCCATGCTCAGCCCGGTAGCGAAGGGCAGGGTGGCTCCCACCACCGCGAAGACCAGCATGGTGACGAAGAAGCTGCGCATCAGCGCGACCGAGCGCAGATCGAGCTGGTCGGATGGGCGTGTTGATGAAGAAGGCGATGTTTGCATGGCGCATGGCTCGGCTACAGCGAAGATACAGCGCTACGTTCCCGGCAAGCACATCCGCCCTGAGTATAGCATAAAGCTGAGAAGCCTAACACGCGGCCTACGACACACAACAAAAAAGCCAGCCTCTCGGCTGACTTTCTGTGTATGGAGCGGGAGACGGGGTTCGAACCCGCGACCTGCACCTTGGCAAGGTGCCGCTCTACCAACTGAGCCACTCCCGCATACATGAGTATAAGGCCGGTTGTACAGCCTATTTGAAATGGAGCGGGAGACGGGGTTCGAACCCGCGACCTGCACCTTGGCAAGGTGCCGCTCTACCAACTGAGCCACTCCCGCATCGACGTGGCGCAGTATACCATAGGTCTTTAGGAATTGCAAATCGCGCCTGCGCCCCGAAGAAGCCAGGCGGCCAGCAGCACCTCGATCAGCTCGATCTCGGCTTCCCGCTGGGCCAGATCGCAGGCGGCGGCCAGCGCTGGCGGCAGCGGGGCGGCCAGCAGCGGGGCGATCTCGGCCCAGCCCAGCAGGGCCAGCGCCGCCGCGTGCGGCTCGGGGGCCAGATCAGCAGCCAGCGCGTAGGCCCGGTGGCCGGCGAAGCCGCCCGCCACGGCTAGGGCCTGGGCTGGCGCGGCGTGGTCGGGGTGGGCCTGGGGCAGCGCCGCGCCCACGTGCCCCGCCAGCGCCCCAGGCCAGCGCGTGACAGCGGCCCAGCGCTGCTCGGCGGTGATCACCAGCGCTGCGCCGCCAGGCCGCAGCACGCGGTGCAGCTCGCGCGCCGCCAGGGCGGGCCGGGCAAATAGGCCAAACGCGGCGATGCACACCGCCACATCCAGGCTGCCCTCGGCCAGCGGCAGCGCGTGGGCGTCGGCGGCCAGCGCGCCTGGGCCAAGGCCACGCAGCGCGCCCGCATCCACATCCAGCGCGATCACACGCGCGCCAGGGCCATAGGCCGCACGGATCAGGCCCAGCTTCTCGCCTGCGCCGCTGGCCAGATCCAGCACCCACGGGCGCTCGCAGGCCGCAGGGCGCGCTTGCAGCAGGGCGGCGATGGCTGGTATCATCGGCGCGTGCAGATCGTGGTAGGTCATCATCCCCCCAAAAGATCGGAACCCCTATGCCCATCCAGCGCATCCGAATGCTGTGCTTCGACGGCCCCAACATCGCTGGCCCGCGCCCCGGCGTGCTGCTGCACGCCATCGCCCCGCGCGATATCGGCGCGGCGCTGCGCAACGGCCTGCGCAACGGCGTGCAGCGCGCTGGCCTCACCATCGCCGCGCTGCAGATCGCCAGCGCACCCGCGCCAGGCGGGCTGGCCACCCAGGTGTGGTTCGAGACGCCCACCCCGCAGCTGGGCGCGGCGCTGCTCGGCTACCTGCTCGACGGCCTGGATGCCCACGAGGCGGGCGACGGCGGCTGGGATGACGACGACCAGATGCTGCTGCTGCAGGAGCGCGTGGCGGCGCTGCGGCTGCCTATCGGCGCGATCCAGGCCATGGCCGAGGCCAGCGTGCGCGGCATCCCCACCTTTCAGCGCGCCGATGGGCAGATCCAGTTCGGCTATGGGGCGCGCGGGCGAGCCGTGGCGCTGGCCGACCTCGCGTCGGGCGCGGGGATGGCTGGCCCGTGGCGGGGGGCGGGGGGCATACCATTGGTGGCCACCTGCGGCGCGGCGACGCTCGCGCGCGGGCTGGCGGATGAACTGGCGCGAGGCGGCTGGCGGGCGGTCTGGGCCACGGCGGCCAGCTTCGACCAGTGCCGCGCCCTGCTGGCCAACCCCGACGCCGAGATCGCCATCATCGACCTGGCCCCCGCCGACATGCTCGCGCGGGGGCTGGCATTTGGCAGCTGCGCGCTGGCAGCGCTGCTCGGTGCGCCGCCCAGGCTGGATGCCGCGCTGGATGCCGACGAGCCGCTGCGGGCGGCGGCCCTACCGCTGCTGGTGGCCGAGCAGGGCGCGGTCAATATGCAGCTGCCCTATGTAGAGCGCCTACAGCCCTTCCTGCCCAGCCAGATCGCCCGCGCTCCCTCTGCCGAGGCGCTCGGCCAGGTGCTGGCCGAGCTGGTGCGCCAGCGCTGGGGAAGCCGCTAGGCATCCTCTTCAGTGCCGTAAAACTTGAGCGTGGAAAGATCGCGCAGGTGCTCGGTGAACAGCACGCCGTTCAGGTGATCGATCTCGTGCTGGAGCGCCCAGGAGAGCATGCCGGTGGCCTTGCGGATGCGCTGCGGGCGGCCATCCAGATCGAGGTAGTCCACCGTCACCCAGGTGGCACGCTCCACCTCGCCATACCAGCCGGGCAGGCTCAGGCAGCCATCCATGATCTTCTCTTTGACCGGGCTGGCCTTCACGATCTGTGGGTTGATCAGCACGTAGTGCGCCGCAGGCCGGGTCACCACCTCGCTGCCATCGGGCAGCGTGGCGGTCTTCTGGCCAAAGCCGATCACGGCCATGCGCTGCAGCAGGCCGATCTGCGGGGCGGCGAGGCCAGCGCCGTTGGCAGCCTCCATGGTCTCGAACATATCCTCGGCCAGCGCGCGCAGCGCGGGGTTGGGCAGCTTCACCGGGTGCGAGCGCGACTTCAGCACCTTATTGTCGTTGGGGTCATCGATCCGCAGAATCCGGCGCAGGGCCATCGTGGTCTCCTCTTGCAGCCCGCACCGCGCTACTTCACCAGCAGCACTGGCAGCGGGCTAATATCCAGCAGATCTCCCGTCACATCCTCCAGCATGATCTGGTCGAGCGCGCTGACCGCCCGGTGCGCGCCGATCACCAGCAGGTCGTAGCTGCCTACCCGCAGCTCGGCCATGATCTCGTCGATCACCAGGCCCACGCGGCCCTTGACCTGGGTGGGCACGCCCTGGCTGCTGAGCCACTGGGCGGCATCGCGGATCACCCGCGCCTCGCTGGTGCGGGCCTCCTCAAGCGCATCGGCGAACAGCTGTGGGAAGCTGCTGACCAGCTGTGAGTGCGGCGACATCACGTGCAGCAGCGTCACCGAGGCCCCCAGCGGGCGGGCCAGCCGGGCCGCGATCGCGATATCTTCAAAGGTGTGGTCGTCGCCGCCGCTGGCCACCAGCACGCGCCGCAGCGGGCGGGCCGAGCCGTGCACGCGCAGCACCGCTGGCTCCAGCCGCTGGGCGGTGGCCTTGCTCTGCGACTCGGGCATCAGGCGGCTGGCCGTGCTCTGCAGCCGCCCGAAGATCACCAGGTCGTAGGCGTGCTCGCGCGAGGCCGCAAGGATGGCCGCCTGGGCTGTCTCGGCCAGCGCGCGCTGAGCCACCTCCATCCCGGCGGGCGGCGCGAGGCGGCGCTGCGCATCGTACAGCAGCTCGCGCTCGCTGGGGCAGGCCGAGGTGACAAGGGTGAGCGATGTGGCGACCTGCCGCACGATGGGCTTGCAGATCTGCAGCACCAGCTCGCGCGACGGTGCCGGGCCGACGTAAATCAGAATACGCATCGGTAAAACGCTATCACACAATCATCCCCGCGCCAACCCCACACAGCAAGGGGTGCGCAGGCCAGGATATTGTGCGATCATGTGTGCCATCTTCTACCATTGTACCAGCAAACCACGGGCTGTCATGTTGCGGCTGCCCGCATCAGAAAAGGCGAGAGCCGCCAGCGGAATGGCAGCTCTCGCGCATTGCTATGCGGCAGAGCAGGTTAGCCAAGCAGCTCTAGCAGGTACTCGGGCAGGCGCACCGGGCGGCGGGTTTCGCGGTCGATCACCATATGGGTGGTGCGGGCGCTGAACAGCCTGGCCCCGCTGGCGGCGTGGCTGCCGACATAGTCGAAGCTAAACTGGCGGCTGCGCACGTCGGAGGGGCTGGTGTGTATGGTAACGGTATCATCGTATTTTGCCGGGGCGTGGTAGCGCACCTGCAGGTCGCTCAGCACGATCAGCAGGCCGCGCTCCTCGAACTCGCGGTAGCTCAGCCCGCGCGCGCGCATCAGCTCGGTGCGCCCCACCTCTAGCCAGACCACATAGCTCGAATGGTGAACGATCCCCATCGCGTCGGTCTCGGCGTAGCGCACCTGCACCTGCGATTCGACATAGGTTTGTAGACGTTCCATGAAAAAGTATCTCGGCGCGATGGCGCTAGATGCCCCAGATCGCACCCTCCCCTGTGATCACTACATGGGCCGCACCCTGCTCGGCCAGATGGGCGAGGTGGGCACTGATGGCGGAAAGAAAGATCATGTACTGCGGCATGGTCGTGAAGATTTTATCATACGCGCGCTGCACGCGGCTCGCGATCATGTTGATCGGCGCTGGGTCGCGCAGGGCCATGCGCACATAGGATGTGGCGCGCTCAACCGCCGCGCGGTTCTGCTGGATGAGGGCGGCCAGATCGGCACGCGCGGTCAGCCCGCCGTGGCCTGGCAGGAAGAAGTCCTCGGGGCGGTCGGACAGGCGCGCCAGGCTGGCCAGCTGCTGGCCGATATGGTGAGCAAAGGGCACGCCGTGGCGCTCCAGGGTGGCCCCGCCAAACAAGCTGTCGGCGGCGAAGCAGACCCCATCCAGCGCCAGGCCGACCTGGCCGATGCTATGGCCCTCAAGCGGGATCACATCCAGCGATACGCCCGCCACATCCAGCGTCCCCGCCGGTTCGAAGCGGCGCACATGGGCGGTGGGCTTGGCCATCAGCCACTTGGTGCGCAGCTCGGCCACCGGCGCGGCCCCCAGGCTCAGGTAGATCGGCTCTAGCTCGGGCTGCTCGATCAGGGCGGCCTCGTCCCGAGGCGCAAAAACCTCGGCATCGGGGTAGGCGTTTAGCAGGTACTCGTTGCCGCCGATATGGTCGGCGTGGTGGTGGGTGTTGATGATCGCGCGCAGCCGCAGGCCCTGGGCATCCAGCGCCTTGCGGATAGCCCGCCCAGTGTCCTTATCTATCCCCGTATCAATAACCAGCGCCTCGCGGCTATCGGTGGCGATCACCCCCAAATTATTGCTGCCCGCGATAAAAAAAACCCGTCCCTGGATGTGCTGAAGCTCGGATGTCATTGCTATCTCCCTTCCCTAGATGCTGTAGCAAGGGCAAAAAAGGCGCAGCCCGCACCAGAGGCGGTACGAGCAGCGCAGGAGATCGGCCAGCGAGATATCGGCAGCGAAGGGTCAGACGACCGGCGCATCGGTTGGAGGTACCGCAACATCCGCGCCAGCGGCGGGCGCGGCGGCCTGCGGCAGGGCACACCAGTGGTCGAGGCCCACGCGAACCAGCCAGAGCGCCACGATCACGGCGATCACCGAGGGCGTGACCAGCGAGGCCGTGGCGCCGAGCGCCGCCAGGATGGCGGGCACCAGCGCCTTGACGCGGTCGGGGAGGTCGACGCCGCCCATCAGGGTGCGGTAGCTATCCTTCAGGCCGGGGGTGGTGGGGTCGCAGATCTCGCGGTGGATGGCAGCCGAGTAGAAGTTGAGGAAGCGCTGGGCCATCGGCCCGAAGCCGCCGCCCGCATCGCCGCCAAGCACCCATGGGTCAGGCGGGCTGCCATCGAGCACCAGCGCCTGGGCGTGGGTCTGCTGCTGTAGCTCGGCGTCAAGCTGGCGCAGCAGCTCGCGCTCATTGGCTGTCGCGAGGCCAATGCTGAACACATGCTCGATCGCTTGGCTGATCTCGCTCTCGCTGATCATGGGTGCCTCCTCATAAACATACCGCAGGCTAACGCTCTGCCAAAAAAGCGCAGGAAAAGCAGGGTGAAAAAGGGCAGAGGCAGCGCGGTAGCGTGATTGTTGTGCAGCAACAAGCTGCGCGGCGGCCAGCGCCGCCATCGCCCAAAGTATAGTGGATGCATAAGGCCGCGGTCAACCACGCAAGCGATCAGGTTCATAGCAAAATGCCCGGCTCGGGGGCGCTAGCCAGCGCGGCGCAGCGTGATAATCGTGGCCTCGGGGCGGCAGCCTAGGCGGATACCCATGCCGCTCAGCCCGCGCGAGACGTACAGCCACAGCTGCCCGACCTGATAGCGCCCGCCCACATAGGCATCGGTGTAGCGCGGGGTGGCGAAGGGGCCGAGCAGCGGCAGCCGCATATGGCCGCCGTGGGTGTGGCCCGAGAGCTGCAGGGCGACGCCGCGGCTGGCGGCGGCGGGGGCGTCGTGGGGGGTGTGGGCCAGCAGCAGCTTGAATCCATCGGCGGGCACGCCAGCCAGCGCCGCATCCAGGTCGGGCGTGCCATCCCACACGTCGTCGGTGCCCACCAGCCACAGCTCGCCGCCGCGCCAAGTGATGCGGCGGTGCTCGTTCATCAGCAGCGGGATGCCGCAGTCGCCTAGGGCCACCCGCAGCGCCGTCACGCTCTCCCAGTAGTCGTGGTTGCCAGGGATGGCGTAGACGCCCAGCGGCGCGCTCAGGTCGCGCAGCAGCCCGGAGACCAGGTGCACCGTGGGCGGCTCGTGGATGAAGTCGCCGGTGAAGGCCACCAGCTCGGGCTGCTCGCGCCGCATCTGCGCGATAGCCCAGCGCAGATTCTGCTCGGCACCACGCGCGCCGATGTGCGCATCGGAGAGGTGGCCGATGCGCAGACCATCGAGCGCGGCGGGCAGATCGGGCAATACAAAGGTCTGGCGCGTCAGCACTGGCAGGTATGGCTCGACCAGCATGGCGTAGCCCCCGGCCAGCGCGGCCAGCGCCCCCAGCAGCGCCACGGCAGGCCAGCCGAAGGCCAGCACCAGCAGCGCCCCCGCCAGCGCGCCGATGCCGCCAGCGGCCAGCCAGCGGCACGAGATCACCACATCGCCGGGCACATTGGGCTTGCGCCTCGACCCTGCGAAGGCCTGCGGTGCCGACGCCGCGCTATCATGATAGGAAGGGTGGCTGGTCTTCCTGCTCGTCTCTGCCATAGCACTACCTTACTTGACTAGGGATGATCGGAACGGTCGCATATTTCACCAGTATACCCTAGCCCATCCAACACCCTATAACATACCGCGCCGCAAAAACGGCGCGGCTTCGTAGAGACGTAAAAAGGGCCCGGGATCAGATCCCAGGCCCTCGACACATATCGCTCTTAGACTATCGCCGCAGCTAGCGCACGCGCCCACGGTTGAACATATTCACGATGCCCAGCAGCACGATCGCGCCGATGAACGAGACGATCAGCGACCAAAGGCTGAAGTTCCCATCGTTAATATTGACATTCGAGCCAGGGATGATCGTAAAGATGATACCGCCGATAAACGCGCCCACAATACCGACCACGATATTGAGCAGCGCGCCCTGCTGGGCATCGGTGCGCATCACCAGGCTCGCCAGCCAGCCGACCAGAGCGCCGAACAGCAGCCACAGGATGAAGTTAATCATGATGATACTCCTTGTTAATCGTGCGCCTACGCGCGTTGCGTCTCTGGTTCCCTTGTAAAGCAAATGCCGTGCCACGCTCTGCTAGATCGCGACCTCACGCCCACATCAGGCCAGCATCAGGCATGGCGGGCCGGGGCATGCTATACTGAAATCCGCATCACAATCAGATAGAGAGCACCATGAGCGAAAACAATAGCCGCGACCCCAAGCCAGCGGCCTACACCGATAAGACCATCCCCACGACCAAGGCCCAGCCCGAGCCACGGCCCGAGCCGCGCCCCAGGCCCCAGGCCCGCGCCGCCAGGCCGGCTGGCTCGCCACGCCCCGCCCAGCGCCCCCAGGCCCGCGCCGAGCAACCCGACGACGCGCCGCGCCCGCATGCCCAGCGCCCCGAGCCGCAGCCGCGCCCACATGCCGCGCCCAGCGCCAGGGCCAGCGTCACCTCGCGGCCCCTGCCCAGGGCCCAGGTGGCGCGCCGCCGGAGGGCAGCCGACCCGCGCTGGGCTATGGCGCGCAACATCGCCCTGGGCGCGCTGGCCCTGCTGGTGGTGCTCGCGATCGCGGCGTACAGCCAGGTGGGCGCTGTGGCCAGCGCGGTGGTGGTGCGCGATGTCCGCCCGGCGGGCTTCGCGCTGGGCGGCGGCGCCAACATCCTGATCGTCGGCACCGACGAGCGGGTCGGCTACCCCGGCGAGGGCGTGCGCGGCGACACGCTGATCGTGGCCCACTACGACACGGCGGGCCGCTGGGCCGGGCTGCTCTCCATCCCGCGCGACACTCAGGTGAACCTGCTCGACATTGGCGCGACCAAGATCAACATCGCCTATGGCCAGGGCTACGCCCGCGCCGAGGAGCTGTATGGCCCCGGCACCACGCCCCAGGAGGGCGGCATGGCGCTGGCCGCGCAGACCGTCGAGCAGCTGCTGGATCTGGGCAAGCACAACCAGCGCATCGACTATATGGCCACCATCAACTTCGATGGTTTCGCCCGCATCATCGATGCGCTGGGCGGCGTGACGATCGATGTGCCCTACGCCATCCACGACGAGGAGTACCCCACCGAGGATTTCGGCGTGCAGACCATCGACTTCCAGCCCGGTGTGCAGCGCATGGATGGCGAGCGCGCCCTGATCTACGCCCGCACCCGCCACGGCTCCAGCGACTTCGAGCGCAGCGCACGGCAGCAGCAGGTGGTGCGCGCCATGGTGGATGAGGCCAAGGCCAAGGGGCCGGTGGGGCTGGCGCTGGCCATGCCCAAGCTGCGCGAGAGCCTGCGCGGCGCGGTGGCCACCACGCTGCCCTTCGCCAACCCCGGCCAGCTGCTGGGCCTGCTCTGGCTCGCCAGCGGCCTCAGCTCCAGCGACATGGCCCAGGTGCGGCTCAGCCCCGAGCTCGACCCCAGCTACCAGGAGATCGACTACAACCTGCTCTGGAGCCAGCAGGGCCTTGACACGGCGGTGACGGCGCTGCTTACCAAGCCCACACCCGCCAACGCACAGGCCGAAAACGCCCGTGTGCAGGTCTTCAACGCCACCGATGCGACCGGGCTGGCCACCAAGGTCAGCTTCACGCTGGAGGATGCCGGGTTCGCCGTGACCACGCCGGGGAACGCGCCCGCCACCAGCCAGGCCCGCACCGTGGTCTACGACATGCGCGGCAAGCCCACCACCGCGCGGGCCATCGCCAGGCTGCTGGGGGCCAGCTACATCCAGGGCGCGCCCGAGGGCATCGAGAGCCAGGCCGATATCGTGGTGGTGCTGGGCCAGGATGCGGTAAAATAGCAGTATTGCGACAGCATGCCTCGGGCGGGCGCGATGGATTCATCAGCCCGCCCTTTTATGTCTACCAAAAATAAGGTATAATAGCGAGCCGTGACAACACTAACCGAACGACCAAATATCTACGACATGAGCCTGGCCGAGCTTGAGGCCACACTGCGCGGCTGGGGCCAGCCCGCCTTCCGCGCCAAGCAGATCTGGCGGCAGCTCTACGTCAACCTCCTCCAGAACCCGCAGGAGATGACCGACCTGCCCCTGGCGCTGCGCGAGCGACTGGCCGCCGAGCTGCGCTTCGGCTCGCTAGAGCTGGTGCGCATGCAGCAGGCCGACGGCGGCCTGACCCGCAAGGCGCTGTTCCGCCTGCCCGACGGCCCGGTGCTGGAGAGCGTGCTGATGGTCTACCCCGACCGCGCCACCGCCTGCGTCTCGACCCAGGCAGGCTGCGCCATGGGCTGCGTGTTCTGCGCCACCGGGCGGCTGGGCCTGCTGCGCAACATCACCCCCGGCGAGATTGTGGAGCAGGCGCTGTGGGCCGCCCGCGAGGCCCGCGCCGTGGCCGCACCCGCGCCCAGCGCCGATGGCGACGACGGCGGGCGCTGGGAGGCCGAGGATGCGCCCCCCGGCGGGCCGCGCCGCCTGAGCAACCTGGTGTTCATGGGCATGGGCGAACCGTTCGCCAACTACGACCGCTGGTGGAAGGCCGTCGAGCGCCTGCACGACCCACAGGGCCTGAACATGGGCGCGCGTAGCCTCACCGTCTCTACCGTGGGGCTGGTGCCCGGCATCCTGCGCCTGGCCGAGGCGCCCCTGCCGATAAACCTGGCCATCTCGCTGCACGCGCCGGATGATGAGCTGCGCAGCGAGATGATGCCGGTCAACCGCCGCTTCCCGATCGCGCGGCTGCTGGAGGCCACCAGCGAGTACATCGACAAAACCCACCGCCGCGTGTCGTTCGAGTATGTGCTGCTGCAGGGCAAAAACGACTCGCCCGAGCAGGCCGAGCGCCTGGCCGACCGCCTGCGCGGCATGCTCTGCCACGTGAACCTCATCCCCTGGAACCCCGTGCCGGGCGCGCCGCTCAGCCGCTCGCACAGCGAGCAGATCCGCGCCTTCCAGCGCGTGCTGCAGGATCGCGGCGTGGCCTGCACCGTGCGCATGGAGCGCGGCGTGGCGATCGCGGCGGCCTGCGGCCAGCTGGCGGGCAGCGCCGCGCCCAGCAGCCAGGGCGAGATCCCGCTCGTATCATAGTCGGCCCAGCATCCCCAGCGTTATCCACAATCCTGTGGATAACGCGTGGAAATTGGGGACGGATCTTGTGGAGAACTGCCGCGATCCTGTGGATTTCTTTTGCACAGAGCCATCGCCCGTGCTATACTTTGCGGCGTCCTGAAGACAGCCCAGGGGCGCTCGATGAAGCTACGAAGCAACGCTCGCACCGACGTCGGCAAGACGCGCGACCACAATGAGGACACCTTCGGCATCGGCGAGACCGACGCGAGCGACCGCTACGGCGATCTGCTGGTGGTGTGCGACGGCATGGGCGGGCACGCCGCAGGCGAGGTGGCCAGCCGGGTCGCCGTCGATGTTATCCTCGAAGCCTACTACCAGAGCGAGGGCGACAACCGCGCCCAGGCGCTCGGGCAGGCCTTCGAGGCCGCCAATAGCCAGGTCTTCCGCCAGGGCCGCGGCACCATGGGCACCACCGGCGTGGCCGCGCTGTTCTTCCACAACACGCTGCACATCGCCAATGTGGGCGATAGCCGCGCCTACCTCATCCGCGGCGAGGCCATCCATCAGATCAGCCGCGACCACTCCTTCGTCAGCGATCAGATCGCCGCAGGCATCCTCACCCCCGAGCAGGCCCGCGTCTCCATCCACCGCAATATCATCACCCGTGCGCTTGGCCACCAGAAAGATGTAAACGTCGATCTATTCGAGTGGCCGCTGGAGGTGGGCGACGTCGTGCTGCTCTGCTCGGATGGCCTCCACGGCCTGCTGACCGACGACGAGCTGCACGCGATCATCACCGCCAACACCTTCGAGGATGCGCCCGCGCTGCTGGTGGATGTGGCCAATGGTCGCGGCGGCACCGATAACATCACGGTGGTGCTGGGCCGCGTGGATGCGCTAGATGGCGATGAGGCGCTGGTCGACCGGTCGATCGGCAGCATCACCGAGCGGATCACCGACCGGATCGTGCTGCCGCCCGATGCCCCGCCTGCCCCACCTGCCCCACCTGCCCGCCAGCGCAGCCTCAGGCCGCTGATCGGGCTGCTGGCTAGCCTGCTGGCGCTGGTGCTGGCGGCTACGGTCTTTTTCGCGGCGATGAACAGCGCACCTATTGATCACGCGCCCGCCGCCACCGCGCCCGCCGCCACCGCGCCCGCATCCACCGCGCCCGCATCCACTGCCCAGCCAACGCCCGCGCTGATGTTCCCCGCACCAACCCCCATCCCGCTCACCCCGACGCGGATACCGTAGCGATATCCACAGCTCCACTGCGGAGCTTACATTTATCATACTTAGTTTCTTTCAGAAACCACATTACTTAAAGGTGCATACTTGCATTTATATATCTGTATTCTATACTAGGTACAAGTCTCTGCGAGATAAATCCGACATAGCATACAGGAGTACGATCATGTCCACTATCGCCGTCACCGGTGCCACCGGCCAGCTGGGCCGCCTCGTTATCAGCGCGCTGAAGGCCAAGGTGCCCGCCAACGAGATTGTCGCGCTGGTGCGCACCCCCGCCAAGGCCGCCGACCTGGGCGTGGCCGCGCGCGAGGCCGACTACAGCCAGCCCGCCACGCTCGGAGCCGCGCTGGCCGGGGTCGACAAGCTGCTGCTGATCTCGGGCAGCGAGGTGGGCCAGCGCATCGACCAGCACCGCAACGTGGTGGAGGCCGCCAAGCAGGCCGGGGTGAAGCACATCGTCTACACCAGCCTGCTGCGCGCCGATAGCTCGCCCATGAGCCTGGCGGTAGAGCACAAGGCCACCGAGGAGATCATCAAGGCCTCGGGCATCGCCTACACCCTCCTGCGCAACGGCTGGTACATCGAGAACTACGCGAGCAGCATCCAGAGCGCCCCGGCCACCGGCGCGGTGCTGGGCAGCACAGGCGAGGGCAAGATCGCCGCCGCCGCACGCGCCGACTACGCCGAGGCAGCGGCGGCGGTGCTGGCCAGCGCTGGCCACGAGGGCAAGGTCTACGAGCTTGCGGGCGACCATGCGTTCACCCAGGCCGAGCTAGCCAGCGAGATCGCCCGCCAGACCGGCAAGCCGGTAGTCTACAAGGATCTGCCGGTGGCCGAGTACGCCGCCACGCTGGCCAGCTTCGGCCTGCCCGAGCCGGTGGCCCAGATGATCGCCCAGTGGGATGTGGACACCGCCAACGGCGCGCTGTTCGACGACGGGCACCAGCTCTCCGCGCTGATCGGCCGCCCGACCACTCCGCTGGCCGAGGCCGTGGCCACACTGCTCAAGTAGCCCCAACACAAAGGGCGGTGCCGCTATGGCACCGCCCTCTCTTCTTGCCCTCCCCACGCCCTACACCTCTTCCTCCACCGGGCGCGCGTCGAAGCGCTGCTGGGCCTCCAGCACCGACCCGATGTTTGTCTCCGACCAGATGCGGATGGCATCGACCAGATCGACCAGCGTGCCGCCCAGCGGGGTGAGCGCGTACTCGACCCGCAGCGGCACCGTGGCGAAGACCCGCCGCGTGATCAGGCCGTCGCGCTCCAGGTCGCGCAGCTTTTGGGTCAGCACCTTGGGCGAGATGCCCTCGACATCGCGGCGCAGCATCCCAAAGCGCTGCTTGCCCCCAGCCAGCCGCCCCAATATCAGCACCGTCCACTTGTCGGCGATCCGATCAAGCATCAGACGCGTCGGGCAGTTCTCGCTGTAGGCATTCGCAGGAAAGATCGCCATCGCCTCCATAGCAGCCCCTCGATATCTTTTAGATATCTTATTCCCTAAAAGTAAATGATATCTATTATAAATCCCTAGGTAGGAATGTCAAGGATCGGCAGCAGCACAAAAGATTTGGTATCATGGGCGAATGCATTTCATGACAACACTACCAGCGCTGCTGCTTGACGGGCTGCTCTGCCGCTGCCCGCAGTGCCACCAGGGGCCGATCTTCGCCCGTATGTTCGCCGCCCACCACGCCTGCCCGGTCTGCGGGCTGCCCTTCGAGTCGGCCTCGGGCGAGGTGACGGGGGGTATGGGCATCAACATTGTGGTCACGCTGCTGCTGGTGCTCAGCGCCGCCGCCATCGGCGGCTTCAACCAGAACATCCCACTGCCGCTGTTCTTCGCGGTGATGGGCGCGGTCACCTTCATCTTTCCGATCCTGTTCTACCGGCCATCGCGGGCGCTGTGGATCGGGCTGCTCTACCTGATGGGCGACCACACCGAGGGCGACTAGCGCGCGGAGAGAGGGGCTACTATGCCGATTCAGATTCTAGAGCCGACGGTCGCGGCCCAGATCGCCGCAGGCGAGGTGGTTGAGCGGCCTGCGTCGATTGTCAAAGAGCTGATCGAGAATGCGATCGACGCCGGGGCGCGGCGGGTCGATATCGAAGTGCGCGGCGGCGGCGTGCGCGAGCTGAAGATCAGCGACGACGGCTGCGGCATCCCATCCGGCGAGATCGAGATCGCCTTCGAGCGCCACGCCACATCCAAGCTGCGCGTGGCCGACGATCTGTGGTCGATCGCCACGTTGGGCTTTCGCGGCGAGGCGCTGCCGTCGATCGCCTCGGTCTCGCAGCTCACCTGCATCACGCGTACCCAGGATGAGGAGCTGGGCACCGAGCTGCGGATCGCCGGCGGCGAGCTGCAGGCCCGCACGCCGCGCGGCTGCTCGCGCGGCACCACCTTTATCATCCGCAACCTGTTCTACAACGTGCCGGTGCGCCGCGAGTTCCTGCGCTCCGAGGCCACCGAGGCCTCGGCCATATCGGCGATAGTGACACAGTACGCGCTGGCCTACCCCGAGGTGCGCTTCACCATGCTGATCGAGGGGCGGCTGGCGCTGCGCACCAACGGCACGGGCGACCTGCGCGAGAGCCTGGTAGACATGTACGGGCTGGATGTGGCGCGGCAGCTGCTGCCGGTGGAAAGCGAGCACGGCGAGGGCTTCGACCGCGTCCAGGTGCGCGGGATGGTCTCGCCGCCTGGCATCACACGCGGCTCGCGCGGCTACCTGCACGTGTTTGTGAACCGTCGCGCCATCCAGCCGCGCGGCCAGATCGCCTTCGTGATCGAGGAGGCCTACCACACCATGCTGATGAAGGGCCGCCACCCGATCGCGGTTCTGGACATCCAGGTGCACCCCGGCGCGGTGGATGTGAACATCCACCCCACCAAGAGCGAGGTGAAGTTCCGCGACTCGCCGCGCGTGATGAGCGTGCTGGGGCGGTCCATCCGCGACGCGCTGATCGGCGGGGGCGAGGTGCGGCCCTGGGCCGATGCGGGCGAGCCGCCCCAGCCCGAGGTGGCGCAGCGCCGCTTCGAGCTGCGCCGCTTCAGCCCCGCCGAGGGCGGCGAGCCAGCGCGGCAGCCCGAGCCGCTGCCCGAGCGCGAGATCGAGCTGTTCGGCGAGCCTGCGCCCTTCGAGCGCGAGGCCAGCGGCTTCCGGCCCACCCCGGCTATCGCCCGCGCCCCAGCCGATGGGGACGCGCCGCAGCTGCGCGCCGAGAGCTTCCTGGCGCTGGATGTGGAGGATACGCCCGCGCCCGGCTACGCGCCGCCGCCGCGCCCGCCCGCCGCGCCCAGGCTGCCCGAGCTGCGGATCATCGGCCAGGTCGGCCTCACCTACATCATCGCCGAATCGCCCGAGGGCATGTATATGATCGACCAGCACGCCGCCCACGAGCGGGTCTCGTACGAGCGGCTGATGCGGCAGCGCGGCCAGAGCGACATCGAGCAGCAGGGCCTGCTGATGCCGCAGGTGGTGGAGCTGCCCCCGCAGGCCCAGCAGGTGCTGCTGGAAAACCGCGACGAGCTGGCCACCTGGGGCTTCGCGGTCGAGGATTTTGGCACGGCCCTTCAGGTGCGCGCCGTGCCCGCTGGCATCACTGTGAGCGACCTGCCCAGCGCCCTGGCCGAGATCGCCGATAACCTGATGGGCCGGGGCGGCAGCACGCCCGCCGACTGGCGCGAGGCTATCCTGACCACGCTGGCCTGCCACACGTCCATCCGGGCTGGCCAGTCGCTCTCGCTGGCCGAGATGCGCGAGCTGATCGTACAGCTGGAGCAGTGCGAGGCCCCGCGCACCTGCCCGCACGGCAGGCCGACCATGATCCTGATGAGCATCCCGCAGCTTGAGCGGCAGTTTGGCCGGATCAAGTAGGCAGCGCACAAAACGCCGCACGCGCCAGAGCCTTGGTTCTGGCGCGTGCGGCGTTTTGTGCGCGGGCTGTCTTTATGCGCTGTTTTTGCTCGTTTGTGCTGACCTTTGAATCCTAGACTGGATGCGTTCATCTCAGGCCGACCCGACCGATTGCGGCTTCGATAATGATGGTTCCTCTTGAATAGTGGGCGGATGCCCTACGAGGGCGGCGTCCGGGGTCCAGCCCCGGGAACCCTCGCCAGGGGGCATCACCCCCTATTAGATATCACTTTTCCCATTTGCGCTGGGCTTTTTTTAATGAGCGATGGCAGTGGTATGTGTTTGGTGAGTGGATGCCCTGCGCGGGCGGCGCCGAGGGGCCAGCCCCTCGGAACCCCGCCAGGGGGCTACGCCCCCTTGGAACCTCCAATTTTGAGCGTTCCTCTGCTGAAAACTGGCAACTGGTGTTTGTGCATATGGCCATCAAAACCTTAGCGGCACCTTTGCCGCATGGGTCAGGTGGATAAGATTCCGATCTCGGGTGCTGCGCATGGCCTGGCACCCGAGATGGTGTAGTTTGTTACTTCCAGATACCTTGCCCAAATGGGATGGGAAGATTCCCTCGTTTCCCTTCGCGTCTTCGCGCCTTCGTGGTATTCGTTCTCTTGCGTTCTTGGTGATGAATTAACCCTGCCAGGCGCTGCGCCAGCCTGCGCTGCGCGCCACCAGCACGCGCAGCAGCACCAGCGCCGCCACGGCGATCACCGCCAGCACCACGAAGGCTGGGCCAAACGAGCCGCCCTGCTGCTTGGCGATGCCCAGCAGGTTGGGCAGCATGAACCCGCCCACACCGCCGACCGCGCCGACCACGCCGGTGGCCACGCCGATCTGGGCCTGGAAGCGCTGCGGCACCAGCTGGAACACCGAGCCGTTGCCCATGCCCAGGCAGCCGACGCCCACCACCAGCAGGCCCACCATCAGCGCCAGCGGCGGCAGGCTGGATGCGGCCAAGTAGGCCGCCGCGATGCCCACCAGCAGCACGGTGAGCAGCCGCACGCCGCCCACGCGGTCGGCCACGTAGCCGCCCACCGGGCGCAGGCCGCTGCCCACAAACGAGATCAGCGCGGTGTAGAGGCCGGCCTGCACCGCATCGACGCCGTACTGATCGTGGAAGAAGGTGGGCAGGAAGGTGCCCAGGCCCACGTAGCCGCCAAACGTCACGCTGTAGAGCAGGCAGAACCACCACATGTCGCTGGAGCGCAGCGACTCCAGGTAGGTGCGCAGCGGCAGGCCGCGCCCGCCGTCGGGCTTGTCCTTGGCCATCAGGGCGAAGGCCACCAGCACTAGGGCCAGCGGGATCATGGCCAGGCCCAGCACGCCGTGCCAGCCGGTGTAGGGCGCGATGCGCGGGGCGAACAGGTTGGCCAGCACCGTGCCGCTGTTGCCTGCGGCGGCGATGCCCATCACCAGGCCCTGGCGGCCCGCCGGGTACCAGCGGCTGGCCAGCGGCAGCGCCACCGAGAACGACGCGCCCGCCGTGCCCAGCAGCAGGCCGATGGCCAGCAGCTGCGGCAGCGAGGTGCCAAACATCCAGCCCGCCCCCAGCGGCACAAACAGCACCAGCAGCATGATGATGCCCACGCGCTTGCCGCCGTAGGTGTCGCTCAGCAGGCCCAGCGGGATGCGCAGCAGCGAGCCGCTGAGCGTGGGGATGGCAACCATCAGGCCCTTCTGCGCGGGGCTGAGGCCAAGATCCTGCGAGATAAACACCCCGAGCGCGCCGAGCAGCACCCAGAGCATGAAGCACAGGTCGAAGTGCAGAAACGAGGCGATCAGCGTGGGCAGGTGGCCTTCCTTGGCGCGGGCGATGGGCGCAGTTGTTGCGATCTCCATGACGGGTTTCCTCCATGGCGGGGCCGCGCCGTGGCGGGGTGCCACGCGCTGCGGCGGGGGGTGGATAACAGGGAGACGTAGGCCGAGGGGGCGGGCGCACAGGGCCGCGCGCCGCGACGGGCGCAGCCCCAGGCGATCTTCAGCTGCGCCGCTGAAGCCAGCACAGAGCATGGCTGAGAAGGGCGGGCCTTCTCAGCAATAGGGAAGCTCTAGGTGAGAGAAAAGGTGGGCGCTAGGCGCTGCGCAGCTCGCGGCGAACCTCGCGGGGCGAGCAGTGGTAGATCTGGCGGAACGCGGTGCTGAAGTGGGTCACGCTCACATAGCCGAGCGACGTGGCGATGGTCGAGACCGGCAGGGCCGTCTCGGCCAGCAGGAAGTTGGCCTCGCTGAGCCGCATGAGGTTGAAGAAGCGCAGCGGCGAGAGGCCAGTGTAGGTCAGAAAATCACGCTGGAGCTGGCGCGGGCTGACGCTCAGCGACTCGGCGATCTTGGCGATGTTCATGGGGTTGGCCATGCACTCGGCCATCACCGATTGGGCGCGCTCGACCCGCCGCCGCTGCTCCTCGTCGACCCGGCGGGGGGTGGCGAACTGCAGCCGGGCCAGCACATCCACCAGCAGCGCCGCCTGGTTGGCCAGCGCCGCCTCGGGCACCGGGTCGCGCTCGGTGAGCGCGATCATCTGGCGCAGCACGTGCAGCAGCTGCGGCGGGGCGTGCTGCAGGTAGAATCCCCCGCCGCCCAGCGGCGCGGCGTTCAGCTCGGCAAACTGCGGGTGGGTGAGCAGAAAGCTGCGCCAGCTGGCGTGCGACCATGTCACATCCACCACATCCGAGCTAGTGCCAGGCAGCCAGGATGCGCGGGCCGGATCTTTCAGCGGGCCGCTCCAGCAGATCGTGTTCGGCGCGAGCGTCGAGCGCTGCTGCTGGTAGGTGAGATAGCGCGTGCCGCCCAGCGTGATGCGCATGCGCCAGTGGTTCCAGGGCGTCAGCTCGGGTAGAATGGCGTGCTGATCGAAGCGCTGGATCCGCTCGATGCGCATCCCGCTGCACAGCTGCACCAGCGTGGTGTTGATCTGGTGATCATTATGACGAAAGCGAGCCATGGTCGTATTTCACGTGAAACGCTGCGAGGCGCAGGGCCGCTGGCGACCTAGACCTCCAGATACCCGATATCAAGAACAAGCGTCCCGGAACCTTCACCCGCCGCGTGGATCTCGATCAGCGAGCCGCTGGCGATCTCTTCGACGATAGCGAGCGAGATGTGGATAGCGCTGTTGGGCGCGATGGGGAAGTAGCGCATCAGCTTGCCGTCGCGCAGCACCGAGATATTGACCAGGCCCGATACCGTGCTGCCCGCCCGGAAGTAGAGCATGCCAGCGGTGCGGCCCTTCGGCACGCGGTAGCGGAGATCAAGCGGCGTGGGGCTGGCGAGGCCGCGCCCCTCGAAGGTGACGATGGCCTGCAGCAGCACCGGGGTGCCCTCGCTCATGAATGCGCCCATGTGAACACTTTCTTTCCTCAGAGCGCTGCGGGGCGGCGCTGCCACCGCAGGCTCTGGCGGCCTAGCTCGCCGAGCAGGGCGCGGGTCTTGCTCCACCCGTGCGCCGCACCACAGCAAGCATATGGAAGATCTGGTGTGAGTCCGGTCCGAGGCTTCATTGCGTGGCCGCTGCCGTAGCGGGGGTCGCTGGGAGGGGCTGGGCAGGTCAGTGTTTGCGCCCTGCACCTTAGACATTTTATCCTAATATCTAGCCCTCTTGCGATATCTAGAGTATATCACACCTTTCCAACACTCGGACAGGCAGAACACCATTGTACGTTTCTTACAACCGATATATGCTGTTAAAGTGCGGCAAACATGTCGCTTTTTCGAAGGTTGGGGGCATACCGCCACAGCTACACCGCGCTGCGATGGCCTAGACACCCACCTCGGCGGACTCGTCGATCAGGATGGAGATCTCGCCATCTGCCGCCAGCGATACCGAGAAGGCGCGCACCGCGCAGCTGCCGTTGGCGGTCTCGCCAGTGCGCAGGTCGAACTTCCAGCCGTGCAGCGGGCAGATCACCGTCTCGCCGCCCACCAGGCCATCGGCAAGCGGCCCGCCGCGATGCGGGCAGACCGCATCCACCGCGTAGACCTGGCCCGAGCGGGTGTGGAACACCGCGATCTTGCGGCCATCTAGATCAAATGTACGGCCCTCGCCCGCAGGTATTTGTGCAATAGATCCAATAGTGTGGACTTGCGGTATCGACATTACAGGCTCCCTTCATGCGCGGCCACCAGCGGGATGGTGGAGGCAAACTGGTTTGCGGTCTTGGGGCGGTGGGCCTCCAGCCAGGGATCGGTGTAGGCATCCACCGAGTGCTGCATCGCCGCATCCAGCCGCTCGGCAATGCCCTCGGCATCATCCACCACCACGGCGCGGATCTTGGCGATGCCCACGCGCTCGACAAAGCCGTAGGTGCGCTCAAGGTACTTGGCGTTCTCGCGGTAGTACTGGATAAAGCGCCCGGCATACTTCAGCACATCGGCGTGGGTCTCCACGGTGCACAGCAGGTCGCCCTTGCGCACATGCGCGCCGCCCGCGCCGCCCACGTACAGCTCCCAGCGCCCGCCCTCGATCGCCACCGCGCCGACATCCTTTATATAGGCCTCGGAGCAGTTGCGCGGGCAGCCGGTGGTGCCCATCTTGATCTTGGCCGGGCTTTCCAGGCCGTGGAAGCGCTGCTCGATCTCCTTGGCCAGGCCCATGCTGTCGCCCAGGCCGTAGCGGCAGAAGTCGGTGCCGACGCAGCTCTTGCAGGTGCGGAACGACTTGGCGTAGGCGTAGCCCGAGGGCATGCCTAGGTCGGCCCAGACATTCGGCAGGTCGTCCTTGCGGATGCCCAGCAGGTCGATGCGCTGCCCGCCGGTGAGCTTGACCAGCGGCACCTGGTACTTCTCGGCCACCTCGGCGATCCGGCGCAGGTCGGCGGGCGTGGTGACGCCGCCGGGCATCTGGGGCACCACCGAGAAGGTGCCATCGCGCTGGATGTTGCCGTGCACGCGGTCGTTGATGAAGCGGGCGTCGCGCTCATCCTCGTACTCGGCCCCCCAGATCGTCTTGAGCAGCGAGGCCAGGCCGGGCTTGCTGGCCGGATCTTCGAGGCCGCCAGCCAGCGTGGCGAACACGGCGGAGACCGAGCGCAGGCCGCGCGCGGTGATCGCCTCGACCAGCTCGGGCTTGGCCAGCGGCACGCCGGGCACGTAGTAGTGCGCCGAGGGATCCTCGACCATCTCGCCCTCGCAGAAGTGCTCGACCAGCTTGGCCACATTGGATTTACACGAGCCGCAGCCCATGCCTGCGCGGGTGGCGTCCATCACGGCCTTGGGGCTGCGCTTGCCCGCCAGCACGCAGGCGCGGATCGCGCCCTTGCTCACGCCGTTGCAGTTGCAGATCTGGGTGTCGTCGGGCAGGTCGCCCACGCTCTGCTGGGCCGCCTGGCCCAGGTCGAACAGCAGCGCCGCGCGGTCCTCGGGCAGCGGCGTCTCGCGGTCGAACATCTGCATCAGGCTGCCGGCCTTGGCCGTGTCGCCCAGAAGGATGGCCCCGGCCAGCCGGTTCTCGCGGATGATCAGCTTCTTGTAGCGCCCGCGCCGTGGCTCGGAGAACTGCACCACCTCGTCGCGGTCGTCGCGCGGCTCGACCACGCCCATGGAGGCCAGCTCCACGCCCATCACCTTGAGCTTGGTGGCCAGCTTGGAGCCGAGGTAGGCGGCCTGCGGGTTGCGGCCTGTCAGGTGCTCGGCCAGCACCTTGGCCTGCTCCCACAGCGGCGCGACCAGGCCGTAGACCACGCTGCGGTGCTGCACGCACTCGCCCACGGCGAAGATCCGCGAGTCGCTGGTGCGCAGCTGGTCATCCACCATAATCGCACGGTCGACCATCAGCCCGGCATCCTTGGCCAGATCGACATTCGGGCGGATGCCAGCCGAGATCACCACCATATCGCAGGCCAGCTTGCTGCCATCTTTGAAGGCCAGGCCCTCGATCCGCTCCTTGCCCAGCAGCTTCTCGGTGGCCACGCCCACATGCACGTGGATGCCCATCTGCTCCATGCTGTACTTGAGCATGGTGCCAGAGGACATGTCGAGCTGCTGGTTCATCAGGTAGGGCATGATCTGAATGACGTGCACATCGCAGCCGTAGGTGGTGAGGCCGCGCGCCGCCTCCAGGCCCAGCAGGCCGCCGCCGATCACCACGGCGCTGCGGCTCTCCTGCGCCCACTCGGCGATGCGGGTGCAGTCGTCGATGGTGCGGAACACGAACGCGCCGGGCTTGAGCTTGCCATCCGGCGTGCGCAGGCCATCCATGGGCGGCACGAAGGGGCTGCTGCCGGTGGCGATCAGCAGCTGGTCGTAGGGAACCTGGGTCTTATCGGCCAGCTCCACCGTGCGGGTGGCGCGGTGGATGGCGGTGGCGCGCACCCCGGCCAGCAGGCGCACCTGGTTGGTCTCGTACCACTCCAGCGGGTTGAGGAAGATCTCCTCGGAGCGCTGGGTGCCGTTCAGCACGTTGGAGAGCAGGATGCGGTTGTAGTTGCCATACGGCTCGTCGCCGATCATCGTGATCTCGAATATATCGTTGCCGCCGCGCGCCACGATCTCCTCGACGGCGCGAGCGCCCGCCATACCATTGCCGATCACCACAAGCTGTTTTTTCTGCATCATACCTTTCCTTTCTATGCACTCACGCTCGAACTATCGTCAGGCAAGGTCAGCTTCTCAACGCGCACCGCGCAGACTTTGAACTCGGGCATACGCGATATGGGGTCGAGCGCGGGGCTGGTGAGCAGGTTGATGCTGCCCGCGCCGCCCCAGTGAAATGGTGCGAACACCGTATCCATGCGGATGTCGGGGCTGAGCCGCGCGCGCAGGGTGGCGCGGCCACGGCTGCTGGCCACCACCACCAGGTCGCCGCTGGCGATGCCCAGGCTGGCGGCCAGCGCGGGGTGCAGCTCGACAAAGGGCTGCGGCTCGGCCTTGGCCAGCGCGGCGATCCGGCGGGTCTGCGCGCCCGACTGGTACTGGGCCATCACCCGCCCGGTGGTAAGGATGAGCGGGAAGGCGGCGGATGGCTCCTCGGCGGCGGGGCGGTGCTCGACCGCGTGGAAGCGGGCCAGGCCGTCGTCGGTGGCGAAGCGGTCGAAAAACAGGCGGGGCGTGCCGGGGTGGTCGGGGGCGGGGCAGGGCCAGAACACGCCGTCCTCGGCGGCGATGCGCTGGTAGGTGATGCCGCTATAGTCGGCCACGCCGCCAGCGCTGGCGGCCCGCAGCTCGTGGAAGATCGCCTCTGGCTCGTGGGGGAACATGTCGCCGCAGCCCAGGGCCGCCGCCAGCGCCGCGATGATCTCGGTGTCGGTGCGCACGCCCTCGGGCGGGCGGCAGGCGGCCTGGCGCAGCAGCACGCGGCCCTCTAGGTTGGTCATGGTGCCGGTCTCCTCGGCCCACTGGGCGGTGGGCAGCACCACATCGGCCATGGCGGCGGTCTCGGAGAGCACCATGTCGGCCACCACCAGCATGTCGAGCGACTCCAGCCGCTGGCGGATGTGTCCCGCGTTGGGTGCCGAGACCACGATGTTCGAGCCGAAGACCAGCAGCGCGCGCACGCCGCCCGGCCCCAGCGCATCGAGCAGCTCGTAGGCCGAGCGGCCCGGCGGCGGCAGCAGCTCGGGGTCGGTGCCCCAGACGCGGGCGACGTGGGCACGGTGCGCGGGGTTGGCCAGGCTACGGTAGCCCGGCAGCTGGTCGGCCTTCTGGCCGTGCTCGCGCCCGCCCTGGCCGTTGCCCTGGCCGGTGAGGCAGCCGTAGCCGCACAGCGGGCGGCCCGCCTTGCCCAGCGCCAGCGCCAGGTTGATGTAGGACAGCACCGTGTCCACGCCCTTGCTCTGCTGCTCGGGGCCGCGCGCGGTGAGCACCATGGCCGTGCTGGCCTCGCCCAGGATGTGGGCGGCCTGCTCCAGCTGGCGCACCGGCACGCCGGTCAGGCGCTCGACGCGCTCGGGCCAGTACGCGCCGACCACGCGGCGCAGCTCGGCGAAGCCGCTGGTGCGCCCGGCGATAAAGGCCTCGTCGACGAGGCCGTCGCGCAGGGCGATGTGCAGCAGGCCGTGGGCCAGGGCGATGTCGCTGCCGGGGGTGAGCTGGATGTGCAGCGTGGCCTTCTTGGCGGTAGGCGTGGCGCGCGGGTCGACCACGATCAGCCGCCCGCCGCGCTGGAGCTGGGCGTCGAAGTACTGCATCACCGGCGGCATGGTGGCGGCGGCGTTGCTGCCGATCAGCAGGATGGCATCGGTATGGGCGATATCAGCCAGCGGGAAGGGTAGGCCGCGATCCATGCCCAGGGCGCGGATGGAGGCCGCAGCGGCGGAGGACATGCAGAAGCGACCGTTGTAGTCGATGTTCGGCGTGCGCAGCGCCACCCGCGCGAACTTGCCGAGCAGGTAGGCCTTCTCGTTGGTCAGGCCACCGCCGCCGAACACGCCCACCGCCTGCTGGCCGTGGTGCTGCTGGGTGGACAGCAGCCCTGCCGACACGCGGGCCAGCGCCTCTTCCCAGCTGGCAGGGCGCAGGGGGCCGCCCTTGGCATCGCGCACCAAGGGCGTGGTGATGCGGTCGGGGTGATCGAGCAGGTCGGCGGATGTCCAGCCCTTCTGGCAGAGGCCGCCGTTGTTGGTGGGGAACATGCGCGGCGCGACCGTGATCGAGCCGACATGGGGGGCAAGCTCCATCCCACACTGAAGCGCGCAGTACGGGCAGTGAGTCGCAGTCATGGCGTTGTCCATGGCTTGGGCCAGCGTGCCGCCGCCGCGTGGGCGGGGCGCGATATGGCCTAGTGCTGCGGTTGGGCGCTGCGACGCGCTGGGGATGCTGCCCTAGCATTGGGGTGGGTGGAGCAGGGCTACTGTAGCAGGCGTGGGCGGGGCAAGATCGGCGGCATTGTGGCGCGGCGCATCCTGGCGGCATGCGGCGCGGCCAGCCATGTCGCAAAATCGAAACTCGGGGTCCGAGGTCGGGTGGAAAAATCGGGCGCAGGGCCGATACGGGCGCAGATGACACTTTTGTTAACCCTATTATCAAACCTCTATTTTTTTGCTACCATCCCGTTTTAATAGCTGCAGAAACTTTCACAATGAATAGCCGGTACGTTCTACCACAAAGGATCGCGCCATGACGGCCCACGACCAAGCTGTCCCTGATCTGCCGCAGATCAGCCGTAGGGTGTTCCTCCGCCGGGTCGGCGCATCATTGGCTGGCGTCGCAGCCGCCGGGCTGCCCTTCGCCAGCACCCAGGCGGCCCCAGCCGCATCGCTTCCGATCGCTGTAATTGTTCCCGAATCACCTCGTGTTGTTGGAATCGGCACGCAGCTGCTGCGCGGGATGTCCGCTGCCAGCCCCGAGCTTGCGATCACCCCGTTCACCTACCAGCGGCCCACGCAGGCCCTCGGGGCCGCCCGCGAGGCCGCCGCATCCGGCCAGTTTGCCGCCGTCGTCGGCATGCTGAGCCACCACCACGCCGCCGACATCGGCCCCGCGCTGCAGGCCAGCGGGGTGCCGCTGATCGTGGCCGACATGGGGGCCAACATGCCCCGGCCCGGCCAGGATGCGCCCTACGTGCTGCGCAGCTCGCTGGGCATGTGGCAGGCCGCATGGGCCTTGGGCAGCCACGCCGCCCGCACCCAGGGCCGCGAGGCCATCGTGGCCAGCAGCCTGTACGAGAGCGGCTACGACCTGCTGTTCGCCTTCCGCCAGGGCTTCGAGCAGGCGGGCGGCACAATCGTGGCCAGCCACGTGACCCACGTGGCCGGGCAGGATGGCCTGGGCGCGCTGTACGAGCGCGTGCGCGCCGAGCGCCCATCCCTGGTGGCGGCCTTCTACTCGGGCAGCGAGGCCGAGGCGTTCGTGGCTGGCTACCGCGAGGCCGGGCTGGCCACCCCGCTGGTGGGGCTCGCCCCGCTGGCCGAGGCCGCCGCGCTACCCGCAGGCACGCTCACCGCCGCCACGTGGTCGCCCGACCTAGCCAGCGGCGGGGCGGCCCAGTTCCAGCGGGCCTACCAGGCCGCCCACGGCCATGCCCCCGACGCCTACGCCGCGCTGGGCTACGACACCGCCAAGCTGCTGGCCCACGCCCGCCGCCAGGGCGGCGCGCTACGCGACAGCCTGGCCAGCATATGGCTGACCGGCGCACGCGGGCCGCTGGCGCTGGCCCACCAGGGCGCGGCTGGCACGCTGCCGATCTTTCTGCGCGCCACCGACGGCGTGCACACCACCACCATCGGCCAGCTGGCCGCACCCGCCGAGGCCGCCGTGGCCCAGGCGCTCGCGGGCATCGGGGCCAAAACCGGCTGGCTCGGCGCATACCTCTCCCTCTAGCAAACAAACGAATACACGCGCTGCTGCGGAACACTGCCCCAGCGGCGCGTGCAAAGGCGCACCGCTATGAGCACACCAGCATTCACCCTGCGGCCCATCGTATCAGGCGACACGCCCTTTCTGCAGCAGCTCTACGCCAGCACCCGCGATGATCTAGCGCTGGTGCCGCACTGGACTGAGCAGCAGAAGCAGCTGTTCTGCCACATGCAGTTCAGCGCCCAGCACCATCACTACATGCAGCACTTCCCCCACGCCAGCTATAGCGTCGTGGAGGTGGGCGGGCAGCCGGTGGGGCGCTGGTATGTGGACCCGCGCGACGGCGCGCTGCACGTGCTGGATGTGGCCCTCCTGCCCGCGTGGCGCAGGCGCGGCATCGGCGGGCAGCTGATGCGCGGCCTGATGGATACGGCGGCGGCCAACGGCATGCGAGTGAGCCTGTATGTCTACGCCGAGGGCAACCCGGCGCGGCGCTTCTACCGGCGGCTGGGCTTTGTAGAGGGGAAGCTAGACGGCATGCACATGTTTATGGACTGGGCACCGCAGGAGAAGGAGTAGTAATATGGCAACCCCCTATATCGGCGAGATCCGCATGTTCGCAGGCAGCTTCGCCCCCGCCGGGTGGGCGTTCTGCGACGGCAGACTGCTTGCGATCTCGGAGAACGACGCCCTGTTTAACCTGATCGGCACTACCTACGGCGGCGATGGGCAGAGCACCTTCGCCCTGCCCGACCTGCGCGGGCGCGCGCCGGTGCACTTTGGCACGCTGAGCGGCGGGCAGACTTACATCATCGGCCAGCAGGCCGGAGTAGAGCAAGTCACCCTGATCACCACGCAGATCCCCGCGCACACCCACGCGCCCCAGGCCACCACCAACAACGGCGATACCGACTCGCCCGAGGGCGCGCGCTGGGCGCGCGTGACCAACAACCCGCCCTACCGCGACCAGGACCCCAACGTGACCATGGGCACAGCGGGCACGGCGATCAGCGGCAGCGTGGGCGGCTCGCAGCCGCACGACAATATGCAGCCCTACCTGACGATCAGCTTCATCATCTCGCTGTACGGCATCTTCCCAAGCCAGACATAGGCGCACGAAAGGACCACCACGATGTCCGACCAATTCCTTGGCGAGATCCGCATGTTCGCTGGGAACTTTGCCCCAGTGGGCTGGGCCTTCTGCAATGGCCAACTGATGCCGATCTCGCAAAATACTGCCTTATTTTCGCTGCTGGGCACCTACTACGGCGGCGATGGCAAGAGCACCTTCGCCCTGCCCAACCTAATCGGGAACGTGCCCATCCACCAGGGCCAGGGGCCGGGCCTCTCAGAGCACTATCTCGGCGAGGCGAGCGGCACAGAGAGCGTCACGCTGCTAACAAGCGAGATACCCGCCCACACCCACACTACCCAGGCGCAGTCAAATCCTGGCGGGGTCAACTCGCCCACCAATATGGCGTGGGCGGCCCAGCGCAGCGCGGCAAACTACATCAGCAGCGCAAACGTGAACATGGCCGCCGACGCGCTGGCGCTCGCCGGCGGCTTCCAGCCCCATAACAACATGCAGCCATACCTTGTGGTGACCTTCATCATCGCGCTGCAGGGCATCTTCCCGCCACGAGGCTAGCCGCCAACAAGGAGCAAACCGATGTCCGAGCCATATCTCGCCGAGATCCGCGTGGTCTCGTTTAACTTTCCGCCAAAGGGCTGGGCCTTCTGCAACGGCCAGCTGCTGTCGATCAACCAGAACCAGGCGCTGTTCTCGCTGCTGGGCACCACCTACGGCGGCAATGGCCAGACCACCTTCGCCCTGCCCGACTTCCGAGGCCGTGTGCCGATGCACTTTGGCAACAGCTGGACGCTGGGCCAGCGCGCTGGCGAGGAGTTCCACACGGTCACGCTGCCCGAGATGCCGACGCACAGCCACCAGCTGCGGGCATCCAGCGCGCCCGCCGACACGCGGGTGCCCACCAACAACTACTGGGCCAGCATGAGCGGGGCTTACAGCACCGGCGCGGCCAACACCCTGATGCGCAGCAACGACATCGGCAGCACCGGCGGATCGCAGCCCCATGAGAATCGCATGCCATTCCTAACCGTTACGTTCATCATCGCCCTTCAGGGGATCTTCCCGTCGCAGAGCTAGCACCATATGGATAAAACGCTCACCATCGGCGTGCTGACGCCGCCAACCGCAAGATCGCCGATCGGCGAACGGGTGCTTGCTGGCATCCGCAGCCTGGGCGCGCAGATCGACCACGCCGAGCTGCCGCCGGGGCACGCCCCCGCCGTGCAGCATGCCGAGCGTCTGCTGGCGCATGGCGGTGCCGACATCCTGGTGGGCGTGCTGCACGCCGGCCTCACCGCCGAGGTGGCCGAGATCTGCCAGCGGCACGGGCGGCTGCTGATCGCCATCTCGCTGGGCGAGAATATCGCCCGCTACCCCGAGCTGCACCCATACTGCTTCCAGATCACGCTGGGCCTGTGGCAGGGCCAGTGGGCGCTGGGCAGCTGGGCGGCGCAGAAGCTCGGGCGGCGCTGCGCCAGCGTGCTGGATTTCTACCACAGCGGGTACGACGCCTGCGCCGCCTTCCAGACGGCCTTCGCGCAGGCGGGCGGCAGCGCGCAGGGCACCCTGCTGGTGCACACGCCAACCGGCGGCTGGGATGCCGACCAGGCCCGCCGCATGATCGCCAGCGCCAGCCCCGACATGATCTACGCGGGGCTGCGCGGCGGTGCCGCGCGCGACTTCCTGCGCTTCTACGCCGAAGAGGAGCTGAGCATCCCGCTGGTCGGCACGCCGAGCCTGGCGCTGGCCGCCCGCTCGCTCGGCATCGCCGCCGCCACCGCCGCAGGCTGGCCCGCCGAGTGCGAGCCGTGGGCTGCGCTCGGGCAGCAGGCCGCCCAGCTGGTGACGATCGGCATGGCGGCGGCGGATGGCGACCCTCAGCAGATCCAGCAGATCGGGCTGGCCATGGCGGAAGCGCGCTGGGAAGGCCCGCTGGGGCAGGCGCGCATGGAGCCGCGCACCCAGTGCGCCGAGCCGCCGCTGCTGCTCTGGGCGGGCAATGATGCGCACCAGCGGCTCGCTGGGCCAGCCGAGGTATCAGCTGCCCTGGCCGAGCTGCGCGACGGCCCGCGCTCGGGATGGCTGGATAGCTACGAGAGCTTCGAGAACTAGTCGTTGCCCACCGGCCACCCCACGGCGCGGGCGGCCACACTACAAAAGGTACTCATTGGGAAGGGCTGGCCATTCCAGCCCGAAAGGCATGTATGCGCAGACAATTCACTTTGTCGCTGGTGACTCTGCTATCGCTGCTCTCACACGTTATTCCGCCCACCGCCCAGCCGGTACAGGCCCAGCCAGCCACGGTCGCCGCCACACCCGCGCGCAGCCCGATCATCGCGGCGGGCGGCGGCTACCAGATCGTCAACGCCGACCACACCGCCCAGTTCGCGGCGGATGGTCTTGACTTTATCCCCCGCCACGGCGGCACGACGTGGTCGTGGCGGCTGGGCGCGGTGCGCTCCGGCGCGGGCGAGGCGCTCGCGGGCGTCAGCACGCGCCCGGTGGCCCCGAGGCCGCTAGACACCACCACCGTGGGCTACGACCGCGGCGGCATTGTCGAGCAGTATGTGGCCCGCCAGCGCACGGTCGAGCAGCAGTTTGTGCTGCCCGCCCCCCTGGCGCTGGGCGGCGACGACCTCGTGATCGAGGGCAGCGTGGCCAGCGCAGGCGCGTTCGCCACCACCAGCGGCGGCTGGCGCTGGGCCGACCCCAGCGGCGGCGTGAGCCTGGGCCAGGTGTATGTCTACGACGCCACGGGCGCGAGCATCCCGGCCAGCTTCGACGTGCAGGCCGACCGCACCACGCTGCGCGTGGACGGCGCGGCGCTGGCCCAGGCCGCCTACCCTGTGACCATCGACCCGCAGATCGGCACCGACGACGTGCGCCTGAGCACCATGGGCACCGACGGCGATGTGAACACCCAGGCGCTCGCACCCGCCATCGCCTACAACAGCACCGCCAAGGAGTACCTGGTGGTCTGGTCGGGCGACCCCACCGACACGGGCAGCGACGAGCAGCTGCAGATCTGGGGCCAGCGCGTAGATGCCGTGAGCGGCGCGCCGATCGGGGGCGACTTCCTGATCGGCTACAATGGCACCCTGGACGATGTGAACTATGACGCCCGCGACCCCTCGGTGGCCTACAACCCGGCGACGAACCAGTACCTGGTGGTCTGGTCGGGCACGCGCATCTTCTGGAGCGCCTTCGGCACACAGGAGCCGGAGATCTACGGCCAGCTGGTGAGCGCCAACGGCACGCTCAGCGGCAGCATGACCCGATACTCGCAGATGGATGACGCCGCACAAGATGGCACCGACGCCCGCTACCCCGACGTGGCCTACAACTCGATCAGCGGCGAGTACCTGATCGCATGGGCGGGCCAAGAGGTCTTTCTGGATGACGAGATCTACATCCAGCGCGTCACAAGCGCCGGAGTCGAGACCGGCACCAACGATCAGCAGATCAGCCTGATGGGCAACCCCGCCGCGCCAGACCCCAGCGTCTTCTTCGCCGACAAGCCAAAGATCGCCGTGGACACCATCACTGGCTCATCTCTGGTGGTGTGGGCGGGCGACGACCTGGACACCAGCGGATCGCTGATCACCGAAATCTACAGCCAGCTCCTCACCTCCGCCGGGGCCGAGACCGGCACCGACGACCAGCAGATCAGCATGATGGGCAGCTCGGCCATCGATGGGTTTACCGCCGTCGACCCCGATGTGGCCTTCAACTCGACCACCGGGTCATACTTCGTCGTGTGGTCAGGCGAGGACACCGGCACCGACGGCGAGTTCGAGATCTACGGCCAGCGGCTCTCGAACGCTGGGGCCGAGGTTGGCACCGACGACATGCGGCTCAGCTTCGCAGGCAGTACGGGCAACACCACCTACCAGGCAAAAGATCCGACGCTGGCCTACAACCCCACGGCCAACGAGTACCTCGTGACCTGGAGCGGCGACGACTCGCTCAACACCACGCGGGCCGACGGCACCAGCGACAACCTGATCGACAACGATACCGAGATCCTCGGCAAACGCCTGAGCGCCACGGGGGCGACGGTGGAGGACACCTTCCGCATCAGCACCATGGGCAACATCGGCAGCACAGCCGGCAATGCCCTAGCCCCCGCCGTGGCCTACAGCGAGGCCAGCAACAACAGCTACTATACCGTCTGGCAGGGCAGCGACAACCCAACCCTAACAGATGTGGAGATCTATGGACAGCAGGTCGCGCCATGGGCCGACCTCCAGGTCAGCATCGCAAAGACCGGCACCGGACTGCCGGGCAGCGCGGCCAGCTACACCATCACCTACAGCAACGCCGGGCCAGACCCCATCCCCGGTGTGCGGATCATGGCCACGCTGCCTGCCACGCTCACCTCGCCCAGCTACACATCCAGCCCCACGGTGGGCACGGTGGCAGGCGCGCCCTACACCTTTGACATCGGCTCGCTGGCATCCGGCGCGAGCGGCACGATCACGATCAACGCCACGATCTCGCCCTCGGCCAGCGCAGGCACCGCCGTGACCGTGGCCCCCACGATCGGCGCGACCTCGCTGTACAAGGAGCTGGACACCGCCAACAACACCGCCAGCGCCACCATCACCGTGGTTGCCCCCGAGCTGCAGACCGTCACCACCATCACCACCGCCACGGGCGGCGTGGATGCGGGCGACAGCGTGCGCTACCAGATCCGCGTCAGCCACACCACCAACAGCAACGCCGGCGCCTACAATGTGGATGTGAGCGACACATTCCCTGCATCGCTCCAGAACTTCACGCTGGTGAGCGCGATCGTCAGCGACGGGGCGACCAGCACCAATGTGAGCGGCAACTTCTCGCTCGGCGGCGGCGCGCTGAGCACCACCGGCGCGATCAACCTGCTGCAGGATACCAATGGCAGCAACGACCAAGTGCTGACGGTGATCGTGCAGGGCAAGGTGAGCGACAGCATCGCCCCCGGCGCAACTATCAGCAACAGCGCCACCGCCACCTGGGAGAACAGCCTGGGCAACCAGGCCGCCAACTACACTTCTACCGGCAACGCGCCAAATATCACCGCAGCCACGGCCTTCAGCCTGAGCAAGAGCGTGAGCACCGCCACCGCCAAGATCGGCAACACGGTCACCTATGAGCTGAGCATCACGATGATGGAGGGCACCACCAGCAACCTCAGCATTGTGGACACCCTGCCCGCAGGCGTGACCTACAACACTGGCTCCTCGGCAGTCAGCGCAAACGGCATGACGATCGCGACGATCATCGTCTCGCGGGTCGGCCAGACGCTGACGTTCAGCACGGCCAGCGTCACCAACCCCGGTAATGTCGATAACGCATCGGCGACCGACACGGACACCTTCACGATCAGCTACAGCGTGACGGTGAACAACGGCCTGGCCGACGGGGCCACGCTGGTGAACGACGCCGACGGCAGCGCCACCGGTGTGACCGCCGACAACAACAACACCGCCACCATCACCGTCTCGAACGACGCGCCGACGGTGAGCGGCAGCAGCGCCGCCAACGTGGCCAACCCCCAGAATGGCGACACCACCTACGACTTCACCGTGACCTACAGCGATGACGCCGCGATCAGCGCGGCCACGCTGGGCAACGGCGATGTGCTGGTGACCGGCTCCAGCAGCTTCAGCCAGGCCGCGACGCTGGTGAGCTTCACGCCTACCGGAAACGGCTCGCCGCGCACCGCCACCTACCGCATCACGCCACCCGGCGGCGCGTGGGACGATGCCGACAACGGCACCTACACCATCAGCGTGGTCGCAAACGAGGTCGGCGATGTCGGCACGCGCTTCGTGGCGGCGGGCGATGTCACCACCTTCTCGGTGTTTATCGATGTGACCCCGCCCGACACCACCATCGACAGCCAGCCAACCAACCCGACCAACAACCCTAGCGCCACCTTCACCTTTAGTGGCAGCGACAATGTCACACCCGCAGGAAGCCTAACGTTTATGTGCTCACTGGATGGCGCTGCCGCCACCAGCTGCACCAGCCCACAAAACTACCCCGTCCTGGCCAATGGCAGCCACACCTTCACGGTCTACGCCGTGGACGGCCTGGGCAATGCCGACCCGACGCCCGCCAGCTCCAGCTGGACGATCGACACCACCGCGCCCGACACCACCATCGTCAGCGGCCCGCCCGCGCTGGTCAGCAGCTCCAGCGCCACGTTTGACTTCAGCGCCACCGAGACCGCCACCTTCCAGTGCAGCCTGGACGGCGGGGTCTACGCCACCTGCACCGATCCGGTCACCTTCAGCGGCCTGAGCGACGGCAGCCACACCTTCAGCGTGCGCGCCATCGACACGGCGGGCAACACCGACCCGACGCCCGCCACCTACAGCTGGACGGTCGACACCACCGCGCCGGATACCACCATCGATAGCCAGCCCGCCAACCCGACCACCAGCACCAGCGCCAGCTTCAGCTTCAGCGCGAACGAGACCGCCACCTTCGAGTGCAAGCTGGATAGTGGGGCCTACGCCGCCTGCACCAGCCCGCAGAGCTACACCGGCCTGAGCGAGGGCAGCCACACCTTCAGCGTGCGCGCTACCGATGCGGCGGGCAATGTCGACCCCACCCCGGCCACCTACACCTGGGTGATCGACACCACTGCGCCGGACACGACCATCGACAGCCAGCCGACTAACCCGACCAATAGCACCAGCGCCACCTTCACCTTTAGCGGCAGCGACAATGTGACGCCCGCCGCCAGCCTGAGCTTCATGTGCTCGCTGGATGGTGCTGCCGCCACCAGCTGCACCAGCCCGCAGAGCTACCCCAGCCTGGCCAACGGCAGCCACACCTTCACGGTCTACGCCGTGGACGGCCTGGGCAACGCCGACGCGACGCCCGCCAGCTACAGCTGGACGGTCGACACCACCGCCCCCGATACGACCATCGTCAGCGGCCCGCCCGCGCTGGCCAGCAGCGCCAGCGCCACGTTTGACTTCAGCGCCACCGAGACCGCCACCTTCCAGTGCAGGCTGGATGGCGGACCCTACGCCGCCTGCTCCGACCCGGTCACCTTCGCAAGCCTGAGCGATGGCGCTCACACCCTGAGTGTGTTCGCTGTGGATGCGGCGAGCAATGTCGACCCCACCCCGGCCACCTACGCCTGGACGGTCGACACCACCGCGCCCGACACCACCATCGACAGCCAGCCCGCCAACCCCAGCAACAGCACCAGCGCCACGTTCGACTTTAGCGCGAGCGAGAGCGCCACCTTCGAGTGCAAGCTGGATGGCGAGGCCTACGCCGCCTGCACCAGCCCACAGAGCTACACCGGCCTGGCCGATGGCAGCCACACTTTCAGCGTGCGCGCTACCGATGCGGCGGGCAATCTCGACCCCACCCCGGCCAGCTACACCTGGCTGATCGATGCGAGCGCACCGGACACCACGATCGATAGCCAGCCCGCCAACCCCAGCAACAGCGCCAGCGCCACGTTCGACTTTAGCGCGAACGAGACCGCCACCTTCGAGTGCAAGCTGGATAGCGGGGCCTACGCCGCCTGCACCAGCCCGCAGAGCTACACTGGCCTGAGCGAGGGCAGCCATACCTTCAGCGTGCGCGCCACCGACACGACCGGCAATGTTGACCCCACCCCGGCCAGCTACACCTGGACGGTCGACACCATCGCGCCGACCGTGACCTTCGCGCAGGCCCCGGCCCAGGCCGACCCGACCGGCAGCGCGCCGATCAGCTTCCTGGCCACCTTCAGCGAGCCGGTGACCGGATTCATCACCAAGAGCATCGACCTGAGCGCCAGCACCGCGCCTGGCCCGCTGGCGGCCACCATCACCGAGATCGCACCCAACGACGGCACCACCTACAGCGTCACCGTGAGCGGCATGACCGGCGGCGGCGATGTGGTGGCCGCGCTGAACCCAGGGGCGGCAAGCGACGCGGCGGGCAACTTCAGCGGCGCGCCTGCCCCCGCCGACACAACCGTGACCTTCGACCCGGTCGCGCCGGTCGTCACAGGCGTGATCCGCCTGGATGCCGACCCGACCAACGCGGCGAGCGTGCAGTTCCAGGTCACCTTCGCCAAGGCCGTGACGGGCGTGGACGCGGGCGACTTCGCCCTAACCGTGTCCAGCATCACCGGCGCGAGCGTGACCGGCGTGAGCGGCAGTGGCACCACCTACACCGTGACGGTGGGCACTGGCACGGGCGACGGCACGCTGCGTCTGGATGTGCTGGCCAACGGCAGCATCGCCGATTCGGCGGGCAACCCGCTGGCGGCGGGCTACACCGCTGGCGAGCACTACACCCTGGATCGCACCGCCCCGGCGACCACGCTGGCCCTGGCGGCTGGCCAGCTGCCCACCACGCTGCTCGCGCCGGTGGAGTTCACCGCCGTGTTCGGCGAGCCGGTGAGCGGGCTAGACGCATCCGATGTCGACCTGAGCGCCAGCACCGCGCCTGGCACGCTGGTGGCCGCCGTCACCGAGATCGCACCCAACGACGGCACCACCTACCGCATCAGCGTGAGCGGCATGGCCGACACGGGCAAGGTCGCTATCGCCCTGCCTGCGGGCGCGGCGGTGGATGCGGCAACCAACGCCAGCGCGGCATCCGCCGTGGCCAGCGTGGACTACGTCAACCCCGACGGCGATGAGGATGCCGACCATGTGAAGAACAGCGCCGAGGATCTGAACGCCGACCACAACCCCGCCAACGACGACACCGATGGCGACGGCATCCCCAACTACCTGGATGCCGATGACGACGGCGACGGCATCCCCACCATCGACGAGGACACCAACGGCGATGGCGACCCGACCAACGATATCGGCAGCAGCGGCAAGCCCGCCTACCTCGAAGGGGTGTTCCGCACCTTCCTGCCGCTGGTGATGACCGCCGCAGCCGACCTGATGCCCGACCTGGTGGTGCAGGAGATCCGCGTGGCCAGCGGCGCGGTGGAGGTGGTGGTGAAGAACCAGGGCGACGGCCCGGTCAACGATCCGTTCTGGGTCGACCTCTACGTCAGCCCGACCACACCGCCCACCAAGGTCAACCAGATCTGGCAGACCCAGGGCGGCGGCGGGGCGGCCTGGGGCGTCACCGGCACGGCGCTGCCGCTTGCGCCGGGGGCAACCCTGACTCTGCGGGTGGGCGACGCCTACTTCCGCGCCGACATGAGCGAGCTGCCCGTCAGCCTGCCCGCAGGCACCGCGCTCTACGCCCAGGCCGACTCGGCCAACACCGAGACGACCTACGGCGCAGTGCTGGAGCGCCACGAGCGCGACGGCGGCCCGTACAACAACATCGCCTCGGCCAGCGTGCCCGCCAGCACAGCGCTGGGCAGCGCGCCGCGCGCAGCCGCTGGCGCGGCGGTGACCGCCCTGCCCAAGCGACCGGCCAAGTAGCAGCTACGCCATCGCCCTGGCCGCGCGCCAGGGCGATGGCCCCAGCGACACCAGCGCAACAGCGAGGAGCGAGACATATGCCAGACAACCAGCGGGCATGGGGAAGATGGATCGGCGGCGGCGCCATCGCGGCGGCGGCCCTGATCGCCCTGTGCGCCCAGCCGGCGGGCGCGCAGGATCTGCCGCCCCGCCCCACCGCCGAGGCCACGGCGGCACCAACCGCCGCGCCCACAGCCCGCCCCAGCACCACCGCCAAGCCCAGCCGCGAGCACCGCACCGCCGTGCCTGCGGGCGGGCGCATCACCGGCACCGTGATCGACGCCACCACCGGCGCACCCGCGTCGGGCGTGGTGGTCGACCTCGGCGGCATCCTGATGCTCTCCGACGCCAACGGCAGCTACGACCGCAGCGGCCTGCCGCCCGGCACCTACCAGGTGCGCCTGGTGCTGCGCGACGACCAGGGCAGCGCCGACCAGCCGCCGATCGACATCGCCCTCACATCCGGCGCGACGGTGGTGCAGCATCTCAGCTTCCACCAGCCGCGCTAAGCCCCGGCGCTGGCGCATGGGGCAGGCCCATGCGCCAGCGCAGCCCGCTGCTTGGGCCTTTCTCCCCATTCTAGTCGTACAAACTATCTAAAGCCTTCATCTGATCGAGATAAAACCACCCCCAGAAATCTAGCACCTCGGGCTATAGCACCAGACTCCCCGGCTCGCATACACTAGCCTCATATCCCACAGACACGCCAACGGCACGATGGTACCGCGAGATATTTAGGCAAAGTAGCCTACAGCGGCCCTGCTCCACGCTGCTCACACCCCTACGGCTGGGTTGAGAACACTCGGTGTCACGCCGAATGATGAAGGGTTTCGCATGGAACGTGCTGCTGCCTTCGATTTCGACCTTGCCCCAGCGGTTCGCGACATACTGGCGCAGGATGCGGTGCCGATGCTGATCGGCGGCGAGTGGCTGGGCGCGGCCTCGGGCAGGGCCTTCCCCACCTACAACCCCGCCAGCGGCGCGGTGCTGGCCCATATCGCCGAGGGCGACGCCCAAGACATCGACCGCGCGGTTGCAGCGGCCCGCGACGCCTTCGAGCGCGGCCCCTGGCCCGCCATGTCGCCCGCCGAGCGCGGCGAGACCCTCTGGCGGCTGGCCGACCTGATCGAGCGCGACGCGGCCATCTTCGGCCAGCTTGAGACCCTGGACAACGGGCGGCCCTACAGCCTGACCATGGGCCGCGACGCCCGCAGCAACGCCCGCCACTTCCGCTACCACGCGGGCATGGCCACCAAGATCACCGGCCAGAGCATCCCCGTCTCGGTCCCCGGCCAGTTCGTCTACACCCGCCGCGAGCCGATGGGTGTCTGCGGCGCGATCATCCCCTGGAACTTCCCCCTGAACATGGCCACCTGGAAGACCGCCCCCGCGCTGGCGGCGGGCAACACCGTGGTGCTTAAGCCCGCCGAGCAGACCCCGCTCACCACGCTGCACCTGGGCCGCCTTGCCCTGGAGGCCGGAATCCCCCCCGGCGTGCTGAACGTGGTGCCCGGCTACGGCCACACCGCCGGGGCCGCGCTAGTGGCCCACCGTGGCGTCGACAAGGTGGCCTTCACCGGCTCCACCGAGGTGGGCCGCAGGATCATGCAGGCCGCCGCAGGCAACCTCAAGCGCGTCTCGCTGGAGCTGGGCGGCAAGTCGCCCAACGTGATCTTCGCCGACGCCGACATCCCCACCGCCGCCCGCCAGGCCGTCTGGGCCATTCTGGTGAACTCGGGCCAGAACTGCTGCGCCGGGTCGCGCCTGTTCGTGCAGCGCGCCGTCTACGACCAGGTGATGGACGAGCTGGTGAAGGCCATGCGCGAGGTGCGCGTGGGCGTCGGCTTCGACCCGCAGTCCCAGATCGGCCCGCTGATCTCGCAGGAGCAGCTGGCCCGCGTGGCGGGCTACGTGCGCGCCGGGCAGGACGCGGGCGCGCAGCTGCTGGCGGGCGGCGGACGCCCCGAGGGCGTGCCCGACGGCGGCTACTTCCTGGCCCCCACCGTGTTCGGCGGCGCGACCGACGACATGGCCGTGGTGCGCGAGGAGATCTTCGGCCCGGTGCTGGCCGCCCTGGTCTTCGACGAGTTTGACGAGGTGGTGGCCCGCGCCAACGACACGCCCTACGGCCTGGCATCCGGCGTGTGGACCAGCGACATGGCCAAGGCCCACCGCTTCGCCGCCGCGATCAAGGCGGGCACCGTGTGGGTCAACGGCTACAACCTGTGGGATCCGGCGGTGCCCTTCGGGGGCTACAAAGAGAGCGGCTATGGCCGCGAGCTGGGCGAGGCCGTCTACGAGCTCTACACCCAGACCAAGACCGTCTGGATGGGCATCGGCTAGCGGCGCAGCCAGGCCACGACCGCCGGGCGCGCCGCGCAGGCACCAACGTATCCAACCCTAACCCAAGGACGATCATGAACGAGCAGCTCCCCAACTTCATCAACGGCACCTGGCAGCCCTCCAGCGCCACCGCGCTGCTGGATGTGCGCAACCCCGCGACCGCCGAGATCCTGGCCAGGGTGCCGCTCTCGCCTGCGGCGGAGGTGGACGCCGCCGCGCAGGCCGCGCAGGCGGCCTTCCAGGAGTGGCGGCGCACCCCAGTGACCGACCGCATCCAGTACCTGTTCAAGCTCAAGGCGCTGCTTGAGGCCAATATCGACGACATCGCCCGCACCATCACCATGGAGTGCGGCAAGACCTACGGCGAGAGCGTGGCCGAGCTGCGGCGCGGGATCGAGAACGTGGAGACCGCCTGCGGCATGCCCAAGCTCATCCAGGGCTACAACAACGAGGACATCGCGCGCGGCATCGACGAGCACATGTTCCGCCAGCCGCTGGGCGTGGTCGCCGCGATCACCCCGTTCAACTTCCCCGGCATGATCCCGCTGTGGTTCCTGCCCTACGCCGTGGCCTGCGGCAACTGCTTCATCCTCAAGCCCTCCGAGAAGGTGCCGCTCACCAGCCAGAAGCTCTGGGGCCTGATCGAGCAGCTCGGCCTGCCGCCTGGGGTGCTCCAGCTGGTCAACGGCGGGCGCGAGACCGTGGACGCCCTGCTCGACCACCCGCTGGTGCGGGCGATCAGCTTTGTCGGCTCCACGCCCGTGGCCAAGTACGTCTACAGCCGCGCCACCGCCAATGGCAAGCGCGCCCAGTGCCAGGGCGGCGCGAAGAACCCCGTGGTGGTGATGCCCGACGCCGACATGGACATGACCACCCGCATCCTGGCCGACTCGGCCTTTGGCTGCGCGGGCCAGCGCTGCCTGGCCGCCTCGGTGGCGATCACGGTGGGCGCGGCCCGCGAGCTGTTTGTCGAGCGCATCGCCGAGGCGGCGGCCACCCGCAAGGTGGGCTATGGCCTGGATGCGGGCGTGGAGATGGGGCCGGTGATCAGCGCCGAGAGCAGGCAGCGCATCGAGGGCCTGATCGCCAAGGGCGCTGCCGAGGGCGCGGAGCTGCTGGTGGATGGCCGGGGCCGCGCGGCCAGCGGCTACGAGGGCGGCTCGTTCGTGTTCCCCACCATCCTCGACCGCGTCGACCCCGCCAGCGAGATCGCGGCCACCGAGATCTTCGGCCCGGTGCTCAGCATCATCCACGCCGACACGATCGAGCGCGCCGTGGAGATCGTCAACGCCCGCCGCTTCGGCAACATGGCCTGCATCTTCACCGCCAGCGGCGCGGCGGCCCGCCAGTTCCGCAGCGAGGCCAGCGCGGGCAATATCGGCATCAACGTGGGCGTGGCCGCGCCCATGGCCTTCTTCCCCTTCTCCGGCTGGGGCGAGAGCTTCTTCGGCGACCTGCACGCCCAGAGCCACCACGGTGTGGAGTTCTACACCGAGACCAAGGTGGTGGTCGAGCGCTGGCCCAAGGAGTGGAGCCGCCAGTTCTAGCACTGCGAGGAGCGCTATGGAAAATGGTGTCGCGGTCGATCTTCGCGCGGTGAGCAAGCGGTTTGGCGATGCGCTCGCGGTCGATAATCTCTCGCTCCAGATCGGCAACGGCGAGTTCTTCTCGCTGCTCGGCCCCTCTGGCTGCGGCAAGACCACCACGCTGCGCATGGTCGCCGGGTTCGAGCTGCCCAGCGAGGGCGAGATCATCATCGCTGGCGAGTCGGTGGGGGCCAAGCCGCCCTACCGCCGCCACGTCAACACGGTGTTCCAGAACTACGCGCTCTTCCCGCATATGACGGTGGCGCAAAACGTGGGCTTCGGCCTGCGCATGCAGCGCGCGCCCAAGAGCGAGGTGGGCAAGTGGGTGAAGGACGCGCTGCAGATGGTGCGGCTGGAGCAGTACGCCGACCGCTACCCCAAGCAGCTCTCGGGCGGGCAGCAGCAGCGCGTGGCCCTGGCCCGCGCCCTGATCAACCGGCCCGCCGTGCTGCTGCTGGATGAGCCGCTGGGCGCGCTCGACCAGAAGCTGCGCAAGGAGCTGCAGCTGGAGCTGCGCGGCCTCCAGGAGCGCCTGGGCGTCACCTTCGTGTTCGTCACCCACGATCAGGAGGAGGCGCTCACCATGTCCGACCGCATCGGCGTGATGTCGGGCGGCAAGCTGCTGCAGGTGGGCACGCCCAGCGAGATCTACGAGCGCCCCAGCTGCCACTTCGTGGCCGACTTCATCGGCGAGACCAACTTCCTGCGCGGCGATGTGCTGGCCTGCGACGGCGGGCGCGCCACCGTGCGCGTGAACGGCGACCTGGTGGTGCAGGGCCTGGCGGCCCGGCCCATGGATGTGGGCTGCGCCGCCACGGTCTCGGTGCGCCCCGAGAAGGCGCTGCTGTGCGACGAGCGCCCCGCCAACACGCCCAACGTGTTCCCTGTGATGGTCTCGCGCGTGGTCTACATCGGGTCCGACACCCGCATCCACGTGCACATGGGCGGCGAGCAGCGCTTCACCGTGCTGGAGGCCAACACCCGCTCGGTGGCCAGCGCCGAGGAGCGCTTCGCCCAGGGCAAGCCCGCCTACCTCACCTGGCCCGCCGAGAGCGCGCTGGTGTTCGCCGAGTAGCCCATCCCGCACACCCCGACCGCCGACCGCCGACGCGATGACGCAGGGCACCCGACCCCGCGCCCCGCGTCGTTTCTGTACGCGGCCCTGGCGCACCGAGAGAGAAGGGAGAACGCACGATGGCCCTAGCCCCCCCGACCGATCTGCACCAGGCGCTGCGCGAGAGCCGCCGCAGGCAGCGCTGGGCCGTCTCGGGCCTGCTGCTGCCCACGCTGCTCTGGCTGGTGGTGTTCTTCACCATCCCGCTGGCGGTGATCGTGATCTACAGCTTCCTCACCCCCGGCCAGCTCGGCGGGGTCGAGTGGCGCTTCACGCTCGACAACTACGCCACGCTGTTCACCAAAGAGCTGTATGTGAGCGCCTACCTGCGCTCGCTGGCCATCGGCCTGCTCACCACGCTGTTCTGCGCGCTGCTGGCCTACCCGCTGGCCCTGGGCATCGTGCTCTCGCCACCGCGCCGCCGCGCCCTGCTGCTGTTCCTAGTGCTCATCCCGTTCTGGACCAACTTCCTGGTGCGCACCTACGCCTGGATGATCATCCTCAGCAACAACGGCCTGCTCAACACGCTGTTCCAGTCGCTGGGGCTGCCCCGCCAGACTATGCTGAACACGCCCTGGGCCGTGCTGCTGGGCCTGGTCTACGGCCAGCTGCCCTTCATGGTGCTGCCGATCTACGCCTCGCTTGAGCGCTTCGACTTCACCCTGATGGAGGCCGCCGCCGACCTAGGGGCCGACCAAGCCCAGGCCTTCGGCAGCGTGATGCTGCCGCTGACCATGCCCGGCGTGGCCGCTGGCGCGGTGCTGGTGTTCATCCCCACCGTCGGCCAGTTCGTCGTCTCCGATCTGCTGGGCGGCGCGAAGGTGGACCTGCTGGGCAACCTGTTCCAGCGCCTCTTCACCCGATCCAACCCGCCCAACTGGCCGCTTGGCTCGGCCATGTCGCTCGTCTTTATGCTGGTGCTCACAGCGGCGGTGGTGTTCTACTTCCGCACCACCACGGAGGAAGATCGATGATGGAAGCAACTGCGCAGACCCAGGCCAAGCCGCGCGCCCAGACCGCCGCCCGCCACGAGCGCAGGCAGATCGGCGCGCGCTGGCTGCTGGATGGCCATATCTGGCTGATGATGGCCTTCCTCTACGCGCCGATCGCGGTGCTGGTGCTGTTCTCCTTCACCACCGACTCGTTCGGGGTGCGCTGGACGGGCTTCACCTTCGACTGGTACGCCAAGCTGCTAGATGACGCCCGCCTGATCACCGCCACGCTCAACTCGCTCAAGGTTGCCGCGATCTCCACCTTCTTCTCCACCGTGCTGGGCACGCTGGGCGCGCTGGCGCTGGAGCGCTTTCGCTTCCCTGGCCGCGCCGCCGTGGACGGCCTGATCTACATGCCGATCATCATCCCCGAGATCGTGATGGGCCTGTCGCTGCTGGCCTTTTTCTCGTGCGTGTTCGACATCATCGAGTTTTTCACCGGCATGAAGCTGAAGATGAGCATGGTCACGGTGGTGCTCGCGCACATCACCTTCAGCATCTCGTTCGTGGTGGTGGTGGTGCGGGCCAGCCTGCGCGGCTTCGATAGGCGGCTGGAGGAGGCCGCCGCCGACCTGGGGGCTGGCCCCTGGCGCACGTTCTGGAACATCACCTTCCCGCTCATCCTGCCCGGTATCATCGGCGGGGCGCTGCTGGCCTTCACGCTCTCGCTCGATGACTTTATCATCAGCTTCTTCACATCCGGCCCGGGCAACCCGCTGCTGCCCACCGAGGTCTACGCCTCGGTCAAGCGGGCGATCACGCCCAAGATCAACGCGATCAGCACGATCATGCTGGTGGTCTCGATCTCGCTGATCGGCCTCTCGCAGCTGCTCCAGCGCAAGCGCACATAGCACCCGGCTGGGTCAAAATGAGGTTCGACCGGGTCAGAATCAACCTCGACCGCTGCAAAATGAGGTTCGACCGGGTCAGAATCAACCTCGACCACTGCAAAATGAGGTTCGACCGGGTCAGAATCAACCTCGACCACTGCAAAATGAGGTTCGACCGGGTCAGAATCAACCTCGACCACTGCAAAATGAGGTTCGACCGGGTCAGAATCAACCTCGACCATAACGACGGATAAGGCACATGGATTCTCTCTAGTTTTGAGGAGCGCCCTGCTATGAGGAAGATGCAGTATCTGGGGGTGGTTGGGGCGGCGCTAGCGCTGCTGACAGCGTGCGGCGGGCAGGGCCAGGCGGGCAGCAGCGCCACCAGCGCGCCCGCGCCCGCCGCCACCCAGGCGGCGGCGCCCACCGCCGATGGCAGCGCCACCGCCCCCGACCAGGCCCCCGGCAGCCTCGCGGTCGACCCCGCCAAGCTCAGCAAGGAGCTGCACATCTACAACTGGGCCGACTACCTCGACCCGGCGGTGCTCGAAGATTTCCAGAAAGAATACGGCGTCGCCGTCACATCCGAGTCGTTCGACAACAACGAGGACATGATCGCCAAGATCAGCCCGGGCAGCTCGGGCTACGACATCGTCTTCCCCTCCGACTACGCCATCGACATCATGGCCAAGGGCGGGCTGCTGGCCAAGCTCGACAAGTCGCTGCTGCCCAACCTCGCGAACATCAAGGCCGACAACCTCGACCTCTACTACGACAAGGGCAATGTCTACTCGCTGCCCTACAACATGGGCATGACTGGCCTGGCCTACGACAGCAGCAAGTTCGACGCGCCGGTGGATAGCTGGGCCGCCGTGTTCGACCCGGCCCAACTGGAGAAGATCAAGGGCCAGTTCACCATGCTGGACGACGAGCGCGAGACGCCGGGCGCGGCGCTCAAGTACCTGGGCCTCTCGCTCAACAACACCAACCCCGCCGATCTGAAGAAGGCCGAGGATCTGCTGAAGGCCCAGAAGCCCGATGTCTCGGCCTACGACAGCAGCAACGTGAGCCGCAAGCTGGCCAGCGGCGAGATCATCATCGGCCACATCTACAGCTACAACGCGCTCCAGGCCCGACTGGGGCTGGATGGCAGCTTCTCGGGCAACCCCAACATCACCTTCGTGGCCCCCAAGGAGGGCTGCACGATCTGGCAGGACAACATGGCCATCGTGGCCGACTCGCCCAACCAGTACACCGCGCACGTCTTTCTCAACTACCTGATGCGCCCCGACGTGGCCGCCAAGAACGCCACCTTCATCCTGGGCGTCACGCCCAACGCCGCCGCCGAGCCGCTGCTGCCCCCGACGCTTCAGGACGCCTACAAGCAGGGCTTCGCCCCCACCGAGGAGATGATGAAGCGGCTGGAGTGGATCGAGCGCAACGACCAGACCAAGGCATTCACCGACCTGTGGACCGCCGTCAAGGGCGAGTAGGTTTTCACCACCAAGACTCCAAGACACCAAGGAACAACGGGAACCGCTAACCACGAAGGCGCGAAGACGCGAAGAGGAAAAACGAACCAATAACCACCAAGACACCAAGACACCAAGGAACAACAAAAGACCTTCGTGCCTTCGTGTCTTCGTGGTAAAAAGAGCGGTCCTCCACCACAACCCGACAGGAGCACAACCATGACCAAATACATCCAGCTCGCCACCGAGCTGCCCGGGCCGCGCAGCCAGCAGCTGCTGGCGCGACGCGACGCGGCGGTGCCCGGCGGGCTATTCAAGGCCACCCCGCTGGCGATCGAGCGCGGCAGCGGCGCGCTGGTGTGGGACGCCGACGGCAACCAGCTGCTCGACCTGGTGAGCGGCATCGGCACGCTGGCCGTGGGCCACTGCCCGCCCGAGGTGGTGGCCGCCATCCAGGCCCAGGCCGCCAGGCTCATCCACACATCCGCGCTGGTGGGCACCTACGACCCCTACATCGAGCTGTGCGAGAAGCTGAACGAGGCCGCGCCGATCAGCGGGCCGTGCAAGACGCTGCTGGGCAACAGCGGGGCCGAGGGCGTGGAGAACGCGATCAAGATCGCCCGCGCCGCCACCGGGCGCAGCGCCGTGATCGCCTTCGAGGGCGGCTACCACGGGCGCACCCTGCTCACGCTCTCGCTCACCAGCAAGGCCGCCTTCAAGAAGTCGTTCGGCCCCTTCGCCCCCGAGGTCTACCGCGCGCCCTACCCCTACGCCTACCAGTGCCTCTCGGGCAAGGTGGCCCGCGCGGCGGGCGCGCCCGAGAGCCACGAGCAGGAGGTACAGCGCAGCGTGGACTACTGCTACGAGCAGCTGGAGCGCGTGCTGCTGGCCCACGTGGGGCCGGAGAACGTGGCCGCGATCATCATCGAGCCGGTGCTGGGCGAGGGCGGCTTCGTGCCCTGCCCGCCCGCGTTCATGCAGCGGCTGCGCGCCCTGTGCGACCGCATCGGGGCCATCCTGATCGCGGATGAGGTGCAGGCGGGCTTCGGGCGCACCGGCACGCTGTTCGCCATGGAGCAGATGGGCGCGGAGCCGGACATCCTGGTGAGCGCCAAGAGCCTGGGCGCGGGCATGCCCATCGCCGCCACCACCGGGCGGGCGCACCTGATGGACGCGCCGCACGTGGGCGGGGTGGGCGGCACCTACGGCGGCAACCCGCTGGCCTGCGTGGCCGCGCTAGAGGTCTTCAAGATGATCGAGCGCGACGGCCTGCTGCAGCGCGCCACAGAGATCGGCCAGCAGATCATGGCCCGCGCCGCCGCGTGGCAGCGCGAGATCGGCCTGGTGGGCGACGTGCGCGGCCTGGGCGCGATGGTCGGCATCGAGCTGGTGGCCGACCGCGCCGCCCGCACCCCGGCAGTGGAGCCGACCGCCGCCACGCTGGCCTGGGCCATGCGCCACGGCGTGCTGGCCATGCGCGCCGGGCTGTATACCAACTGCATCCGCCTGCTGCCGCCCCTGGTCATCACCGACGAGCAGCTGCACGAGGGCCTGGATGTGCTGGAGGAGGGCCTGCGCACCGCCGACGCCGAGCGGGCGGCGTAAGGGAGAAACAGCGTACTGCCATGCGCTTGCAGAAAGCTCTACATTCGCAGGGCGTAGCCCTTTTCCTTGTTTGCCAGGTCGTTCGGCCATAGGCCGAACGACCTGGCAAACAAAAAGATGAAGTTCCTTGCTGCCGCAGGCATTTCGCCCATCTTCGCTTAGGTCGATATTGGTTGCACAAGCGTTGTGGGTGCGTGCTTTGCGCGGGCGGCGACGAAGGGCCAGCCCCTCGTGACCCCACGAGGGGGCATCACCCCCTTCAAGCCCCCAATTTTGGGCGTTCCGATGCCATTGGCTGGCCGCAGGTGTTCGTGATTATGGCCATCAAAACACCAGCAACACCTTCGCCGCATGGGAACGGTGGGTGGGGAACAACTTACAAACCAGCCCTCGTGAATTACCCACAAGAAAGCTGTACATTCGCAGCGCGAAGCCCGTGTCAATCGTTTATCCAATGTCTCGGCCATAGGCCGAGACATTGGATAAACAAAAAAAGAAACTCCCTGCTGCCGCAGGCGTTTAGCGCATCTTCGACAAGGCACACCAGCGCCGCCCAGCTTGCCCCCGCGCCCGAAAGCGCATATAGTAGCCGCGCGGCCAACGCGACAACCTGCCGCACACAACCCAATCGAGCACACCATGATAACCATCACCAACACCCGCCCCGAGCACTTCGCCCAGCTGGAGGAGCTGCAGAAGATCTGCTACCCCTCGCTCGCCGCCGACGAGCTGCTGCGCGTTGAGCACCTGGCCCGCCACCACCAGATCTTCCCCGAGGGCCAGCACGTGGCCCTGGATGGCGACCGCGCCGTGGGCATGAGCGCCACCTTCCGCATCGACATCGACTTCGCCCACCCCGACCACTCGTTCGCCGAGATCATGGGCTACGGCTTCTTTAGCAACCACGACCCGGCAGGCCCCTACCTCTACGGGGCCGACATGTGCGCCCACCCCGACTTCCGGCGGCGCGGCATCGCATCCGGCCTCTACGACGCCCGCAAGCAGCTCATCCGCAGCCTGGGCATGCGCGGCATGGTCGCAGGCGGCATGATCCCCGGCTTCCGCCACCACCGCGACCGCATGACCGTGGAGGAGTACGTGGCCCAGGTGGCGCGCGGCGAGCTGACCGACCCCACGCTCACGCCGCAGCTGCGCAACGGCTTCGTGGTGCGTGGCGTGCTCCACGAGTACCTGCACGACGCCGAGCTAGGCAACGACGCGTCGCTGATCGTCTGGGAGAACCCCGACCTGGTGGCGGCGTGATGGCCATGTTCCCGATCATCGAGGTCTCCGGCGGCCCACGCGAGCGCGGACGCCAGTACGGCCAGCAGGCCGCCGCGCTGGTGCGCCGCAGCGTGGCCAGCTACGCGCGGCTGTTCGCCTTCACGCGCGGGGTGGACTGGCGGCAGGCCCACGGCGAGGCCCTGCGCTACCTGCCCGTGATCGAGCGGCACGCCCCCGACATCGCCGAGGAGATGCGCGGCATCGCCGAGGGCGCGGGCCTGCCCTTCGAGTCGGTGCTGGCGCTCAACTGCCGCACCGAGCTGATCGCGGGCGTGCGCGCCGAGCGGCCCCACGCCCTGTTCGAACAGGCCGTGGCCGCCAACCGCGCGCTGGGCGCGCAGCCCGTGGGCGAGTGCACCGCCGCCGCCGCCCTGCCCGAGGCCACGGCGGGCGGCGCGGCCCTGCTGGCCCAGACATGGGACTGGTACGGCGAGCAGCGCGCCGCCTGCGTGGTGCTGCGCATCGCCGCCCCCGGCGAGCCGGTGGTGGCCACCGTCACCGAGGCCGGGATCGTGGCCAAGCTGGGCATGAACAGCGCCGGGCTGGCTGTGAGCCTCAACATCCTCTACACCGACCAGGACGGCCTGGAGCCGGGGGTGCCCGTCCACATCCAGCTGCGCCGCATGCTCCAGCGCCGCAGCGTGGCCGAGGCCGCCGCGCTGCCCCGCGAGGCCTGCGCCGGGGCCTCCTCGTGCATCACGGCGGTGGATGCGGCGGGCGGCGGGGTGTGCATGGAGATCTCGCCGGGCGGCGTGAGCGCGGTAGCGCCCAGCGCGGGGCTGCTGGCCCACAGCAACCACTGCCTGTGCCCGCCCGCCCTGGGCAGCGAGCGCCCCATCGCCGAGGGCGCGAGCACGGTGCCACGCTACGAGCGCGCCATGGCCCTGCTGCACGCGGCCCACGGCCAGATCGGCGTGGCGCACATGCAGGCTATCCTGCGCGACCACGACGCCGACCCGCTGTGCATCTGCCGCCACCCCGACCCGGCCTCGCCCCTGGCCTACCAGCCCGAGAGCGTGCTGGGCGCGGTGATGGACGTCTCCTCCGGCGAGCTGCACCTGGCCCCCGACATCCCCTGCCTCGTCCCCTTCGAGCGACTGCGCCTGCTGTAGCGCGCCGCACGCGGCCTGCGGGTGGGGGCAGCCCGCCCGCAGGCCGTGGATTTGCCTCGCAAGAGGTAGTAGCCAAATGGGAGGGGAGGGTGTAGAATGGGGGAGAGAAAAGGAAGATATCCCAAACACATCAAATACACACTAAGGGGATTTCACTATGCAGAAATGGGAATACTGCGAGCTTGAAGTGTCTATTGGAGGGCCATTAACTGGAGTCAAAGGCACAGTATGGCTATTTAAGCCTAATGGCAAACACGTCCAAATGAACGGAAACTATGGTGAGCTATGTGCTAAGCTTGGAGAAGAAGGGTGGGAATTAACAGCATCAAGCGCACGTATTGAAACAGGTTTGGGAAGCAAGCACAAAATTAATTATATGTTTAAGCGTCCGATTTCATAAGCAAACAAAGCAGGATATAGCTCTTATGAATAAGACATTTATCAATACTTACCTTGTAACATTAATGTTCATCATATCTTCTTGCGGCAGCCAGGCAAACACCACTGAAATATTGGTCACGCCTACAAAGGTCAAAGACCTAAGATTCTACGCCTCACAAACTAACAATCTCCCAAAGTATTTTCACCTAAAAGATGAAAGCATGCCCTGGAGAATATACCCCAATATACCACACACCAATAATGTTTATTATCATGAAATTATAATGGGCGATGACCCATCAAATGAGGTTGGCCATATTTCTATATTCATATATGATGATACATCCCTTTTGGAAGAAGCATATGAAGCTGTTCGGAGTGAAGCTGAACTATATAAAGAGGTCGAACCTCTCGATATAGGAGAAAAAGGAAGTAAATCTGGCCCAATCCCTAGCTTTAATGCAAGTGATGTATTATTCCAAAAATGCTCAACTATAATTCATATCAGTATCCATGGTGATAGAGTTCAACTCATTACCGACTATGCGCATGATCTTCTGAATAGCATCGAACCAGTAATATGCTCTCCTTAGTCTGATTACCACAATTCATCAAACATCAACATTTTAACTTATAATATAAATATGGTGATTATATGGCACGTTTACCTATAGAAATTGTAGATATAAGCCGTTCCATTCCAGAAGCGCTAGAACAAACTATACAGCTTGCAAACTCTATTCAAGAAGAGTTTTTATTTACTTACCTCCCAAATGATGAAGAACACTACTTTTATCCTTATGATTTCGCAAAATTAAATACAAATGATTTTTTTGAAACCATAAATAAAATCAGACACAGCTTAAGGGGTTATCATCCCTATATAATACCTATAGTTAATTCATTCATTAGTGGGTCAAGGCTCACAAATCTTTTTGGCAGTCACAAGGCCGACCAAGGCATTGCCTTCTTTACAATAAATGGGGTATTTGGAGATATCATACCTTCAGACAGGATACATTGTTATATATTATACTACCTTGCAAGATATTCTTTAAGCTTTGTAGCACCAAAACACAATAATCATGACGAAACCAGATCATGTGTTTTTGATCGTAAAATATCTAAATTAGATATTTTAAAAAGCATGAAAAATCGAGCTTTTTGCGATGATTGCAGAAAATCTCTCATAAAAGACGACAATATTATTACATCTAAACAAATATCAGCACTGGATTCCTTATTTTCAACAACAAAAACCCTCCTAGATCACGGGTATACTATCACAAACACTCCGCACCAACAATCTAATATTGTAATAACTACAAACAATAACCAACATAAACTACAAATAAGCACCAATAACATAATAAAAATTATCGAATCAAAACAGAGAAGGCTTAATATACTTAACATCAACAAATCCATACACGGGTACGATACGCCGCCTCATGTTATCATGGAAATAGAAGACTTAGAAAAAGAAATAAAAGATCTACTGTAAAATAACTCACAGGGTCATATTTCACAGCCTATCAAAAAAATCAAAACCCCCAAAGAAATTTACATTCAAAAATCTATTTCTATTTACCCAACAAAGAGTCCCGCCACCATGTATCAAAACAAAATCACCACACCTTTGCCTGACAGGCAACATCGTACGACCAGCAATGGGGCCGCACCGCCGCGAGCATCGCTGCGATGCACCTCCTGAACTGCCGGCGCAAGCATAAATCAACGCATTAACACCGCCCACACCGCCCCTCCGCGATGTGGGCGGTGTGGGCGGTGTGGGCGGGCATAAAGCCCGCCCCTACGGTGCGCGGGACAATACCCGCAGCGCGGTGCGGTTTGCATCGCTGCATGCGCCCCGCGCTGCCACCGAGCGCTACACCCACATCGCCCGCCAGCCATGATCGCCGCCCCACCCCACCCGCCCGGCCCATGCGGCGAAGGTACCGCTCGCCCACACTGGCCATAATCACCAACACCAGCCGCCAGCGGACAGCATAGGAACGCTCAAAATTGAGGGTTCGAAGGGGGCATCGCCCCATCGCGGGGTTGCTAGGGCTGGCCCCGAGCCGCCGCCCGCGCAGGGCACGCACCAACCAAACAAAAACAACCATCCTCATCGAGGCCGCAATCGGTCGGCCCGACCCCACTCCGGTACGAAAACTCCCGCAGACGTGCTACCATATGGGCGGATCAGCTTCTAGGAATAATCTCTATGCACCAAGACAAGATCACCGCCATCTTCGACCGACAGGCAGCATCGTACGACCAGCAGTGGGGCAGGATCGCCGCGATCAGCGAGGCGCTGCACCTGCTGAGCGGCGCGGTGCTGGCGGGGCTACCGGCGCGGGCGCGCATCCTCTGCGTGGGCGCGGGCACGGGCAGCGAGATCCTGGCGCTAGCCCAGCGCTTCCCCGAGTGGCGCTTTGTGGCCGTGGAGCCATCCGCCGCCATGGGCGAGGTGCTGCTGCGCCGCGCCGAGGAGCGCGGCATCGCGGGGCGCTGCGCCCTGCACGCGGGCTACCTCGACACCCTCCCGCCCGGCGAGCCGTTCGACGCCGCCACCGCCATCCTCGTCTCGCAGTTCATCCTCGACCGCGCCGCCCGCTCGCAGTTTTTCCAGGGCATCGCCGCGCGGCTGCGCCCCGGCGGCACCCTGGTGAGCGCCGACCTGGCGGGCCAGCTCGACGGGGCCGACGCCGACGACCTGCTGGACCTCTGGCGACGCGTGATGTCCGGCGGCGACGCGCCCGCCGACCCAGCGGCGGTGGAGCGCATGCGCCAGGCCTACCGCAGCGATGTGGCCGTGCTGCCGCCCGAGCAGGTCGCCCAGATCATCGCGGGCGGCGGATTCGCGCCGCCGGTGCGCTTCTTCCAGGCCGGGCTGATGCACGCCTGGTGGGCCAGGCGGCCCTGACGGCGAGCGCCCACGACAACCCTTCACCACAAAGGGCGATGCTTTTCGCTGCGGGCGGGCATAAAGCCCGCCCCTACAGTGCGCGGGGCAATGCCCACATCGCCTGTCAGCCATAATTGCTGCTCTACCTTACCCACCCAGCCCATGCGGCGAAGGCGTCGCTGGTGTTTTGATGGCCATATGCATAAACACCAGCCGCCAGCAAGCGGCATCGGAACGCCCAAAATTGGGGGTTCCAAGGGGACAACGCCCCCTGGTGGGGTTCCGAGGGGCTAGCCCCTAGCCGCCGCCCACACAGGGCACACACCAACCATAAAACAGAACCCATTTTCATCGAAGCCGCAGCAGGTCGGGCCGACAGCGCAACGCTGCAAGCATTGCCTACGGTCGGCCCGACGCACCCCAGCGCGCCGCGCCTGCGCGCCGCAGAGCATAATAGGGCCAAAAACGCCCTCTTATACTGCTACACTCGCAGCGAGCACACCGCAGAGAAAAAGGAGCGACCCATGCAGCCACACCCCACGCTCGAAGCGATCTACGAGAGCTGGCGCGGCCACAACCAGAAGCTGCGCGACGCCATCGCCCCGCTCACCAGCCAGCAGCTCGACCTGCAGCCCGCCCCGCACATGTGGCCAGTCGGCCAGCTGGCCCAGCACATCATCGCGGTGCGCGCCGGGTGGTTCGGCGCCACCCTCCAGGAGGCCGACGCAGCCATGGAGGACTACATGAACTGGGGCCAGCGCGGCTCGCCCGAGCGCAGCGGCGCGGAGCTGGCCCGCGCCCTCGACGAGACCTTCGCCTTCATCGAGGAGCGCATGCGGCGCTGGACGCCCGAGGAGTGCGCCCAGACCTTCCCCGACGAGATGGACGGCCAGATCACCATGGTCTCGCGCGCGTGGGTGATCTACCACGTGCTGGAGCACGACCTGCACCACGGCGGCGAGATCTCGCTCATCCTGGGGGCGAACCGCATCCCGAGCATCGACCTGTGAGCGAGATCGGCGCGTGGGCGGCGCGGGCGGCTATACGCTGCGGTGCTATACTCTAGCATTAGCTTTCGCCCTACCCAACGAGGCTCTATGCTTACACGCATCGCCGCCAGCCGCCCCCGCGCGCTGATCTTCGTCCTTGTCCTAGCTCTTGGCTACCCCTACGCGACCGCTGTCGGCATCTGGAGCGGCTGGCTCCAGCCATCGACCCTACCCTTCCCCATGCGCGTCGGGTTCAATATCATCTTCCAGCTGGGCCTGCTCGCGCTACTCGACGGCATCCTGCGCGGGCAGCGGCGCTCGTGGCGGGATCTGGGCCTCGGCTTCTCGTGGCTCGATGTACTGCACGGCCTAGGTCTATGGATAGGCAGCTACCTCCTGTCCGCGCTGGTCTATACCATCGCGTGGTACCTCTCGCTCGCCATCACCGGGCAGCCCCTGGTGCTGCGCCCCAGCAACCTGGAGTGGCTGCACGACGGTCCGTTTGTGATGCTGCTGATCTACACGCTGACGAACCCCTTCTTCGAGGAGCTGATCGTACGCGCGTATGCGATGACCGAGCTTTCCGACATGAGGCTGCCCAGCGACCTGATCGTGCTGCTGAGCGTGCTGGTGCAGACGGGCTACCACATCTACCAGGGCGTGCCCAGCATGCTCCTGCTCAGCAGCACGTTCCTCCTGTTCGCCCTGTACTACGCCGCCACGCGCCGCGCGCTGCCGATCGTCATCGCCCACCTGTGCCTCGATCTCTTCGGGCTGCTCTCCTATCGGTAGGCCGCTGGTAGGCCTACCCAGCCTGGGCGTGGCCGCGCGCGTACTGGCGCGGCGAGCGGCCCAGCACGCGCTTGAACGCCGCGCTGAACGCGCTCTCCGACTCATAGCCGAGCGCGAGGGCGATCGCGCCCACCGGATCGGCGGTGGTGGCCAGCAGATCGGCGGCCCGCAGCATGCGCCAGTAGATCAGGTACTCCATCGCGGGCTTGCCCACCCTGCGCCGGAACTTCTCGGCGAAGCTCGACCGCGACATGCCCGCCACACGCGCCAGCTCATGCAGCGTCCACGGGTGCGCCGGGGCCTCGTGCATGGCGTGGAGCGCGCGCCCGAGCTGCGGGTCGGCCAGGGCGAACAGCCAGCCGACCCGCTCGCCGCCGTCGCTCAGGTGGAGGCGCAGGGCCTGCACCAGCATGGAGTAGGCCAGCTGCTGCGCGATCAGCACGCTGCCGGGCTGGGGGAAGCGCAGCTCGTGCATCAGGTGCTCCAGCGCCCAGCGCAGCGCCGCGCGGTCGGCCTCGCTGCGCAGGTGCACAATCGGCGGCAGCAGGCCGAACAGCACATCGGCGTGGTGGCCCTCGATCAGAAAGTGGCCGCCCACCGTAAAGCACGCGCCGCCGCCGTCGATGGTGGAGATATCGCCGTTTCTCGTCTGCTCGATATTCAGCGATGCGACGCTGACCGGCGGCAGGGCCAGGTCGCTCGTCAGGGTGAAGGGCATGCCGCGCAGCAGCAGCAGGCAGTCGCCCGCCTGCGCGTGCACCGGCGCTGGCTCGCCATCCACCACCAGCCATAGCTCGCCCGAGACCACCATGTAGCACTTCACGCCCGCGTGCTGCGGGAAGCGCACCGAGAACGCCCCGCCGTGGTCGAAGCCCCGGACGGTGTAGGTGTGTGGCCGCAGCAGCGACAGCACATCGGAGAGCGGGTCCATCTCTTTCTCCTCGTCTTCTGGACGTTCGCGATAGTATTTTGGATTATGGAGCATAGACCGTCCAGCGTCAAGCGGCTATACTCACGCCATGGCGGCGGAGCATCGCCGCACAACACGAGGAGAAGAGGAACCATGAGCACAGAGAGCATGCTGCCGCTGGCCTTTCGTGCGCTGGCCGTCGAGGACGCGGGCGGGCCGATCATCGCCCAGGAGCGGCGTATCGAGCGGCTGGCCGAGGACGAGGTGCTGGTGCGGGTCGACTACGCCTCGATCAACGCTATGGACGCCGGACTGGCGCGCAGGAACCTGTTTCAGCTGCCAGCGCCCTACGTGCTGGGATTCGACTTCAGCGGCGAGGTGGCGGCGCTGGGCGCGCACAACCCGCTGGGGCTACAGGTGGGCGACCAGGTGTTTGGCGCAAACGAGCGCGGCGGGGGCTTCGGGCAGTATATAGCCGTCAAAAATAAGGCCGAGCGCATCGCGAAGCGCGGCCTCATACCCGCGCGCGAGGCCAGCACCTACGGCATCGCCTTCCTGACCGCCTACGAGTCGCTGATGATCGCGACGGACATCGGGCGGCACCGTGGCAAGTGGATCTACGTGGCCGGGGCGGGCGGCGGCGTGGGGCATTTCGCCGCCCAGATCGCCAAGCTCCACGGCCTGCGCGTGATCGGCAGCGCTGGCAAGCCCGAGACGCTCGGCCTGCTGCGCGAGATCGGGCTGGACGCCGTGATCGACTACACGCAGCAGGATGTGGTGGCCGAGGTGCGGCGCATCACCGGCGGCGGGGCCGCCGTGGTGTACGACTCGACCTACCGCCAGGCCTCCTACGAGCAGAGCGTGGCGACCATCGCCTCGGGCGGCGAGTACATCCGGCTCGCGTCCGACTACCAGCTCCGCCAGTTCGGGCTAGAGGATCTGAGCGAAGTGATATATGCGCGCGGCGCGACGCTCACCATCGCCGACCTGGGGCGCTACAGCAGCGACCCGCAGTTCATCGCGCGGATGCCGCTGGTGGCCCAGGGCTACGAGCGCGCGGTCGAGTGGTACGCGTCCGGCGCGCTCAGGCCGATCATCACAAAGGCGGTGCCCTTCGACGCGGCGGCGCTGGACGAAGCCCTGGCCGACTTCGGCGGCGGCAAGATCAACGTGGGCAAGGTGGTGGTCGAGGTGCGCGGCTGAGTCGGCGAGGAACTCCAGCTCTCGCGCGTGCGTCTATGCTAGAGGGCAGCATAGACGCAGCACCGCGCCGCCGCCAATGCTGCAGGTCCAAACTGCAAAGAGAGAGGCCATGAAACTGCTCACCGCCTACCCCGCCATCGCCATGGCCGCCCTGGTCGTGGTGCTCACCTCGGCGTGCGCCGCCACGCCCAGCGCTGCAGGCTCCCCCGCCAGTGCCACGCCGGGCGAACCCAGCGCCTCACCCGCACCCGACCCGAGCGCCCTGCCCTTCGAGACCTTCCGCGAAACCACGTTCTCCAGCTTTGTGAAGAACACCTACCCCGACTTCCTGCTGGCCGCCATCCGCTCGGAGCAGGAGTGGGACGCGATCTTCCACCCCGCGCCAGTGATGGGCAAGCAGCAGGCATTCGCGCCAGAAACCTCGCTGTACAAGGACCGCATGATCCTGCTCATCCGCCGCGTCGCGCCCGCCGTGGCCAACGACAGCACCTTCACGGTCGAGTCGGTGAGCCGCGATGGCGACCGCCTGACCGTGCGCTACCAGTACACCGAGCCATCGCCCGCCGCCAGCGCGCAGTACAGCGCCTCTGTCGGCATCATCATCCCCAGCGCCGACTACGCCGACGCCACGTTTATCGAGAACGGCAAGGATGTGGGCAAGCTCGACATCAAGGGGCAGGTGCTGAAATAGATCGCATCGCCCCAAGGCCTGCGGGTCGCACACCCGCAGGCTTTTTTGTGCCCACGCATGGGGTAAAATACCGATAGCGTCCCAGTTTCAGCCCATGCCGATCGCGACAAGGGGAGCGAGGAAACCATTTGACCACCCTGCGCCGCATCACCATCGGAGCAGAGCAGTACCAGTGGCATATCAAGCCACTGGATGAGCGGCATATCCTGCTGCGGGTGTGGGGCGCGCACACGCCGCGCCACGAGCCGCTGGGCGTGCGGCTGCGCTTCGACGACCCGTGGGCAAACTTTGGCCCGATCATCACCGCGCCCCCCGAGCGCCGGGGCGAGCTGTTCCAGCTGCGGCCCGCCACGCCCGCCCTGGTGCGCCAGGTGATCGAGGCCGCGCTGCGCGAGGGCTGGCAGCCCAGCGGCCCGACCCGCCGCTTCGACTGGGGCGAGGGCGGCGCGCTGCTGCCGCTGGAGGAGTAGCGCTGCGCCACGCACATACGCCCATGAGAGAAATAAGGAGCTACCCATGAGCTGGGCGACTTTCGCCAAAGAGGCCCTGCGGCGCGGCGAGACCGTGCAGATCCGCCCGCGCGGCCACTCCATGACCGGCAAGGTCAACGACGGCGACCGCGTGACGGTCGCGCCCTGCGACGCCGACGCGCTCCAGGTGGGCGACATCGTGCTGGTGCGCGTGCACGGCACCGACTACCTGCACCTGGTCAAGGCCGTCGGCCAGGGCCGCTTCCTGATCGGCAACAACCGAGGCGGCACCAACGGCTGGGTCGGGCGCAACGCCATCTACGGCATCGCCGTGAAGGTGGAGCGGGGGTAGGCAGACCGATTTACCACGAAGACGCGAAGGCGCGAAGGGTTCAAAACATATATCATAGCGGCAGTATGTATTTCGCAGCACAGGAGTGCATATGTCGATCAAAAAGTATCTCAAGCCCTTTGCTCATAGCTCTAAGCACGCCAAAAAAACCAGTGAGAAGCTTATCTCCGATGGGCCGAAAAATGTCGTTCGGGCATCCAAGGCAACGCGGCGACGCATCATCCGAACAATGCGTCCAGTACAAAACATACCTCATGCAGTAGCCGATTTGATCACTCCGGTTGTCAACGCAGCTGTCGAAAATATGACCAGCCGCTTTGAAAAGACCGTTGAGAAGCGCATCAAGAAAGCGCTCGATGAGCTGCCGCAGTACATCGAGCAAGCAACAAAAGACCGCGAGGGAACCGCGCTTACACAGATCATGCAGCAGGTCGAAAAAGGTGTCAGGGCGCGGATAAACGACATGCTGGCCGATATCGCGCCGCAGATCGAGCGCAAGGTCGAGCAGCGCATCCGGCAGGCCGCCAGCGAACTACGCGAGCAGGCCGAGATCGAGCTAGCGCGGCGGCAGCAGGGCATCCTGCTCATCACCATAGGCATGATCTTCGGCGCGCTGGCCGCGCTGCTCGTCAGCTTCGCGCTGGCCTACGTGCTCATCACGGTGCTGCTGTGGCCCATGTGGGCCGGTTTCCTGCTGCTGGGCGTGCTGTTCGCGCTGGCGTGTGGGCTGCTTATTGGCTATGGAAGGGCGGCGCTGGCGCGGCCACCTGTGGCATAATACCCCATATTCACATGCCATCGCGGAGAGAGGAAACCATGACCCACCGCCGCATCCAGGTGCGCGGCATCGCCGCCAGCGGCCTGCCCATCCAGGCCTTCTACTACGACAACGCGGGCGACGCCGACGAGATCGAGCGCATCTACCAGCTCGACTTCCACGCGTGGCAGGATGGCGACTGGGACGCGCTGGGCCAGATCTACCGCGCGCTGCCGGGGGCGCTGCCCGAGGGCGGCGACCTGCCCCGCTGGTTCGGCGACGACGAGGGCCACGCGCCCTTCCTGGCGGCCTCGGTCGAGACCCACGGCATCATGGTCTACGGCGCGCTCCCGCCCGAGCAGTGGGAGCGGTGGCAGGCGGCCTTCCACCAGCGGCTGGCCGCGTCGCAGCTGCCTCTCTACACCTACCAGGGTGGTGAGGGCTAAGCTGGGCATGGGAACCCATTCTACCGCGCCGACATCGCGAAGAGCTTCCGAAGCGCACCGAGGTGCTGGTGGTGCGGTAAATAGAAATGATCTGCAATGGAAGTAGAGGCTATAAGCAATGGCCAATTATGACGATCTGCGCGATGCTATCGTGGATGACGATGCCGACCTCGTGAAAAGCATGCTGGATGCGGGGGCCTATGCCAGCGCCTGCGATGAGGAGGGCACCAGCCTGCTCCACTGGGCTGTACAGGAGGCCAGCGGCGAGATTGTCGAGCTGCTGGTGGAAGCTGGGGCGGACGTCAATGAGCCGTGCTACCCAACCCACCTGGCCAATGCCTGCGGCGACGGCAACCTGCCGATGGTGCAGACCCTGGTGGACCTCGGCGCGGCGCTTGATCTGGGCGCACCGCTGCACACCGCCGCAGCCTATGGGCATGACCATATCGTCGGCTATCTGCTCGACCAAGGTGCCGATGTGAACGGGCGCGATCACGAAGGCAGAACGCCGCTCTTCTTCGCCGCCATGCATGGCGACGAACTGGTGGCGCGGGTGCTGCTTGCGCGTGGCGCAGACCGCGAGGCCCGCGACTATGACGGGCGGCGCTCGGTGGATGAGGCGCGCGATGCTGAGGCGGAATCGCCGAACAGCTACGCATCGCTGATCGCCCTGCTCGGCTGAGCGCCGCCGTTCGCGCGGCAGCGCCTACTGGCCTGCCGCGCTGGCCAGTAGGTGGCGCTCCAGATCGTCGAGGATCAGATTGGCACCGGTGATCGTCCAGCCGCCCACCCACACATCAAACGAGACATTCACCACGCGCCCGCTCTTCACGGCCTTCAGCTGCGCCCACAGCGGGCTGCCGCTCAGCTCTGCCAGCGTCGAGTTCTGCGCGTCGGCCTGCACCACCAGTAGCACATCGCCATCGACCGCCGCCAGCTCCTCGACCGAGATCTCGCGGCTGCTCTCGTCGGCATCCTGCCCAGCGGGGCGGCGCACCCCGGCGTCCTCCAGCACGCTACCCGCGAAGATCTGCCGCTCGTAGATCACGATCCGCCCTGGGTCGAAGCGGGCCAGCGAGACCTCGGGCGCGGGCGAGAGCTGGGCGAGCCGTGCCTTGATGGACGCCGCCCGCGCCTCGTATGCGTCGAGCATGCCCTGGGCCTGGGCGGTCTTGTTTAGGGCGTCGGCGTAGGCCAGAAACTGGCCCTTCCAGCCGCCCAGCGCCTTCTGATCCACGATCACGGTCGGCGCTATGGCCGAAAGCTCTTTGTAGATCGCCTCGTGCCAGGTGGTGCGGCCCAGGATCAGGTCGGGCTTGAGCCGCACGATCGTCTCCAAATCGGGCTGCTTGTTGTCGCCCAGCCACGCGATCTCGGCAAGCATCCGCTGGTCGAGGTAGGGCGGGAAGGCAGCCTGCGCGCCCGAGGCCGAGCCGACCCAGTTTGCCGCGCCCACCGGCGTGATGCCTAGCGCCAGCACGTCGTCCATCGCGTCGAGCACCACCACGCGCTGCGGGTGCGCGGGCACCTCGCTCTTGCCCAGGGCGTGCGTGACCATTCTGGTGGCGGCCTCGGCGGTGGGCGCGGGCGTGGCCGTGGGCACGGGCGTGGCCGTGGCTGTGGAAAGCGGCGTGGCCGCGGGCGCGGGCGTGGGCAGCGCGGCGCTGGTACCGCATGCGGATAGCAGAGCGAGCGTAACGATAGGCAGCAGCACGCTGCGGTAGAGGCTTTTCACACGTGGCTCCTAGCAAAAACAGAGAATGGCGCAAATCGCCGCATACTGTATGCGAATAAAAACAGTTTGTCAATCAAATACTACCTTAATATCAACCTAACTAAGTACCACCACCTGCGCTCTTTTACCAAAATAGCATCGGGAAGCCCCAAAAAGCAGCGCGCGGCGCTCCCCAGCCGCACGCGCACGCGCGCATTTGATATGCGCCGCCCCAGGTGCTACAATCGCGCCCGACAGCATTCTGAGAGGGCAACGCACCATGGCAACACCACCGAACCAGCAGACCTACACCGTCGAGCCGAGCTACCGCAAGGCCAGCCTGATCGGCGCGTGGGTGGGCGTGGCCTGCGCGCTGCTACTGGTGCTGGGCGTGTTCGCCCTGGGCGCGCGCAGCGGCGTGCTCACCACGTGGACCAGCTACCTGCTGCCGAGCGGCCTGTTTCTGGTGTTCGCCGCCAGCACGCTGTGGGGCAGCACCTACCGCCTGCGCGACACCCGCCTGCAGGTGTCGGCGCGCGGCATCACCTACACCGCCCCAGGGTTGTGCATCGACGCGCCGTGGGAGGCCATCGAGCGCATCGAGGAGCCGACGCGGCAGGCTACCTGCATCGTTGGGAAGGGCGCAGATGCGAAGCTGGCACCCTGGATGCAGATCGTGAAGGCTGTGGCCACCGCCAGCCGCGAGGTCGACCGCCGCATCCCACTATATATGTTCGGCTGGGATGCCCACAGCCCGCTCTGCCGCGAGGTCTCCCGCCGCGTCCCGCATCTCTTGATTGAGGGGTAGGCAATCACCTATGTCCACTTCGCCAGAGCCGCACACCTACGCCGTCGGCCCACGCTACTGCAAAATGCTGCTGTTCAGCGCCATACCCCTGTCGCTGGCCATGGCGATTTTCGCCCTCGTACTGATCGCTCGCGATCAGTGCGGCCCCGGCGTGGCGCTGCTGGCCGTGTGGCTCGCCGCCGCATGGGGCAACCTCGCCGCGCTGCGCCGCACCGTGCTGCGCGTGACGGCGGAGGGCATCGCCTTCAACAGGCCGGGGCTGGCGCTGGAGGCCGCATGGGCCGACGCCGAGCGCATCGACGAGCGCTACCGCCAGCACAGCCTGCTGCTGCGGCGCGGCGCGGCCACGCACATGGGCATGTGGACGCGTATGCTGCGCGCCACATCCACATCCTACCGCGAGGTCGACCGCCGCATCCCGCTATATATGTTCGACTGGGACGCCCACAGCCCGCTCTACCGCGATATAGTCCTCCACGCACCGCACTTGCTGCCGTCGGCACCTCTTGGCCAGCATTAATCTCGAATACACGCCATTCTTGATCAATCACATCAAAAATCACCACCTCCTGCACTTTTTATCGTTCAGCCCAAAAACATATCCCCCGCCCAATTCCCTTCTTTTCAAAAGAAAAAAGCCGCTATCGGACAAAATGCCGATCTTTAATCTGGACAAATACATCCTGCGATAGATGATCGCGCGGCGGCGCGGTGCTATGCTGGCCGGGTGCAAAATCCTAACAGCAGAACGAGGAACCCATGAACGACTACGCCGCGTGGTTCCGCACCCAGCTGCGCTCTAGCGCCGACGGCCTGATCTGGGGCATCTACCAGCTCAGCGCCCAGCAGCGCTACCACGCCCCGCCCCAGCCCGAGTACTTCGGCGCGTGGCCAGCGGCCCGCCACCTCTGGCACGTTGCCAGCTACGAGCGCGACCTAGCGCTGCCCTCCATGCGCCAGTGGCTCGGCGCGCCCATGCCCGCCGCCGACGCCTGGAAGGACAGCGATGAGACGTGGGAGCTTGCCGCCGCGCAGCCTTTTGAGCAGCTGGTCGAGGCCTTCCAGACCGTGCGCGGCGAGCAGATCGCGCTGCTGGATGAGCTGGCCGACGCCGACTGGGAGACGCCGCGCGCGACGCTGTGGGGCGAGCGACCGCTGCGCATGGTGGTCAGCAAAACCTTCCAGCACACCTACGAGCACGCCGACACCATCCTGCGCATGGGTATATGGCTGCGCGATGTGTGGATGAACGACTAGGCGCGCCCAACGATCACAGCAGCCATACCAAACGATCATGCCCGCTGTTGCCATGGATTCATTATGGCAACAGCGGGCATGGCACGCTCGGCTACTCCCGGCTAAACTCCTGGATCTCACCCAGGCCCTGGATGTACTGCCACACGCTCAGGTCGGGCGGCTCCAGATGGAGCTGTGTAATGATCGCGGTGATCTGGGCGCGGTGCTCGGCGGAGTGGGTGATGGCCTGCACGATCAGGCTGGCCATGCGAAACTGCAGCGGCGGGCGCGGCGGGAGCTGGCGCACCAGCGCGCCCTCGCCTGCGTCAAGCGCCATCCGAAGGATCGCGTCGCTGGCCCAGCTCGCCACCTCCTTGAGCTGCGCGAAGTCGAGCGGCTGCCCCGCAACAAGCGGGTTCGGCGGCAGCCCGCCCGTGCTGCGCTCCACATAGCCCGCCTCGGCGCTCAGGATGTGCCACAGCGTATCGCGGATGGAGCCGTAGCCGCCCAGCACCGCGCTGTCGAGCTGCTCGTCGCTCAGGCGCTCGCAGAACTCCAGCAGCCGAAGGTTGGCCCAGGCATTGTGCGCAAAAAAAGCCGCCAGCACCTCCGCCTGCATGGCCTTTTGGTCGCTCATATCGCTCTCCCCTCTGCTATCACGAGATCGCCACGTTTGGCAGTATGAAGAGCATATGCCTCACCACCGCCCAGCGCAATACATCGCACAGCCCTTTTCTCCCATTGACAGATGCGCTACGATACAAGCAGACAGAGCAACACCCCATACACTGCCTCTTTCCAGTATCAAAATAAAACCTAACTATCTTAGAAATCCCCTATGCGCATCACCATCACCGAAAGCGGCATCCAGTTTGCCCACTACCCCTTCCAGCCCGCCTCGGTCTACCCCGACGGCCTGCTGGCCTGGGCCGACGTGCGCGAGGTGGTCATCCAGGCCTTCCCGCCCGAGGTGCGCACGCGCCAGGGCGAGGTGCTGTTCGTGGAGAAGGCCAGCGAGGCCGAGCTGGTCGACGCGGCGCTGCAGCGCGGCCTGCCCTGTGTGCGCCGCGTCGACGTGTGGTCGCTGCTGCTCGACCCCTTCCTCGACACCGAATTTGACGACGCGGTCAAGGCTGGCACGGCCCGCACCCTGGCTGAGTGCGGCATCGCCCCCGACGAGCAGGAGGCCATCCGCGCGCGGTTCTCGGCGCTGATGATCAGCTACAACTTCGACACCATGCTGTGGGAGTGGGTGCACCTGGGGCTGTACGACCTGCTGTACGCCTGCGATCTGGCGGCGGCAGGCGGCCTGCGCTGCGGCCCGCCAGGCGACATGGCCGCGATCTACTGGGATGCGATGCGGCTGGCCGAGTGCGGGAAGGTGATCGACTAGCACGCCGCAGGATGTATGGTGGCGTGCAGTCCACACGTCACCCTAACGAAAAGGATCACCGATGAAACTCCTGCTCTTCAGCGATCTCCACGCCGACCGCAATGCGGCGCGGGCGCTCTGCGCGCTGGCAGCGCGGGCCGATCTGGCCATCGGCGCTGGCGACTTCGCCAACGCGGGGCGCGGCTCGCCCCGCGCTTGGTAGTGTGCGACCACATCCACGCCAGCGCGGGCCAGCGCGCGCGCATCGGGGCCACGCCGGTGGTGAACGTAGGCCCGGCTGGGCTGCTGTGGGATCTGTAGCGCATAGCCATCAGCAAATCTCTTTTCTCCCCTTCGCGCCTTCGTGGTATTCGTCCCTTTCTCCCCTTCGCGCCTTCGTGGTATTCGTCCCTTTCTCCCCTTGGTGCCTTGGAGTCTTGGTGGTAAATAGTCTTTGGCGCATGAAGAACGCAGAGGCTCTACCTTCGCGTTCGGTAGTAGCGAAAGGCAGGTGCCGTGGCGTAAAATACCAGCGTACTCGCATCGGGAGCAGAAGGGGCGACCATGACCGCACTGAAGACGATCCAGATCGGCAGCCAGACCGTTGCCTACTACGAGAGCGCCGGAGACGGCCCGACAGTCGTGCTCATCCACGGCAACTCCTCATCGGGCCGCGCATTCCAGCGCCAGCTCGAAAGCCCGCTGGGCCAAGCCTACCACCTAGTCGCCATCGATCTGCCCGGCCTCGGCGACTCGCAGCCGGTCCCCGAGCCGGAGAGCGTGCTCGGGCTGCGCGGCTGGGCCGATGTGGTGGTGAAGACCGTGGCCGCACTGGGGCTTGAGTCGCCGGTACTGGTCGGGTGGAGCCTCGGCGGGCATATCGCCCTAGAGGCGACGACCATGCTCCCCAACCTACGGGGCGTGCTGATCTTCGGCACGCCCCCTATCGCCTTCCCGCCCGCGATGGAGCAGGCCTTCCTGCCGCACCCGGCCATGGCCTCATCCTTCAACGCCGAACTTTCCGACGAGGAGATGCGCGCCTATGTGGCGGCCTTCTTCAGGCCGGGGGTGGCCGAGCTGCCCGAAAACTTCATTGAGGACATCCGGCGCTCCAGCGGCCAGGCCCGCGCCGCCGTCGCAGGCAGCATCCGCCCGGATGGCTACACCGACGAGGTGTCCATCGTCGGCGGCCTCACGGTGCCGCTGGCGGTCATTCACGGCGAGCAGGAGCAGTTGATCAGCGGCGCGTACATCGCCGGGCTGACCATGCCCACGCTGTGGCGCGGGCAGATTCAGATCATTGGGGAGGCTGGGCACGCGCCGCAGTGGGAGCAGCCGGAGCAGTTTAACGCGCTGCTGGATGCGTTTGTCAGGGAGTGCAACCAGTAGGCAGCGGCGACACGGAAAAGAGAACCTCACCACAACGAACAACGCGCGAGGTGGGGTTCTCCTGGAGCATCATATACGCTCGAAGATCGAGTCCGCAACCCGAGGCCCACACGCCCATATAATCGCGCTCTCATAGCGAGAAAGGCGTGTAGACCCAAAATGTCGATGACCACAAACTCGCCAGATGGCAAGCACCTACCTATAGCTACAAAAAACGCCATCCAGCTCTGGTCGCTGGATGGCATTCAGCGACCCTAACGCTCAAGCCGAATAAACGCCAGAGCAGGGAACACCGCCATGCCCGAGTCCTACTTCATCCATGGCCGCCCGCTGGCCTGCCACCACTGCGCGGGCGAGCAGTTCACCCATCGCAACGCCGAGCTGACCCCGGCGCTCCAGCAGATCTTCGGCCACGCGTGGGGACAGCCCAGCGCCGACATCTACATCTGCGCGCGCTGCGGCTTCGCGCACTGGTTTATCCCGCAGGAGGAGGGCGTGCCAACCGAGGCCGATGATGTAAGCGAAGAGAGCGAGTGCTTGGAGTGTGGGGCAGTTATCCCCGCAGGCAAGATCGCGTGCCCACAGTGCGGCTGGACCTACCAGACCACCGGGGCCGAGGAGCCATAGCCAGAGTCGGAATGCCGCCTGCACGCGCCAATGGAGCCAAGCCGCCCCGGTGAGCTGTGTGCAGCACCAAAATAGATGCGAGTCATGCTTGACAAAATATAATAAGTGTACATATAATATATACACTTATTATATAACAGCAAGGCTCTTTTCTCATGAACGAAACCACCACTTGGAGCACCACCTACAGCCAGAAGATCGCAGCGCAGCCAGAAGCTATCTGGGCACTGCTCAGCGACGTCGCGACATGGAAGCTGTGGAACGCGGGCGTGGGCAATGTCGAGATCGCGGGCACGTTCGCTTCTGGCACGTGGTTCGCGATGACTCTCCCAGACGGCGAGCTCATCCGCAGCCAGCTGATCGAGGTGCAGCACGCCCGCCACTTCACCGACGAGACCTGGATGGGCGAGACGGCGGTGCGGGTCGAGCACCGCATCGAGGCGCTGCCCGCTGGCGGCTGCCAGGTGAGCTTCGCCGCCCAGGCGCAGGGGCCAAATGCCGCCGAGGCAGGCGCGGGGGCCAGCGCCGACTTCCCCGAGGTGCTGGCCGCGCTCGCGGCGTATATCGAGCAGGGAGAGCTGCGATGAACGGCTGGCTTGGGGTGGTCTCGCAGGCCCATGTGCAGCGCGGCGTCGCCGGGGGATTCGGCCAGGTGTGCCACGGCAAGGCTGCCCCGCTCCGCCGGATGCAGCAGGGCGATGTGCTGATATACTACTCCCCAACGGTCGAGCTGGGCGGACAGCCGCTCAAGGCCTTCACGGCGCTGGGCTTGGTTGAAGACGATACGATCTTCTCATTCGACATGGGAGGTGGCTTTGTGCCGTTCCGCAGACACGTGCGCTACGAGCATGTGCGCACCGTGCCGCTCGATGCGGTGAAGGGCACGCTCGACCTGTGCGCCTCGCCAAGCTGGGGCATAGCCCTGCGCCGAGGGCTGCTGCCGCTGAGCAAGGCCGACCTGCATACCATCGCCAGCGCGATGGGCGTCGATCTCACAGCGCCGAGGTTCACCACATGAAGAAGCCGCTGCCCACCCAGTTCAGCGGGCCATTCGCCAGCCCAGGGTTCCTGCTGTGGCGGGTGGCCAACGCATGGCAGCGCGAGCAGCGCGCCGCGCTCCAGCCCTTTGGAATCACCCACACCCAGTTTGTGGCCTTGGCCGTGGCCACCTGGTTTAGCCACGACGAGCCGCTAACCCAGGTGCGGCTGGCCCAGCTCACCGGCAGCGACCCGATGACGATCTCGCAGGTGGTGCGCGCGCTAGAGGCGGCGGGCCACTTCACGCGCGAGGACCACCCCACCGACACGCGCGCCAAGGTCATCGCCGTCTCGGCGGCGGGGCGCGAGCTGGCGGCGCGGGCGGTGCAGGCGGTCGAGGCCGCCGACGCCGCGTTCTTTCAGGCCCTGGGCGGCGATCAGGCGCTGCTGCTGGGCATGTTCCAGCGGCTGCTCGGCGGCGGGCAGCCGCCCATGGAAGAAACTACCCCTGCTGATGATGGGTGATAAAGGAGCATGACTATGCGATTCAACCCGCCCGAGTGGCACCTGCGCGAGCGCTGCCCCTGCTGCACTGGCCAGGGCGAGCTGCTATTCATCGCCTGCCCGGCGTGCGGCGGGGTGCTGCTGGTGTGCGACGAGATCGGGCTGGTGTACCCCGCCGCAAGCAGCGTAGGTGCATGGACTGGCCTCTCGTGGCTGGAGGACGACCGCTGCCCAAGCTGCGACAAGGTGCGGCTGGCCGATTTCCCGCCCGCCTCATCCGACCAGATCCTGGCGCTCGGCATCCAGTATGGCGAGTACGTGTAGGCGGCAGAACCTGTCGCAAACCCGCAGGCCACACGTCGGGGCGGGCGCGGTATCATGCGGGCACCGGACAGCCGCACCACCCGCGAGGCCATATGAGCAAGCCCACCAGCGCCCCGTTCGTCACCCACGCCCTGCCCGCCCACTACGACCACCTCGCCCCCGACGGGTCGGAGATCCGGCTGCTGGGGCAGACCGCCGCAGGCAACATGACCCACTGCACGCTCCCAGCTGGCGCGATCTCGCAGGCCGTAGCCCACCGTACCGTGGAGGAGATCTGGTACTGCCTGGGCGGCAGCGGCGCGATCTGGCGCAGCAGCGCGGGCGGCGAGGCCATCACCGAGCTGCAGCCCGGCGTCAGCGTCACCATCCCGCTGGGCACGCGCTTCCAGTTCCGCAGCGGCGCGGCCCCGCTGCACTTGCTGATCGTCACCATGCCGCCCTGGCCGGGGGCGGGCGAGGCCATGCCCGTGGCGGGCGTGTGGGACGCCGAGCGCCCCAGCGCCCGCGAGCCAGCGGCGCTGCCCACGCCCAGCGAGCTTGCCGCCTAGCGGCCATCCAAAAAATTGCGGATGTTTTCCAGCACCTTGGCCGTCAGGCGCTCGCGCGACTCCGCCGTGCTGCCCGCCGTGCGATCCCACAGGATGACGTTGGGGAATGCGCCGAACACATCGGCGTAGCCGACCGCGCCATCCTCGTCGAAGATCGCGTAGCCCCGGCCCTGGGCAGCCCACGCGCAGAACGCATCTGGGTCGAAGGTCGGCCCCAGCGAGGTGTTGACCAGCACCGCGCCGGGGCGCAGCAGGGCCAGCTCGCCCGCGCCCAGCAGCCGCGTGTGCTTGGGCAGGTGGGTCGTGACCACATCCGCCGCCGCCAGCAGCTCATCCAGCGCGGCGTAGCGCGCGCCGCCGCCCTCCAGCTCGGGCTTGGGCGTACGGCTGTGGTAGAGGATGCGCATCCCAAAGCCCTGCGCCGCCCGCGCCACCAGCCGCCCCGTCGCGCCGAAGCCCACCACGCCCATGGTTCTACCCGCCAGCTCGGTGGGCCGCTCGCCCCACTGGCGCGGGCCAATGCCCTTGTACAGGCAAATAAGCTGGGCCAGGATGAACTCGGCCACACCCTCGTCGCCGTAGTCGCGCACGCCGCGCACATCCACCCCACACCCGCGCGCCGCCGCGATGTCCACATTGGCCGCCTCGGGGCTGTACAGGCTACAGCACATGCCGATGTAGCGCAGCCCCTCGGCGCGGCGGATGACCTCGGCGGGCACGGCGGTGCGCCAGCTCACCAGAGCGCAGTCGGCACCCTGGATGCGGCGCAGCAGCTCCCCCTCGGATGCGGGCGAGTCGGCGTAGGTGATCAGTGGTCGGGATGAGAGGCGCTGGAGCGCGGCGTAGCCCTCATCGGTCAGTCCGGTCGCATCCAGGCAGACGATCTGCTCAAACGGCATCGGTGGGGTCTCCTTGCGCCCAGGGCGGGCGTCGGGGGCATGCTAGCACAGGTGGGGGGAAACATGCCCCCTGGGGAAGCGAATCATCGCTTCCCCAGGGGCATAAAGCTACGTTCTCTACGGATGGACGTAGGTACGATCTTACTGTGATCATGGCCCAGAGCTTCTTGCCCATGGCCACGGCCTTCTGCACCACCCAGTCGATGGCCTTCTTGATCGGGGCCTGCACTTGCTCGATGATGCCCTGCACCTTCTTCGAGATGCTGCCGAAGCCCAGCAGGTCCGCCAGGAACGAGATCACCGCCGTGGCCAGCGACTGCTCGATGAAGTTGGCCACCCCGCCGATATTGCCCGCCGCAATCGCGCTGATCGAGCTGAAGATCGGGTTCATCAGCGAGGTCAAGTGCGCCGCATTGGTCGCGAACCACGTCACCACCCGGATGATGCCCTGCACCACCTTGATAAACGCCCCCACTGGCCCGCCTTAGAGCGCTCGCGGGGCGCCGGAGGCCCAACGGCCCGCTATTGTAGGGTTTGGTGAAAGAAGAGTCAATGCCCAACGAGGTGGAAGGGAAATGCGGGAAGAAACGAGGAAGGATGGCTACTCAAAGATATCAAACAGCCGCCAGTCGCACGCGGCGATCTCGAACAGGTCGGTCAGCAGTAGAGAGTGGTAAGCAGACCTGCCCATCCAGGATAAAAAGCCGCCCTGCCTCATCAACCAGGACGACACGGTGGCCGTTCCAGCATCCCGCAATCGGGCGCTCAGGCTTCTCCTCGGCCATCGCTAGCTCCCAGCGGGGCGTTCGTCGGCTCGCATCAATTCGGTCAACAAGGATGTGGAAGCGCGGCGCGCCACTCGTGCTGGTGCGATCATTGATCCTAATCCCGCCGAAGCGCTGCAGGAAGCCCTGTGCAACCGAAAACACCTGCCAATCGCACCGCTCAAGGCTTTAGCAGGCTGAATATCCGCCATATCAGGAAATAATATTGGTTATAATTATCCTCTCAACCTGAGGTTATTACGTTCATCTATACGCCGATATATCCATGTCATTCCATCATCACTAACAAGAGTCCCATTAATCGAAATAGACTCCAGCCCTGATAACTGATCGATAAGTGTTAGAGAATCATCGTTTACAAGAGTACTCGTAAGATCCAGGTTCCTTAAGTTCTGCAAACCTACGATATATTTTAAGCCACTACTAGTTATATTAGTGTTTCTAAGCCATATTGATCTCAAGCCATTCATTTTACCTATCACAAGGAGATCTTCATCACTAATAGAACCGCCAGTTATACATAATCTGGTCAGCTTCGGTAGAATATACAGGCTCTCCCAAAAATGATAATCCGCTTGAATATTTTGTAAATATAAAGTATCAACAGAACCTAAATTAGACCATGATTGGTTATTAATATTCTTAATCTCACTGTCTTTCAGCCAAATTGTTTTCAGCTTAGAAAACCGAGATATCTCATCAATAGCGATACTTGCCTCAATGCAACTCAACCGCAACTCACGCATACTAACTGAACTGATATATCTCAGTCCACGGCCATACACTTTTGTACCATCAAGAAAAAGACGATAAAACTTATTCCCTTGCAGGCCTTGAAGGCCCTCATCTGTAATGTTTGTATTCTCAAGACCTAATACATTAAGGCTTTTCATATTCCCTAAAGTATATAAGCCATTATTGCTTATATTTGTCCTTGCCATCCATATAGTAGACAGAAACGAAGACTGCATCAATGCAGACAGGCCCTGATCGGTTACATGTGTCGCCTCAATATTTAGGCATTCCAAATTTGGTATCGTAGCAATAACTGCAATCCCTCGATCCCCTATAGAACGACCACTCACATCTAGTGACTGTAATGTCGGGTGATTATACAAAACCTCAAGAGTATCATCATCTATATACTCATCACTAAGATCAAGGTGCTCAATATTTTCTAATTCATCATACCAAGACATACCATTCTCCAAAATATATAATCAGAAACTAAAAATTATATTCCTAATGTACATAGCTTCTACCCATGTAATAACGAAGCCAGCTCTTGGCCCATCACTATAAGCTGGGCTTCAACTGCTTTCTCGCTTTCTGGATCCAATGGAGTAATACTTACAGGTGCCTTTCCAGTAGCTCCGGGATTTGGTAGAGTATCAAGATTTTTTCCTGAAGCCAAGTGCTCAACACACCGGCCACAAACAGTATTCTGAGAAACACCAATTATAACAGTTGAACCCTTTGCTACTGCACCTTGCTTACGTATATGATCACGCAGTAAAATCTCTTCATGACTTGCGCCACTAGGTGGCGTATTACTAATAGCAGGGTTAGGGTTAATCACAGAATAACCATTCGACGAAAGAATAGCAGTAAGGTTCTGGTAAAATACATTTACCAGTCGAACTATAGATTCAGTGTCTAGGATATTTTTATTATCCAGACCAATTTCATTTAATGATGCGAGTGAATACACCTTATCATCAGCACCAGTATAGACACCAAGTGCAAAACCTGCACCAGCTTGCCAGAGTTGACCTTTCAGCCACTCTTCATCTTTAGGCATACTCCTTGAAGGAACCTCTTTCATCGACGACTTCCTACGTCGCTTCTCGCTATTTGATAGATCGCTATTATCAATAGATTCGATTTTCTGACTGTATTGATCAAACTCTGCACCATTTAGGCTTGTCAAAACACTATTAATAACTGCTTTATTAATAGACCCAAAAGCCTGAACCTGATAGGCATTTGCTTCTCGTGCCAGCTTCGCTGTTTTGTAGGCAGCAACCAACTGATCGATAACCTTCTTTACCAAGCTGACATCAAACCCTCTGGATGCTTTAGATGCAACAGAGAAAAGCCGCGCCATGATAACAGCTAGATCATCAAGGGTTGCTGGCGTATCCAGCTTTGAAGGATCTATTGTTGGCTTTTGCTCATTAGACTTACCAGCCTGAGAGCTTTGCTTATCTGTAGATAGCTCGGTCTGAGCCTCAGATAAAACCGTCGCACCAATACGCTGTGCATCTTCTAAATCCTTCTTAGCTTCAGCGTTGCTATCCAAGTTTGGTATAGTCGACCGCAGATGGCTCAGAATCTCATTTAAGGTACCAACCTTACTCGCCACCATCACCACTGGAACACCATTATGTACTTCAACCCAGGTGTGATGAGGTTCTTTTGCAGCCTCAAACGGAATAGATTCGCCAAGTTTCCCTTCTACAACGCCACCCTCCTGCCCAGGCTTGGTGGGGTCGCCGTCCTTCGCCGGGTCGCCGTTCTTCGCATCCGTGCCCTTGCCGATGCCCTTGATCATGGCCCAGAGCTTCTTGCCCATGGCCACGGCCTTCTGCACCACCCAGTCGATGGCCTTCTTGATCGGGGCCTGGACCTTCTCGATGATGCCCTGGACCTTCTTGGAGATGCCACCCAGCCCCAGCAGGTCGGCCAGGAACGAGATCACCGTCGGCAAGGCCGTGGCCAGCGACTGCTCGATGAAGTTGGCCGCGCCGCCGATGTTGCCCGCCGCGATCGCGCTGATCGAGCTGAAGATCGAGTTCATGAGCGAGGCCAAGCGCGCCGCGTTGTTCGCGAACCACGTCACCACCCGGATGATGCCCTGCACCGCCTTGATGAACGCGCCCGCTGGCCCGCCCAGGATGCCTACCAGCCACTCGATCCCCGCCTTGATCACCTGCCCGATCACCATCTCTTTGATCTGGTCGATCACCATCGCCTTCAGGTCGCCCACCTGATCCTGGATGTAGGCCCACAGCCCCGCCAGGCCCTCGGTGCGGATGATCTGGAAGATCTCCCAGCCCTTCTCCAGTGCGCCCACGATCTCCTCGCCGTTCGGCCCCAGCGATTTGACCACCTGCCCGCGCACCTGCGGGTACGTCAGCCCCAGGATCTGCAGCACCATGTTGAAGATCCCCGCCAGGTCGAAGGCCTTGGGCAGCTGGATCCCGCTCGCCGAGAGCGTCCCGGTCAGCCAGCTGATCAGCCCCGCCTGCAGGTGCGTGCCGATGTTTGCGCCAAACTGGTGCAGGCCCTGGCCCACCGCGCTCAGCAGGTTGCCCAGGAAGCCGATCGGGTCCTGGAGGATGGCCCCGATCGCCGCCGCGCCGTTGCGCAGCACGCCCTCCAGCATCGCCCGCAGCTCCTGGATCGTCTTGATCACCCCGCCGATCATGTCCCCGGCCTTGGCCAGCAGCCCCTTCGACGCCGCCTTCATCGCGTCCAGCTCGCTGTCCAGCGCCTGCACCTGCTCGGTGTACTGCTGCGCCAGGTGGTCCACCAGCTCCTGCTGCTTGGCGTCGATCGTCTGCTCGAGGCTATCGAACTTGCCCTGGGCCTCGCCCGCCACCTCCTCGGCCAGCTTGCGCAGCTCGGCGGGCTGCTTGGCCACCTCGTCCGCGATCCGCTTCCGCCCGCGCTCCACCGCTGCGTGGGCCTTGCCCAGCTGCGTCCCCACGATCCCCGCCACCTGCGCCAGCACCGTGTCCATCTCGGCGAGGTAGCGGTCGCGCC
>WBOU01000007.1:300000-388285 GCA_009268125.1 Chloroflexia bacterium SDU3-3 | reverse complement strand
GGCGGATGGCGATCGTGATACCACGAGCGCGCTCCTCAGGAGCGTTGTCGATCTGGTCGTAGCTCGTGAACTTCGCCGCGCCGCGCAGCGCCAGCACCTTGGTGATGGCAGCGGTCAGCGTGGTCTTGCCGTGGTCGACGTGGCCGATAGTACCAATGTTGACGTGCGGTTTCGTCCGCTCGAATTTCTGCTTTGCCATGACGTTTCCGTCCTCCTCACGCACAACGCCGGGCTAAGCCGGCGCGTCAGGCTGATCCGTTGGAAATCGGACCAAAATTAAATTCTGGAGCCCAAGACGGGACTTGAACCCGTGACCTCGTCTTTACCAAAGACGTGCTCTGCCAACTGAGCTACTTGGGCATATTGCGAGAGGCGCGGCCAGATTCTAAGAAGAGATCTAGCTCCTTGGCTTCATAGCCGCGCTTCTCAAGTTGGTGGGCCGGGCTGGATTCGAACCAGCGAAGGCGTTAGCCAGCAGATTTACAGTCTGCCCCGGTTGGCCACTTCGGTACCGACCCGCGTCACTTACTTCTCAGCGACGGGGCGCATTATAGTGCAGGTTCTGGCTTTTGTCAAATCAGGCCTGACGCCCGGCGAGTATTGCATCCAGATGCTTTGCGTCGCGCAGGTTCTGCCAGGGCGGCGGCGGCGGCTGAAGCCAATTAATCAGGGTTTTTGGGGCCGTGGCGCGGGCCTGGATGGCGCGGCGCTGCCGGACCAGCGCGGGGAGTTCGGCCAGCGCCATGAGCCGCCCGGCGAGCATGGCGCGCTGGCCGCGTAGCAAGGCATAGGCGCACGCCAGCGCGTCGTACAGCAGGATGTGCGGCAGGCAGCGCGCCAGCAGCGCGGTAGGCAGGCAGCGCACCAGCATGCGGATGCGGTTGCGGCCCAGCAGCCGCTGCTTGAGCGGCGAGCCTTGGCCAGCCGTGGCCGAGTAGATGTGCAGGATGCGGGCCTGGGGCACCGCCACGCTCGGCCAGCCGCGCAGCCGCATGCGCAGCGCCAGATCGGCATCCTCCAGGTAGGCGAAGAACTCGGGCGGTATGCCCCCCGCATCGTCCAGCGCGGCGCGGCGGTAGATCGCCGCGCCGCCGCTCGGCCCCAGGATGGGGCATGGCGCGTCGGGCAGCTCGGCCACCGCGCGCCCGGCCCACAGGTCGAGCGCCACGCCGTCGCGGCGCATGGTGATGCCCGCCGAGGCCACCAGATCGGGGCGGTGGGCGAAGAGCAGCGTGGCCGAGGCCGAGCCAAGCGCGGGGTCGCACCGCATGGGTTCGAGCAGGGCATCCACACAGCCCGGCTCGGCGAAGGCGTCGTCGTTGATCAGCAGGATGAGCTGGCCGCGCGCCACGCGCAGCCCGGCATCCACCCCGCCCGAGAACCCGGTGTTGCGCCCCAGCGCCAGCAGCCGCACATGTGGGTAGTGCTCGCGCACCCAGGGCGCGGTGCCATCGGTCGAGGCATTATCGACCAATATGACCTCGGCATCGGGCGGCAGCTGGGGGCACAGGCAGGCCAGGCAGCGCGGCAGATGCGCCAGGCCATTCCACGTGACGATAATGACCGAGAGTGTGGTAGGTGATTGCATAGGCCTATTGTAGCATCTCCGCCGCGCTGCAACACTGGCGGGCGCGCGGTCGTAGTATGACCAGCGGCGCTCCCCGCATAGGGAGCAAGATAAGGAGACAAGCGATGAATCGACAGCAAGTTGTCGTTGGTTCTGTTCTGATCGGCGTTGGGCTTGTGTGGTGGCTGAACCTGGGCTGGCTGGTGCTGCCCGCCGCGCTGGTGGCGGCTGGCGTGTACGCCTACCTGCGGCAGCGCAGCCAGGGCCAGACGGCGCAGGCCGTGCAGGCTGGCCTGTGGCTCTGCGGCCTGGGGCTGCTCTTCTTGGTGCACCTGGTGTTCCCAGGCGTGCTGCTGCTGGCCGGCGCGAGCATCCTGATGCGCGGGCGCGAGCAGGCGGTCGACGACCAAGTGCAGGGTCTGATCGCCATGGTCAAGGCCCCCAAGGTAGGCTCTGCCCCTGTGCGGCCTGCGCAGCACGTGCCGATCACCGCCGAGAGCGGCAGCGAGGTGCCGAGCACCGGCGAGACCACGCGGCTCTAGCAGCTGCGGCGTGGCGATACTGGCGGCTGGGGTTAACCCAGCCGCCTTTTTATGTCTATGGGATGGGGGTCGATGTCGGCGCGGGGGGGAAGAAGGCGCTGGCCCAGCCGCGCCAGTTGGCCTGCGGCGAGGGCGCGGGGATGGGCGCAGGCGTGGGATCGCTGGCGATGGGCGTGACCTGCGGGAAGCTGGGCAGGATAACCGTGTCGCCCTCGGCGGCGTAGCCCAGCTGCTCGCGCGCCACCTGCGCGGCGTAGGCGGGCGAGGTGGCCACGGCCACCTGGGTGGCCAGCAGGCTGTTCTGGGCCTCGATGGTGGCGATCTCGTCGCGGCGCTGGACCAGCAGCGCATCCTGGCGCGCGCCGGTGAGCACCTGCTCGACTAGGCCCACCAGCAGCCACAGCGAGAGCATGACCAGCGCGGCGGTGGCGATCAGCACGCCGGGGCTGCCGAAGCGCGCCAGGCGGTGGTGCCAGGGCGAGGAAGTGAGTGTGCGCGGACGCTTACGTGCCATGGTTTCTACGACCCCCGATAGGAATAAAACCGCGCAGATCGCTAGCGCCCCATGGGGTGGGGATGCCAGCTGTCTGCGCAGGAGAAGCAGCTCTATAGGATGCCACAGGCGGCCTACTCGCGGGTGCGCGGGGCCTCAAGCAGCAGCGGCTCGTCGATATTCGAGATCATCGCGCTCTGGCCGCGGAACAGCCCGCCCGGCTCGATGTGCAGCGCGGCGGTGGTGATGTCGCCCCAGACCTTGCCGGTGGGCGAGATCTCAAGCTGATCCACTGCGGTGATCTCACCCTTCACCGCGCCCGAAACGTGGACGTTCTGGGCTTTGATGGTGGCGATCACGCGGCCTGTTTCGCCAATAATCAGATTGCCGAGGATCTCGATGTCGCCCTCGATGCTCCCATCAATGCGCACGTTCCCGTCGGTCTTGATGGTGCCGACAAAGGTGGTGTTCGCACCAACGATGGTCTCAGGTTTGCCATTAAGCGCCGGTTGCGGTGCCGCCTGAACCTTCTTATTATTGCCGAACATCGGTCCTCCTGTTTTGCCTCCTAGAGAGGCATAGGTCATTTGCAGCGTGCGCGTGGGGAAGGGCAAAACGACAGCGGCGCACATCCTGCGGGCCTCGACAAGGTAGCTGAGGCGGGGCAATTATACAGAACTTAGGGCCTTTGATCAAATATATAGTCAAAATGATCGGGTGTTGTAGCACCGGCTAGCGCTTTTTGGGGCCGCCCTGCCAGCCCAGCGAGCGCAGGTAGGCGATGTCGGCGGGGGCCAGCGGGGCTATCTCCAGCAGGTCGGGGCGCTTGCGCAGGGTGCGCGCCAGGCGGTGCTGGTGCCGCCATGTGGCGATCGCGGCGTGGTTGCCCGAGCGCAGCATGTCGGGCACGCTGCGGCCCTCCCACTCCAGCGGGCGGGTGTACTGCGGGTACTCCAGCAGGCCGCCGCCAAACGACTCCTCGACCGGCGAGGCCGCATCCAGCACGCCCGGCACTAGGCGCGACACCACATCCAGCACGATCATGGCCGCCAGCTCGCCGCCAGTGAGCACAAAATCGCCCACCGAGACCTCGCGGTCGATCAGGGTCTCGCGGATGCGCTCATCTACACCCTCGTAGCGCCCGCACAGCAGCACCAGCCGGTCGTAGCCCGCCAGATCCTCGGCCACACGCTGGGTGAAGGGCACGCCGTCGGGGGCCATCAGCAGGGTGAGCGTGCGCTCGCCGCCCTGGCCCCTGGCGGCGCGGATGGCGGCGGCCAGCGGCGCTGGCTTCATCACCATGCCCGCTCCGCCGCCGTAGGGTGTGTCATCCACCGACTTGTGCTTATCGGTGGCCCAGTCGCGGATGTTGTGCAGCGCCACGTCGATATGGCCCGCCTGGATGGCCCGCTTGATGATGCTCTCGGTCAGCGGCCCCGCGAACATCTCGGGGAAGAGCGTCAGGATGTCGAAGCGCATGGCTATTCGGCCTCCACGCTGCCCAGGTACTGGTCGAAGAAGGCCGAAACGCGCTGGCAGTAGCCGGGGCGGTCGGCGAAGTAGGCCCCGCAGTGATCGACGCCCTCGTAGACCCACAGCTGCTTCGGCTCGCGGGCGGCGGCGAGCAGGGCGTGGGCCTGCTGCACCGGGATGAGGTCGTCGGCGCTGCCGTGCACCAGCAACAGCGGCCTGGGGCTGATGCTGCCGACCACGTCGATCGGGCGCACCGCGCCGAAGCGGTAGCCGTAGCGCAGGTGGCTCATGGCATCGGCCACGGGCAGCACCACGCTGGCGGGCAGGCGGTAGCGGGCCACGCCGTGCGCCACCACCTCGTGGATGCCGGTGAAGGGGCTGTCGGCCACCACCGCCCGCACCTCGGGGTGCTTGGCGGCCAGCAGCAGCGCGATCGACGCGCCCATGGAGAAGCCCACCAGTCCGAGGCTGGCATCCGGCACGCGCTGCTTGGCGTAGGCCAGGGCGGCCTCGGCATCGCGCAGCTCGTAGTAGGCCAGCGAGTGCTGGGCCACCTGGCTCGCGCCGCGCGAGCGCCAGTCGAACAGCAGCACGTTGTTGCCCGCGCGGCACAGGGCGCTGCCGATGCCCAGCATGTCGGGCTTGGAGCTGTGGTGGCCACCTAGGCCGATCACCACGCGCTGCGAGCCGGGGCAGGGCAGCCACCAGGCGCTCAGGCGCACGCCATCCTCGGCGGTGAGCGTCAGCTCCTCGAAGCCCGCGATCTGGGTCTCGAATGGCGTGAAGGTATATTCCGAAAGCCAGGCAGGCGTGGGGCGGCGGTTCATGCGCTCAAGGGCGTAGATGGCCGCGCCAAACACCAGGCCAGTGGCGCCCAGGGCCGCAAGCGCGGCGGCGCTGCCGATGGCGGCGAGCGCTTTTGATGCGTTGGTATGCTGTAGGTTCATGGCGGGTATTGTAGCACAGCCGCGCTTGGTACGGACAATGACTGATGCTTGCCTTTAGGCGTGAAAGCCCACGGGCCGCAGAAGATCTAGGGCGCCCGCTTCCTCACTATAGAAGGTGCCTCGCGCTGCCATGCCATGATCGCTGTGGTAGCGCATATCGGTGCGCCTGACACCGATCTTTATAGAGCGCTCGGCCTAGTGTATCGACTGGGGCAAACACAACCGCGACCGGGGGAGGAGTTATGGGTGTTGCATCACGAGGGGAAGGTAGACCTTGGGCGGCGTGTACGTGATCTGGGTCTCGGCGCTGGCGCTGTTTCCCGCCCGGTCGAGGAAGCGCGCCGTAATGGTGTAGGTGCCCGAGGCGGGCAGCAGCAGATCGTACCGCTCGCGGTAGGGCTGGGGGTCGCCAAACACGCCGTTCACGCCCAGCTGCACGCTCACGATCCCGCCCGCATCGTCGGCGGCGTGGGCCACCAGGGGGAAGCTGGCCTGGCTGGTGGCGGCGGGCGGCAGCACGCTGTGCTGGCCCAGCGCCGCCACCTCGTCGGCGGCCAGCGCGCGGCGGTAGATCGCCAGCTCGTCCACGCGCACGCCGCTGGCGGCAGCGCCCTGGGCGAAGCGGCCAAGCTCGATTGTCGCGCCTAGGTCGGCGGGCAGCTCCGGGCCGCAGATCGCCGAGGCGAGGCTGCCGTCGATGTACAGCGCCTTGGCTCTCGTCGCCGCATCCCAGGTGAGCACAAAGCGGTGCGGGCCGGGCGCAAGCCCATCGGCCACAGTCAGATCGTTGCGGGCCGCATCGCCGCTGGCAGGCGTGGTCCAGAAGTTCCAGACGGCGCGGCCATCGCCCAGCTCATCGCGGCGCAGGGCCAGGGTGTTGGTGTAGGCCGGCTTTGAATCGGGGCTGGCGCTGGTGGAGAGCAGGTAGGCGTGGCCGCTGCTGGTGCCGCCGTAGCGATCGGGCAATGTGGCCAGCATGGCCACGCTGCCGGTGCCGCTGAGGATGTTGCTGGCGGCGGGCAGGCTGACTGCGTCACCCTCGCGCACGGGCTGACCAAAGCCTAGCAGCAGCAGATCCTGCTCGGCGGGGCGGGCCAGCAGCAGTACATCCTCGGGCGGGGCGGCGGCGATGGTGGCGGTAGGCGGTGTGGTGTCGCTGGCCGCCGCCGCGCCGGGCGGGGTGAAGTCGAACTCACCCGCCAGATCGCTCGACCACAGCCATGGGCTGGCCTCACAGGCGGCGTAGGCCGCGCACGGGTCGCCGCCCGAGCCGTACCAACCGTAGGGGTCGACCTCTTTGCCGTTGTGGCGAACCTCGAAATGCAGGTGCGGGGTACCCTTCACAAAGCCCGTTTTGCCGCTGCTGCCGATCACATCCCCGGCCTTCACGGCCACGCCCTTGTCGGTATCCACCCGGCCCATGAAGCGCCGCGAGAACTTATCCAGGTGCCAGTAGACGGTCTCGTAGCCGCCGGGGTGCACGATCACCACGCCGAAGCCACGGTGGGTGCGGGCGTAGGCCACGCCGTCGGCGGCGGCCACGATCAGCGTGCCGATCGGCTGGTCGGGGAAGTAGAAGTCGTGGCCGTCGTGGCCATCGTACTGCACGCCGCCGCGCCCCATGTAGTTGACCACATAGCCATTATCGCCCGACTTGGTGTCCACGGTGGGGAACATATGGTCGAAGTAGGCCAGGTGCTTGACCTTGGTGCCCGCCTGCCAGGGGCGCTGCAGGAAGCCGCTGGCGGCAACTGGCTCGGCGGCGCGTGCGGCGGGCAGCTGGTTGTTGAAGTAGCGGCCAAACGCCTGGGCGAAGCGCTCGTAGGCGGCCCGCCACTCGGTCTGGCTGCGCCCCTGGGCCAGGAAGCGCTGCACCGCCACACCCTCCATGGCCTGGTCGAGCGTGAGCGTGAGCGTGGTGCCATCAGTGAAGCGCAGGGTGGGCGGGACGTCATAGGGGCCGTACCCAGCGCGCAGCTCTGCGCCCGCCCAGTCGATCTGGGCCGCAAAGCCTTCTGGCCCGCCGCTGCCGAAGGGCTGGCGCAGGGCGGCGGCGCTAGGCGCGGGCGAGCTGACAAGGCCGCTGCAGGCCTCCAACAGGGCCAGCACCAGGCGCACGCTCACGCCGTAGTAGCTGCCCGCGCCCTCGATCATCTCGGCGGCGCTGGCCCCGCCCTCGCTGTAGCCCTTCAGCGGGCCGGGCTGGGCGTCGAGCCAGGCCTGCACCTGGTTCTCGGGGGGGATGGGCGGCGGCGGCTCCTGGGCGCGGGCGGGCGCGGCCATGGCCAGCAGGGCCACGGCGCAGATCAGCCAGCGGCCAAGGCGCGGCCAGATCGGTTGGGTGCATCGGTGTGACATGTGGTCGGCGTCTGTGTGTGCGGGACCGCGCGCATCGTAGCACGGCCCCGCGCCGCCGTCAACACGGGGGGAGCCGTTTTACCACGAAGGCGCGATGCAGGCCACGCACCCAAGCGGCGTAGGGGCGGATCTTGTGTCCGCCCTCACCGCCACGCGCCTTCGCATCGCCCCGCCTGATGCACAGCGATGCGAAGGCGCGGGTATCTCCCCCGCCCCTTCACCACATTTCCTCTCCCCGGCTTCGTGCCTTCAAGTCGTCGTGGTGTCCGTCCTCCTTCGCGCCTTGGTAGTGCCTAGCTACCGCCCAGCGAACAGGATGGTAGTCTCGCCGATGATAATCTGCGCGCCATCGGCGAGCGGGGCAGAGGAGCCGGGGTAGATCACCTGGCCGCCCAGCCGCGCGCCGCCCTCGGCCTCGGGCAGCACCTCCAGGCTGAAGCCGCGCTCGGTGCGGCGCACGCGGGCGTGGTTCCAGGCCGCGCGGCGGTCGGGCAGGTAGAGGTCGCAGCCGTCGCTGCGCCCGATCGAGGCGGTGTCCGTCACCTCGCGCACCAGCCCGGCCTGCGCCCCGCTGAGCACGCGCAGCTCGGCACCGGCCAAGGCGTAGCGGGCCAGCGGGATGCACGCGCCGATGCACGCGCCCAGCAGCATGAGGCCCACGCCGCCCGCCAGCATCTGCACCTGCTCGCCCTGGCCCAAGAACAGCAGCGTGAGCGCCTCGTAGAGAGCGCCGCCCACGGCGCCGCCCGCCGCGCCGCCCGCCGCGCCGTGGGCGGCCCGCCGCAGCCGCCGCGAGAGCAGCGGCTCGCCCAGGCCGATGGCCAAGCCCAGCAGCATCCAGCCCAGGGTGCGGCCCACGAAGCCGCCGCCGATGGCTAGAAAGCCCAGCTCGGCCAGCACCAGGCCCAGCAGGCCCAGCGCCGCGCCGGAGAGCGCGCCGCGCAGCATGTCGGCCACGGCCCGCCGGGCGCGGCGCTTGACCAGCGCGCCCTCGGTGGCGGCCACGCAGCCTGCGATGGCCGCGCCTAGCCCAGCCCCCACCAGTGGGTAGGCCACCCAGATGCCCAGCGCGTCGGTGGGCAGGCTACCCATCAGCCACCAGCCCAGCAGGCCGCCCAGCGCGCCCAGCACGGCGGTGTAGTAGATCTGCAGCACCTTGCTCATCGCAGCGCCTCCGTCGGCACGCGCGAGCCGCAGCCCGCGCAGAATTTCACGCCAGGGCGCAGCGGCTTGCCGCACTGGTCGCAGAAGCGCGGCGGGTCGGGCGGGGCCAGCTGGGGTGCGGCGGGCGCGGGCTGCTCCTTGCGCCGCACACGCCCGCGCACGAGACGGGGGGCCACCAGCAGCCCCAGGATGGGCAGCAGCAGCAGCAGCGCCAGCGCGGGGCTGGAGCGCACGTGGATGAGGTGCTGCTCAAGGTAGCTGCCGCCTGCCGCGCCCGAGCCAGCGGCCTGCACCCGGATGTCGCGCCGCGTGCCGTCGAAGGTGGGGCGCGGGCTGCGGTAGGTGATGCGGTACTCGGCCTGCATGCTGGCCGCCAGCGAGCGGTAGAGCGTGGCCAGCTCGCCCGCCGAGGGCGCGTAGATGTACTGCCCGCCCGTCGCCGAGGCGATCTGCTGCAGCACGCCCTCGTCGATGCCGGTCACATCGTCGTCGGAGCTGCGGTCGCCCAGGCCGATCACCTGGATGGCGACCCCGGCCTGCTGGGCCACCTGGATGGCCTGGGCCAGCGTGTGCTCGCTGATCGGGGTCGGGTCGCCCATGTTGATCTGGTCGCGCCCATCGGTCAGCAGGATGAGCGCGCGCCTGCCGCTGACCGAGGCCAGCTGCTGCACGCCCACCACGATGCTGTCGTACAGCGCGGTAGAGCCCTGGGCCTCCAGACCCTCGATGCTGCTGCGCAGCGTGGCGACCGAGCGGGTGGGGCTGGCCAGCAGCCTGGGCGCGTCGTCAAAGGCCACCACGCCCGCCATATCGCCCTGGCGCATCTGGCCCACGAAGGCCAGCGCCGCCTCCTTCGCGCCATCCATCTTGCCCGCCTGCGCCATGCTGCCCGAGCGGTCGATGGCCAGCACGGCGGTGAACGGCTCGCCACCGCCAGCGAAATCGCCGATCGTCACCGGCTGGCCATCCTCGGTGATCCGAAAATCGCTGGCGGTCAGCCCGCCCACAGGCGCGCCGCCAGCGCCGGTCACGCTCACATACAGCGTGATATCGGGGTAGGATGCCGTGTCCACCTGCGTCACCCGCGCCTCGGGCTGCTGGCCCTGGGCCGCCGCTGGGGCTGCGCTGGCCAGCAGCAGCGCGCCGACGAGAAGCACTCGTTTCATCTGCTCCACCTCGTGTCTGGAAACTATCGCTGCTGCTAGGACGATGGGCGGGGCGATTTCGATCCAGCCATGCGGCGGCAATTTTGGCGCAAAAAAGGGCCACATAGTAATACCACATGGCCCATCCCAGCGCGCTACGGCTACTGCTGGAGCTGCGACTGCGTGCGCGACGAAAGCGTCACCTGGGCCTCGCGCTGCTCGCCGCCCTGCAGCTCATAGTAGCTCACTGTCACCGTGTCGCCAGGCACAGTGTTCAGCTCCAGGTACGAGACTAGATCGTCGGTGGAGGTCATCTGCACGCCATTGATCGCGGTGAGGATCGCGCGGTCGCCGATGCCCGCCTGGGCCAGCGGGCCGCCGCGCGCCGCCGCCACCAGCAGGCCGCTGCTGGGCAGGCTGTTCTGCTGCGCCACCAGCGTGGTGATGTCCGAGCCATTGCCGGTGTTGAACAGCACGCCCATGTAGGGGTGCTCGTACTGGCCATCGCGGATGAGCGCGGGCGCGACCTTCTTCACCAGATCGACCGGCACGGCGAAGCCGATGCCCGAGCTGGTGCCCGACTGCGAGAGGATGGCGGTGTTCATGCCGATCACATAGCCGCGCGAGTCGAACAGCGGCCCGCCGGAGTTGCCGGGGTTGATCGCCGCGTCGGTCTGGATGGCCCCGCCGATCGAGTAGGTCGAGCGGCTCTCGCTCTCCTCGATGGTGCGGCCCAGCGCGCTGATGATGCCCACCGTCACCGTGCGGTTCTGGCCCAGCGGGTTGCCGATGGCCACGGTGCGCTGGCCCACACGCACGGTGGAGGAGTCGCCCAGCGACAGCGGGTGCACATCGTCGGGGATCTGCTCGACCTTCACCACGGCGATGTCGCTGTCGGGGTCGGTGCCCACCACCTGCCCGATGGTCTGGAACAGGCCGGTGAATGACACCAGCACGCGCCCGCCGCTGCCCGCGACCACGTGGTTGTTGGTGATGATGTAGGGCTGGCCATCGAACTCGGCCAGCCAGCCCGAGCCGAGGCCCGAGCCCTGCTGGGTCTGCACGTCGATCCGCACCACGGCAGGCCCGGCGCGGTCGGCGATGTCGGCCACGATCTGCTCCTCGGCATCCAGCACGGCCTGGGCGCTGGGCGGCGTGGCGGTGGAGAGCTGGGCCACGGGCTGGGCCTGCACCTCGCCCGCCAGCGTGTCGGCGGGGGTGGGCGTGGGCGTGGCCACCACCAGCACGGTGGCCACGGCGGGCGCGGCGCTGGGCTGCGCCGCCGCAGGCACCTGGGTGGCGCGGCCCGCCGATGTGGTCACATCGCAGGCGCTGAGCGTGAGCGCCAGGGCCAGCGCGCCGCCTGCGGCGATCAGCGGGGTTCGAATAGTATGCAGCATAGTTGGGTTCCTCTAGTGTGTTCTTTTAGCCGATATTGTAGAAAATCGATCGTATTTTCAGCGCTCACACGCCTTTTTCCAGCGCTAGCAGCCAGCTGCAGCAACGCCTCGATGTGTGCAGCGCACTGCTCACTGCAGCATACGAGCCAACACCTCAATTTTTGATGAAAACCAGATAAGGATTTGATTTGCGACCGAGGATCGTGCCCAGCATTGACATACCGCACTGACATGCTATAATCGGCGCGTCCGCTGGTGCTATTCATGAACACTTGATGAGGCTGCAATGCGTCGTTCGACCACGCTGCTGAACTTCCTTCTGGCCTGCTTGATCACCCTATCGCTGTTTTTCTGCGCCTACCAGCTGCCGATCCTGCAGGCCCAGAGCGCAGTAGTGATCACCGCGCTTGATGCCGATGGGACAGATATCAGCGCCGCCCCCGGCGATATCGTCACCCGTACCTACCAGATCCAGAACAACACAATCGTGAACCGCAACTTTGCGATCAGCACGAATGTGAGCGTCACCCCATCGGGCAGCGCCTCGGCCAACCCGCTCAGCAGCCCGGTGACCGTCTCGGCAAATGGCAGCGTCGCGACCTTCCAGGTCTCATACGTCTTTAGCAGCAGCGCGCCCACCGGCACACAGCTTGGCACCGTCACCATCACCGCCACCTCATCGGACTCATCCGCAGGCTCGGCCAGCGCTAGCCTCATCGTCAAGCTGACCACCACCGGCACCGCGCCCACATCCACCCCCACGCAGACGCAGACGCCTACCGTCACCACCACTGTCACGCCCACGCCCACGCCCGAGCCGGTGTGTCAGAACGGGCGCGAGGCCAACGACCCCGGCGACGACATCAGCACCGCCAACCTCATCCGCGTGAACGAGCCGGAGATCCACGGCCTGTGCGGCGACGACAACAAGCCGCTGAACGACGAGGACTGGTTCTACTTTGGGGCTGGCGCGGGCAAGGTCTACACCATCGACGTGACCCAGATGGCCAACGGCCTGGATCTGGTGATCGAGCTGTTCGACGAGAATGGCGTCTACATGGCGGGCAACGACGACTACTACCGCCACGACACCACCGCCAACACCAGCGACCTGCGGCCCCGCATCCAGTCGTGGCGCGCACCGTACGACGGCAAGTTCTACTTCGTGGTGCGCGACAAGGTGAACTCGGGCGGCGGCGACCGCACCTACACCATCCTGGTGCAGGGCGAGAGCTTCGGCCCCACGCCCACCCAGATCGCCGAGCTGTGCAACGACCTGTACGAGCAGGACGGACTGCCCGAGACCGCCACGCTCATCCACCCCAACGAGCTGCAGCCCCAGCACGTGCTCTGCCCGGTGGGCGACGCCGACTGGGTGAAGTTCTTCGGCGCGGCGGGCAAGAACTACTACATCTACACCGACACGCGGCCCTACCAGTCCACGCTCAACCGCGACACCGAGGCGGGCGCCGACACGATCATGACGCTGTTCGACCGCGACGGCGTCGGCATTATCTCGGTGAGCGACGACATCCCCAGCTCGCTCGACTCGGAGATCCAGTTCGTGCCGCCGGTCGATGGTTTCTACTTCGTGCAGGTGAAGAACCGCGGCGACCTGGGCAACCAGTTCATCCGCTACGACCTGGCGCTGAAGCTGTGCGTGCAGGGCGACACCATGTGCGGCCGCCAGCCCACCCCGGCGGCGGGCAGCGTGCCGGTGCAGACGCCCTTCGTCATCCCCACGCCCACCCAGGCCTTCACCGTGGTGACGCCCACGCCCGAGGGCGGCGTGGCCACGCCCACCACCCAGACCTCGCCCACCACCACCCCGGCCTTCCTGGCCTTCTCGCGGGTGTGGAACCGCGCCGACCAGCCGATCAGCGCGGGCAAGATCACGCGCACCTGGCTGTGGGGGCCGAAGGCGCTGCTGCGCACCACCGAGCGCTACGCCGAGGCGCCCGGCACCGAGCGCATGGTCGAGTACTACGACAAGGCCCGCATGGAGATCACCAACCCCAAGGCCAGCCAGTCGAGCGCCTGGTTTGTGACCAACGGCCTACTGGTGAGCGAGCTGGTGCAGGGCCGCATCCAGACCGGCGACCAGAGCTTCCTGAACCGCAAGCCAGCCCAGATCCCGGTGGCGGGCGACCAGGATGACGCCAGCGCGCCGACCTACGCCTCGCTGGCCAGCGTGGTGGGCAAGAAGAGCCACGACCGCACCGGCCAGTACGTGGCCGAGACGCTGGCCAAGTCGGGCGCGGTGGGCGACTACAGCGGGCCGCGCCTGGACGCCGCCAAGCTGGCCCACTATGTGCCCGAGACGGGCTACAGCATCCCGCAGGCGTTCTGGGCCTACATGAACAGCAACAGCACCGTCTACGAGCGCGGCAGCTACCGCACCGGCGCGCTGATGGACTGGGTGTTCACCATGGGCTACCCGCTGAGCGACCCCTACTGGGTGACGGTGAAGGTGGGCGGGCAGTCGCGCCAGGTGCTGATGCAGCCGTTCCAGCGCCGCGTGCTCACCTACGACCCGTCGAACCCGGCCAACTGGCAGGTGGAGATGGGCAATGTTGGGCGGCACTACTACCTGTGGCGCTACGCCCGCGAGCTTCCCAAGAACTAGCGCAGCCGCCAGCACCAGCGGCCACCGGCGAGGGGAAATACCCCTCGCCGGTTTGCTTTTACCACGAAGGTACGAAGACACAAAGGGCTTAGAGATCTCAATCCAAAAACGATCGCGCCTTCATTTTTTCTTCCCTTGGTTTCTTGGCAGTAAAACGGTGCGCTCGCTCCCTCCGTATCCTCACGCCTTCGTCGTATTCGTCCGCTTGTGCTCCCTTAGGAGTAGTGGTAAATAGTTTTCGTCCCTTCGCGCCCTCGCGTCTTCGTGGTATTCGTCCCTTTTATTCCTTGGTGCCTTGGCGTCTTGGTGGTAAAACGGCGCTCTTCCGCAGGCGCAGTTTGTGGTAGCATGATGGGCAAGGAGAAGACCATGAGCCATATCGACCACGAGCAGCAGGCCAGCGCCGCGCAGCACAGCATCCGCTGCGGCGTGATCACCATCAGCGACACCCGCACGGCGGAGAGCGACACCAGCGGCGCGGCCATCCGCGCGGGGCTGGAGGCGGCGGGGCATAGCGTCGCCCCGGTGGTGATCGTGCCCGACGACCCAGGGCAGATCGTGGCCCGCATCCAGGGCCTAGCCGCCCAGGGCTGCCAGGTGATTATCACCAACGGCGGCACCGGCATCGCCGCGCGCGACGCCACCTACGAGGCCATCGACGGGCTGCTGCACAAGCGCATCCCGGGCTTCGGCGAGCTGTTCCGCATGCTGTCGTACCACGAGATCGGCGCGGCGGCCATGCTCTCGCGGGCCACCGCCGGGCTGTACGGCGACACGCTGATCTTCTGCCTGCCCGGCTCGACCGGCGCGGTGCGGCTGGGCATGGAAAAGCTCATCCTGCCCGAGCTGCGCCACATGGTCTGGGAGATCTTTCGGCAGAAATAGCCCTAGCGCGCAGCGGAGGCCACGCCGCCCTGCGCCCACACACCTATGCGCTGGATCGCACTGAAGCTCATCCGCTTCTACCAGAAGTTTATCTCGCCCGCGCTGCCGCCAAGCTGCATCTACACGCCCACCTGCTCGGCCTACACCTACGAGGCGATCAGCAGGTACGGCGTGCTGAGGGGCGGCTGGCTGGGGGCCAAGCGCATCCTGCGCTGCCACCCCTTCGCCCACGGCGGCCACGACCCTGTGCCCTAGCGGCAACCTTCGGTTCCGTCGCCCTCATACGTCTCAGGAGCGTTATGACAAACACAGCACCCAAAGTCCGCGTGCTCTTCGTCTGCCTCGGCAACATCTGCCGCTCGCCCATGGCCGAGGCCGTATTCCGCGACCTTGTGAAGCAGGCCGGGATGCAGGACATCGTCGAGGCCGACTCGGCGGGCACCGGCGACTATCACCTGGGCGAGCAGCCCCACCAAGGCACGCGCGCCCTGCTGCAGCAGCGCGGCATCAGCTACGCCCACGCCGCCCGCCAGGTGGGCGTGGAGGACTTCGAGCAGTTCGACTACCTGATCGCCATGGACCGCACCAACCTGAGCGACCTGCGGGCGATCGGGCAGCGGGCCGGTGCGAAGGTGGCCCTGCTCTCCGACTTCATCCCCGAGGGCGCCGCCAAGGATGTGCCCGACCCCTACTACACGGGCAACTTCGAGGCGGTCTACCACATGGTCGAGGCGGGCGGGCGCGGCCTGCTGGAGGCCATCCAGCGCGATCTGGCCGTGGCCAGCTAGGCTGCCACGCAAGCGATAGGATCATTGGCGTAGGGGCGGACACGAGATCCGCCCCTACGCGTGCATCGCCCCCAATGCCTATCCAATGCCGTCTCTTGGTCGCTGATGTTCGTGCATATGGCCATCAAAACATCAGCGACACCTTCGCCGCATGGGCCAGGTGGGTAGGGCTAGCATCTCGCCAATATTTATTTCCTCTTGATCCCTTGGTGCCTTGGTATCTTGATGGTAAAACGGCTGCCCTTCGTGCCTTCGTGTCTTCGTGGTATTCGTTCTCTTTTGTCCCCTTGTGCCTTGGTGTCTTGGTGGTAAAATGGCTGCCCTTCGCGCCTTCGTGTCTTCGTGGTGAAAAATCTCCCGCGCGGCGGCTGGCCAGCACTTGCCCCGCCGCCGCGATTCCGCTACACTACGCCCCGGACCCTTCCCTGATCTATAGGCCAACACACCATGCCACCAGAGCTGCTCGCCGATGTCGCGGTGCACGTCAGCATCCCCGACGCCGACCCGATCTTCACCTACCGCGCGCCCGCGCGGCTGCGCCAGCACATCCGGCCAGGGCGGCTGGTGTGGGTGCCGCTGCGGCGCAAGCGCGTGCAGGGCGTGGTGCTGGATACCTACCCCAACGACGAGGGCGGCGGCGCGGCGTACCGCGAGATCGACGATCTGGCCGACCCCGAGGCCGCGCTCACCGAGCCGCAGATCGCGCTGGCCCGCTGGCTGGCCGCCTACTACAGCGTGCCCACCTACGAGGCGCTGGCGCTGATGCTGCCCCCCGGCGTCAGCCAGGAGTCCGAGCCGGTCTACCGCGCCAGCGCCGCCGGGCTGGCCAGCGACCTGGGCGGCCTGCCCGAGGCCGAGCGGGCAGTGCTCTACCTGCTGCGCCAGCTCGGCCCCACCCGCGAGGCCGAGCTGCGCCAGCGGCTGCGCGGCGGCGACGGCGAGCTGCGCGAGATCTACCGCGCCCTGGCCGAGCGCGGCCTGATCGCCCGCGAGAGCGCCACCACCCGCGCCAAGGCCCGCCCGCGCATCGAGCGCATGGTGCGGCTGCTGGCCGACCCGGCCCAGCGCGAGGCCGCGCTGGCCGAACTGCAGCGCGCCCCGCGCCAGCAGGCCGCGCTGCGCCACCTGGCCGAGCAGGCCGCCGATGGCCAGATCTACCCCACCACGCAGCTCTACGCCCAGACCGGCGCAAACCTGACGGCGCTGCGCGCGCTTGAGCAGCGCGGCCTGGTCGAGCTGAGCGAGCTGGAGGTGCGCCGCGACCCGCTGGCGGGCGACGCCACCCCGCCCGACATGCCCCCGGCGCTCACCGTGGCCCAGGAGGCCGTCTGGAGACCGATCGCGCAGGCGCTGGAGCAGGCCGACGAGCGGGGCGACCGCACCTTCCTGCTGCACGGTGTGACCGGCAGCGGCAAGACCGAGATCTACCTGCGGGCGATCGCGCGGGCCATGCGGCGCGGCAGGCAGGCCCTAGTGCTGGTGCCCGAGATCGCGCTCACCACCCAGCTGGTGCGGCGGTTCGCGGCGCGCTTCCCCGGCCAGCTGGCCGTGCTACACTCGGGCCTGGGCATGGGCGAGCGCTACGACGAGTGGCGGCGGCTGCGGCGGGGCGAGGCCCGGCTGGCCATCGGCTCGCGCTCGGCGGTGTTCGCGCCGCTGCCCGAGCTGGGCCTGATCATCGTGGATGAGGAGCACGAGCCGACCTTCAAGCACGACAGCAGCCCGCGCTACCACGCCCGCGAGGCGGCGCGCACCCTGGCGCGGCTCACCGACAGCGTGCTGATATTGGGCAGCGCCACGCCCTCGGTCGAGAGCTACCAGGCCGCGCTGGATGGCCGCTACACCCTGCTGCGCCTGGCCGAGCGCGTGGGCAGCGGGCGCGACGCCCTCGGCCTGCCGCGCTCGGTGGCGCTGCCGCTGCCGCCCGTGCAGCTGGTGGACATGCGCCGCGAGCTGGAGAAGGGCAACCGCTCGATCTTCAGCCGCGCGCTTCAGCAGGGGCTGCTGCGCACCCTAGAGCGCGGGCAGCAGGCCATCCTGTTCATCAACCGGCGCGGCGCGGCCTCGTTCGTGATGTGCCGCGACTGCGGCCACGTGATCAGCTGCCCCAACTGCTCGTCGCCGCTCACCCTGCACCACGAGGAGCCGAGCCAGGGCGGCATCCAGCGGCTGGCGGGCGACGAGCTGTCGTCATCCATCCTGGTGTGCCACGGCTGCAACCACCGCGCCACCACGCCGCCATTCTGCCCCGAGTGCTTCAGCACGCGCATCAAGTCGTTCGGGGTGGGCACACAGCGCGTGGTGGAAGAGGTGGCGGCGCTGTTCCCGCAGGCCCGCCCGCTGCGCTGGGACCGCGACACCGTAACCAAGAAGGGCGACCACGAGCGGCTGCTCGACGCCTTCCTAGAGCACCGCGCCGATGTGCTGGTGGGCACCCAGATGATCGCCAAGGGGCTAGATCTGCCGCTGGTGTCGCTGGTGGGGGTGGTGGCCGCCGACACCGGGCTGCACCTGCCCGACTTCCGCGCGGGCGAGCGCAGCTTCCAGCTGCTCACCCAGGTGGCGGGCCGCGCCGGCCGCAGGCAGGCCGACGCGCAGGTGGTCATCCAGACCTATGACCCCGAGCACTACGCGCTGCAGGCCGCGCAGGAGCACGACTACCAGGCCTTCTTCACCCAGGAGATCGCCTACCGCAAACAGACGCGCTATCCGCCGTTTAGCCGACTGGTGCGCTTCATCTACAGCGGCGCGAGCGACACCCGCAGCCGCGCCGCCGCCCAGGCGCTGGCGATCGAGGTCGAGCAGCAGGCCACGGCGCTGGGCATGCGCGGCTGGGCAATCATCGGGCCAGCCCCCGCCTTTTTCCACCGCCAGCGCAATCGCTTCCGCTGGCACCTGCTGCTGCGCTGCGACGACCCTGCGCCGCTGCTGGCGGTGCTGCGCCCGCCGCCCGGCTGGGTGGTGGATATCGACCCGGCGCACGTGCTGTAGCAAAAAGGAGGAGACCCATGGCTGACCACGAGCGTCCCCCCCACGAGCTGATCGAGCTGCTGGCCAGCGCGCCGCCCCGGCTGGCCGCCGCCGCCCAGGGCGTGCCGCCCGCCCTGCTGCGCGCGCCACCCGCGCCCGGCGAGTGGTCGGCCAGCGAGGTGTTGGCCCACCTGCGATCCTGCGCCGATGTGTGGGGCGAGGCCATCGCCACGATCATCGCCCAGCCCGGCGCGACCATCCGGGCTATCAACCCCACCACCTGGATCAGGCAGACCGACTACCCCCAGCTGGACTTCCTGCCCTCGCTCCAGGCCTTCGCGGCGCAGCGCGAGGCGCTGCTGGCCACGCTGCGGGCGCTGCCGCCCGAGGGCTGGAGCCTGGCCGCCACTGTCACGGGCGCGGGCCGCCCACTGCGGCGCACCGTACGCGACTACGCACTGCGGCTGATCAACCACGAGCGACCCCACATCCGCCAGATCGAGCGGGCAGCACGCACGCTGAGCAGCTAGCCTCAACGTCAGACAAAACGCGCGGCTGGGCCGCAGGGTGGCTGCTTCTCGGTGCAGTAGTCGGCCCGACCACCTGCGGCTTCGATGAGGATGGTGGTTTTTGTTCGGTTGATGTGTGCCCTGCGCGGGCGGCGGTGCTGCCCAACCTTGAGGTGATGCCTCGTTTTTGCGGGCGACCCGACCGTAGGCAATGCTTGCTGCGTTGCGCGGGCGGCCCGACCGCCTGCGGCTTCGATGAGGATGGTGGTTCTTGTTCGGTTGGTGCGTGCCCTGCGCGGGCGGCCCGACCGCCTGCGGCTTCGATGAGGATGGGAGTTCTTGTTCGGTTGGTGCGTGCCCTGCGCGGGCGGCGGCTAGGGGCCTGCCCCTAGCAACCCCGCCATGGGGCTACGCCCCCTTCGAAACCCCCAATTTGTAGCATTCCTATGCCGAAGTCAGGCATCTGGTGTTCGTGCATATGGCCATCAAAACCCTAGCGGCACCTTCGCCGCATGGGCCAGGTGGGGCGAGCCTTCGTCGAGCATTCACCTGCCTCATTCGTCCGTTCACCTGCCTTCGTCGAGCGTTCACCTGCCTTCGTCGAGCGTTCACCTGCCTTCGTCGAGCGTTCACCTGCCTTCGTCGAGCGTTCACCTACCTCTCGCGCGCGTTTCCTCGCCGCTCAAAGAAAACGCGGGCCACCATATGTTGGTGGCCCGCCCTCAAAAGATCTCACGTTATGTACGCTGCTCATCCACACACCGGGGGCGACACCATCTCGCGCGCCAGACGATGCGCATAGCACGGCTCAATCCAATCTTCCGATGTGCCTGTGCTGCATCTCAATTGCGGCGACGCCACGTGAGGGCAGGGGCTTCTCGCGGCCCGCTACAGATCGGCAAAAATGCGATAGTTGACATGCGCGAAGGGGTTATCCTCCTCCTCCAGCGTCTCCAGCAGCACCAGATCATCCTCGGACAGCTCGGGGCGCTCGGCCAGGTCGCACAGCTGGATGCAGCGCGTCAGGTGGCGCATCATCTGGCGGGGCGCGCTGTGGGCCTCCTCGCGGGCGGCCAGATCGTGCGACTGGGCCAGCAGCAGCTCGCGGGCGGCCTGCTGCAGCACGCGCTCGCGCTCGGCGGCGGCGGTGGGGTGGCGCTTGGCCAGCGCGCCTAGGCGGGCCTCGGCGGCGCGCAGCGACTGCTGCAGCGAGAACAGGTGCTGGCCACCGTACACGCCGCCCTCGGCCAGCGGCTCGGGCCGCAGCGCCAGGGTGCGGCGGATGAGCACCGCATCCATATACGCCCCCGGCGTGGTGAGCGCCTGATCCTCGCGCTCGGCCAGCTCGGTGAGCAGGGCGCGAAACCACGAGGCCCCCTCGAACCAGCGCCCGCCCACCACGGCGGCATCCAGCACGATCACGCTCAGCTCGCGCTGCGACTCGCGCCCGCGTGCCGCCATCACCTCTAGGAAGTGGGCGGCGTGCTCCTGGGCGCGCTGGTAGGCGTCGTAGGGGTCGTATAGCTCAGGCTGGCCGCCCATGCCGTTGCGGTGCCAGGCGAAGCCGTCGGCATCGGCCACGGGCGCGCGGTAGAGCGGGTCGCCGCTGTAGTCAAGGTCGGGGGCGCTGACATAGGCGTCGAAGGCGCGGTCGACCGGGATGCCCATTAGGCTACGCTGCACCACCCAGCCGGGCGCGGTCGAGCGGTCCTGCACATCGGCGGGGTCGAGCAGCACATAGGCCACCTCGTTATCGGCCAGCATGGGGCCGGCGGCGGCGCGGTAGGCCCCCGAGGGCGGCCAGAAGCCGCGCGGGCGGCAGCCATAGGCCTGGGCGGCAGCCATCACGCCCAGGTCGATCTGGGCGCGCAGCGTGGTGGCCCTGCCGATGCTGGCCAGCCGAGGGTAGCTGGCCGCACTGGCCAGCGGCTCGACGATCTGCGCATCCACCAGCGGGCGCAGCGCCGCCACCAGGTTGCGGCCAAAGCGCACGTCGAAGCTGGTGCGGATGCCCTCGGCCCAGTCGATGTAGAACTGGGCCAGGTAGGCCCGGCCCTGGTCGCCCGCCGCGCTGGCCAGCGCATCTTGGGCCTGGGCGATCCGGCGCTCGATCCAGAAGTAGAAGTGCTTCTGCACCACCGGGTCGCCCAGCTGCTCCAGCAGCAGCGGCGAGAGCGCCAGACCCAGCCGGGGCCGCAGGTCGCGCTCGCACAGGTCGTAGAGTGTGTTCAGGGCAGGGATGAGGGCGCTGGCCGTCAGCTCGTGCAGGCGGTCTTCGCCCACCGGCTCGCGCCCGGCGGAGCGCAGGTAGGGCGCGTGTGCGGTGAGGATCAGGGCGGCGCTGCCTGTGTTCATCGGTCGATTTCCTTCTATGTCAACAATGCAGGGCGGGCATGGCCGCGCCCCAGCCTAGGTCGGGAAACATCGGCGCTCGAAAAGCGTCGTATTCTAGCAGAAGAACGGCGCGGCAGCAGCTAGGTTCCTGCCTCGCACCAAGCTCAATAGTGCTCAGTCCCAGTCATCGCGCCGCAGCGGCAGGTCGTCCTCGCTGCTCAGGAAGCGCTCGCGCAGGGCGGCGCGCAGCTGGTAGCTGCCCAGCCGCTCGGGCACAGCCAGCATGCGCTCGGCCAGCAGCTCGCGGGGCAGCAGCTCGGCGTTTGGCACGCGGCGGCCATACAGCGCGGTGAACAGCACCAGCAGCACATACGAGCCGAGCACCGCCGCAAACACCGCCGCGCCTGGGATAACCCCGATGGAGGCCCGCTCGACCAGGCCCGCCGCACCGCCCGACGGGTGAATGACCAGCTTCACCAGCCAGCAGGCCAGCAGAAACAGCAGCAGCAGCAGGTAGTTATCCCGCAGACGGCGGGCCACCAGATGCACGATCGGGGTCTTAAAGTGCGGGTTTGCAAAGTCGTGCACGATCAGCTGCTGCCAGGGCTGGCCGATGCCCGCCTGGCCATCGCGCAGAATCGACGCGAAGTAGTCGGTCTCCAGCAGGCGCACCCAGCTGGCCCACAGCTCGTAGTAGCGCATCCGCCGCGCCTCGATGATCAGAAACGCATACATCAGCACCATCATCAGCAGCAGCACCACATGCGGGTGCCCCGCGTCGCTCAGCACAAAGCTGGCCACAGTGCCGCTGGTGGTGATCGCCCAGTTGGTGGGGGAGTCGATCCGCTGCCGCCACGAGACGGCGCGGTCCATCAGGCCGCGGTAGATATGCACGCTGGCCGAGATAGGCGGTGGCGCTAGCTGCTCGTTCATAGGGGTATTATAGCAGCCGCGTTTGGCGCGACGCCATGGAGCGGGCCGCCGGGCCTGCCAAAAACAGACGCGGGGCAGCGCTATGCTACAATAGCCCAATGTCACGCATCATCCTTTTCAACAAGCCCTACCTCGTGCTCTGCCAGTTCACCGACCCCGATGGCAGGCCGACCCTGGCCAACTACATCCCCGTGCCGGGCGTGTACGCCGCAGGCCGGCTCGACCACGACAGCGAGGGCCTGCTGGTGCTCACCGACGACGGCAAGGCCCAGCAGCAGATCGCCGACCCGCGCCACAAGATGCCCAAGACCTACTGGGCGCAGGTGGAGGGCCTGCCCAGCGAGCAGGCGCTGGCCGCGCTGCGCCAGGGCGTGCAGCTGAACGACGGCCCCACCCGCCCCGCCCAGGCCCAGCTGATCGCGCCGCCCGAGGTGTGGCCGCGCACCCCGCCCATCCGCGAGCGCAAGAGTGTGCCCACATCCTGGCTGGCGCTCACCATCCGCGAGGGCCGCAACCGCCAGGTGCGCCGCATGACAGCGGCGGTCGGCTTCCCCACGCTGCGCCTCATCCGCGTGGCCGTCGGCCCCTACCGCCTGGGCGACCTAGCCCCCGGCGCATGGCGCGACGCCTAACAAATCATCCTTTCAGCCCAGTCCCCTCCGACTTTTGACCCATTGACGCCCCTCTTGAGCTATGCTACATTCATCTGGATTCTGGAGGACTGCCCATGACGAAACGAGAGCCGGTCAATCCCGAGGCGATCTACTCCCGCGAGGAAGCCGCCGACGTGCTCGGCGTCAGCCTCAGCACCATCAAGCGCCTGATCGCCGCAGGCCAGCTTGAGGCCAGCCGACCTGAAAGCATCCGCCGTGTCTTTATCAAGGGGTCCAGCATCCTAAAGATGCTCGACACCACCAAGATCGAGGTCAACCCGTGATCAGCTTACGCGCCCCCAAATTCCACCTGGAGAATCTGCCGCAACAGAGCCTGTGCGCGCCGTTCAAGCCAAGCGACGCCATGCGAGGCTATGCACGCATATCAGCAGGTGGGAAGCGCCAAGCATCAGGGGGGGCGCGCATGTGAGCCAGCGGCACAGCGCGAGATCTTCACCCAAGGTGTGAGGCCTAACCAGCCTCGCACCTTTTTCTTTTCCGTCACCCAGCCAGACCAGCAAGAAAGGACACACGCCATGGGCATGCTGGATCGCATCCTGCGCGAGCGCATCCGCCGCGACTACACCGCCGAGGGGATGGAGGAGCTGTTTCTGCGGCTCGACCTGCTGCACGACTACGCCTCGAACGGCCAGATCGACGAGGCGACGCCGCTGAGCCGCGAGGATCTGCGCGGGTGGCTGAACGACCTGATCTACACCGCCCGCGAGACCCTGCGGGAGATCGATGAGCACTGACATGCCCCCCAGGGCGGGGGATGCGCCACACGGCGCACGCCCCGCCCTGGCCGCCGCTACTCGCCGCGCAGCTTGCTATAGAGCACCAGGTCGTGCCACTCGCCGCCGCGCCACTGGGCCTTGCGCGCCAGGCCCTCGCGGGTGAAACCCGCCTTCTCCAGCGAGCGCTGCTCACGGGTGTTGCTGATATCGGTGCTGGCCTCCACCCGCATGATCGGGTAGGTCGCAAACAGGTACTCCGCGCACAGGCGCTGCGCCAGCGTGCCGTAGCCCTTGCCACGCGCCGCCACCACCAGGCTGATCCCGATGGCGTAGGCCACATTCCCCCAGCCCGGCCCATAGTGCACCTGGCGGTAGTCCATGTCGCCCACCAGCAGCCCGCCGCGCTCCTCGATCAGCAGCCGCCCATGCTGCTGGGTCAGAAAGCCATCCTCCTCAAAGGCCCGCGCCATGCGATTGGTCGGCTTCAGGCCAAACATGTTGTAGGCGCTCAGCATCTCGAAATCGTTCTGCCACTGCTCAAGGGTCGGCAGGTCGTCGGCGCGCACAGGGCGCAGGGTGATCGGCTGTGGTTCCATACAAAGCTCCTTGGGGCTATCGGCGTGCAGGCCATTGTACCGTCAAAAGAAAAGGCGGCACCCCAGCGGGGCACCGCCCAACACCCACAAAGTGCAGCGCTACAGCACGCCCAGCGCCCCCACGCCGCTGAAGAGCGCGATCAGCACCAGCGCCGCGCCCAGCAGCATGAACAGCACCGCCGGAGCCGCGCTGCGCAGCGAGGGCGCGCGCGGGCCGCGCCGCTCGGGGGCCAGCTCGATCCGCTGGCCGCGCCAGTAGGTCACCTTCTTGCTGGATGTGGGCGCAAGGCCGGTGCCGCCGCCGCGCCGCCACTGCTGCCAGCCCACGTAAATAAAGTAGCCGCCGCCAGCCGCTAGGAACACCGCCGCAAACACCGGCGGCATATAGCGGATCTGGGTAATGAAGATGATCAGCGCCACCACGCCCACCCAGCGCCAGTCGAATCTATGCATCGCGCCCCGCCCTTTCTTTCAGATGTGGCAATTATACGAGATCTCGTCGTGGGCGGTTGCAGCAAGGGGGATGAACCGTTTACCACCAAGACACAAGGGAATAAATACCACGAAGACGCAAAGGCACGAAGGGGACGAATACTACGGAGAAGCGAAGAGGAAAACCGTTTACCGCCAAAACATGGGATATCCCATATCTTCGCAGCAGGCCACACATTTGCATCTCTTGGAGTCTTGGTGGTACATATCCTTGATACGCTCGCAGGGCGTCAACTTGCGCAACTCCGCCGCTGTGGCGATAATGGCGGCATGATCACATCCATACGAACCTTCACCCAGCAGCGCCGACTGCTGCTGCGCGCCCTGCGCGGGCTGGGCCTGATCGCCGCCGGGGCCGTGGCCCTGCTGCTGCTGGTCTGCGGCCTGATCGTGGCCCAGGCCGGGCGCGACGAGGCCCACCAGGCCAACGTGGCCGTGGTGCTGGGCGCGGCCCAGTGGAACGGCTCGCCCTCGCCTGTGCTGCGGGCCAGGCTCGACCGCGCGCTGGACCTGTACCAGCGCCGCACCGTGAGCGCCATCATCCTCACCGGCGGCGTGGGCAAGGGCGACACCACCAGCGAGGCGGCGGCGGGCCGCGAGTACCTGCTCTCGCGCGGGGTCGAGCCGGGGGCGCTGTTCGCCGAGGAGACCGGCACCACCACACTGGAGAGCCTGACCAACGCCGCGCAGATCATCCGCGAGCAGGGCATGCCATCCGTGCTGCTGGTGAGCGACGGCTACCACATGCTGCGCTCGCTGAAGATCGCCCACGACCTGGGGCTAGACGCCGCGCCCGCGCCCATCCAGTCGGCATCCTCCGGGCTCTCCGCCGAGGAGGCCGGGCACGTGCTGCGCGAGGCCGGGGCCTACCTTATGTATATTTTTGCGCGCCAGTAGGCAGCCGCTCGGCACGCTGGCGGGCCACTGTCTCCAGGATGCCCGAGAGCGCGGGCACCCACTCGTCGCGCACCGTGCGCCGATCCAGCCGCGCGAACTGCGGCCCGATCTTGACCGCGCCATCGTGCTTGAGGCTCTGGCGTAGCCGCTCGCGCTCGGCCACGCCCGCCTCGGGCAGGCGGATGATAAACTCCTCGTCGGTGGTGACGATCGACCCGACCCCGGCGCGCAGCGAGAGCGCCTTGATCATCAGCCAGGTGAGCAGGCTCTCCACCGGCTCGGGCGGCTCGCCGAAGCGGTCGCGCAGCTCGGTGCGCAGCTCGCGCACGCGCTGGGGCGTCTGGGCCTCGGCCAGGCGCTGGTAAACCTCCAGCCGCACGCGGTCGTCGGGGATGTAGTCGGCGGGGATGTAGGCATCCAGCGGCAGATCCAGCGTCACCAGCGGGCCGACCAGCACCTTCTCGTCGACCTTGATGGTCGGCTTCTTGGGCGCGGCCTTGGGTGCGGCGGGCGCGTCCGGTGCGGCGGGCGCGGCACCCTTGGGCGCGGCCTGCTTCTTGGGCTTGACCGGCACGCCCGCGTTGAACTGCTGCTTGAGCGTGCTCACCGCCTGCTCCAGCAGCCGCGTGTAGAGGTCGAAGCCCACGGCGGCGATGTGGCCGCTCTGCTCGGCCCCCAGCAGGTTGCCCGCGCCGCGTATCTCCAGGTCGCGCATGGCGATACGCAGGCCCGCGCCTAGCTCGGTGGCCTCCTGGATGGCCTGGAGCCGCTCGTGGGCCTCGTCGGAGATCCGGCGGTCGGCAGCGTAGAACAGGTAGGCGTAGGCCCGCTGGGTGCTGCGGCCCACCCGCCCGCGCAGCTGGTAGAGCTGGGCCAGACCGTAGTTCACCGCGTCGTCGATGATGATGGTGTTGGCGTTTGGCACATCCAGCCCGCTCTCCACGATGGTGGTGCTCACCAGCACATCGGCCTTGCCGCTGAAGAAGTCCAGCATCACCTTCTCAAGCTGCTTCTCGCCCAGCTGGCCGTGCCCAACGATGTAGCGGGCCTCGGGCACCAGGTGCTTCAGGCGGTCGGCCATGTAGTAGATGCTCTGCACGCGGTTGTGGATGTAGAACACCTGCCCGCCGCGCTCGATCTCGCGCAGGATAGCCTCGCGCACCAGCTTGTCGTCGTGCGGCATCACATAGGTCTTGATCGGGATGCGGTCCTCGGGCGGCGTGTCGATCACGCTCATGTCGCGGATACCGGCCATGGCCATGTGCAGCGTGCGCGGAATGGGCGTCGCGGTCAGGGTCAGCACGTCAATATTGGCGCGGATCTGCTTGATTCGCTCCTTGTGGCGCACCCCAAAGCGCTGCTCCTCATCTACCACCAGCAGCCCCAGATCTTTGAACACCACATCCTGCGAGAGCAGCCGGTGGGTGCCCACCAGGATGTCGACCTCGCCGCGCAGCAGCTCGCCCAGGATCTCGGTCTGCTGCATGGCAGAGCGCAGCCGCGAGAGCATCTCGATCTTCACGGGGAAGGTGGCCAGCCGCCGCTTGAAGGTGTCGTAGTGCTGCTGGGCCAGCACGGTGGTGGGCACCAGCACGGCCACCTGCTTGCCATCCTGAATAGCCTTGAAGGCCGCCCGCAGCGCCACCTCGGTCTTGCCAAAGCCCACGTCGCCGATCACCAGCCGGTCCATGGGCAGCGAGTGCTCCATGTCCTGCTTGGTGGCCTCGATCGCGCGGATCTGGTCGGCGGTCTCGATGTAGGGGAAGGCGTCCTCCATCTCGCGCTGCCACTCGTTATCGGGCGAGAAGGCGAAGCCCTCGCTGGCCTGCCGCGCCGCATACAGCTCCAGCAGGTCGTCGGCCAGATCCTCCACGGCGGCGCGGGCCTTGCGCTTGGCGCGCTCCCACTCCTGGGTGCCCAGCCGCGTCAGCTGCGGCGTGGCGTCGCCCGAGCCGATGTAGCGCGACACGCGGTCGATCTGGTCGACCGGCACATACAGCTTGTCGCCCTCGGCGTACTTCAGCACCAGGTAGTCGCGCTCGATCTTGCCCACGGTGCGGCGTATCACGCCATCGTACTGGGCGATGCCGTGCTCGATATGCACCACGTAGTCGCCCGGCTTCAGCCCGCGCAGGAAGCTGGCCCGCGCGTCGGCGTCGCGGTCGCGGCCCTTGCGCTCGCCCACCACGCGCCGCTGCCGCCAGCCGAAGATCTCGCTGTCGGTGTAGAGCGTGGCGGGGATGCACGGCGCGCGCCAGCCCTGGTCGAGCGCGCCGTGCAGCGCGGTGAACAGCTCGGGGTCGCCGCCCTGCTCGGCCTGGGCCTCGGCCACCAGCTCCTGGATGCGCGCCGCCTGCGGGGTGATCGCGATCACGCGCTCGCCGCGCTGGGTGCGCTCCACGATGTCGTGGATGAGGCCCTTGAGCTGGCCGCCAAACAGGTCGGCGGGCAGCAGCTCGGGCGGGGCCAGCACCAGCTCGCCGCGCTGGCTGGGCAGGTCGTTGTTGGAAAGGTCGGCCTGCGCCAGATCTTCGGCGTGGCCCAGCAGCTCGGCCCAGGCCAGGTAGGGCTTGGGGAAGCTGCGCGGCAGCTCGCCCGACTCGATATGGGTGGCGCGGCGCTCCTCGGCCTGCTGGTCGACCTCCCAGGCGTGCTGCTCCAGCAGCACGGTGTCGCCCAGCAGCACTAGCGCCTGCTCGGGCAGGTGGCTCAGCAGCGAGGCCCGCTCGCCCTCGGCGCGGAAGAACGGCGCGTAGAAGCCGCGCGCCTCGAAGCGCTCGCCGCTGGCGATCCGCTCGATCGCCGCGTTCCACTCCTCGCGGGCCTCGATCCGCAGCGAGTCGATCGGCATGGCCCGCAGCCGCGCGGCGGCGCTGGCCGCATTCCACAGCGGTATATCGGTCGGCGGGCCGACCACCACCTCGCGCTCGCGGCGCTCGCTGCGCTGGCTCACCGGGTCGAAGCGGCGCAGGCTGTCCACCTCGTCGCCGAAAAACTCGATCCGCAGCGGCAGGTCATCGCCCGGCGGCCAGATATCCAGGATGCCGCCGCGCCGGTTCAGCTCGCCCGGCTCCTCCACGGTGGGCGTGGTGCGGTAGCCCAGGTCGACCCAGCGCTGCACCAGCCCATCGGGGCTGCGCTCCTCGCCCTGCCGCAGCGTGATCGCGGCGGAGCGCCACTGCTCGGGCGTGAGCGTGATCTGCATCAGCGCCTTGGCCGAGGCCACCACCACCAGCGGCGGCTGGGGCGCGGCCAGCCGGGCCAGCACCCGCAGCCGCCCGGCCAGCACGCCGGGGCCGGGCGACATCTGCTCGTAGGGCAGCGCATCGCTGGCGGGGAAGTGGATGGCCACGCCGTCGCCCAGCCACTCGCAGAGGTCGGCGTGGGCGCGCTGGGCTAGGTCGTCGTTGGTTGTCACATACAGCACCGGGGCATCCCAGCGGGCCGCGAGCGCGGCCACCAGGGCGGGCCGCGCCGCGCCCAGCGCCGGGGCCACGCGCAGCCGCGCCGCCTCCCGCTCGCGCAGGCTGGCCATGATCGCCGTCACCTGCTGGCTGTCGGCCAGCTCGGTGAGAAGTTGGTGTAGTTCCATTCGTCCCTAGGTATTTCTCAGACCCCATCGACACAGGGCTTTTGTGCAGTCGAAAGAGGGCCAAGTCGCTGACGACTGGCCCCGTAACATATGTGTTCGCATTATAGCACGAGGCGTACCCGCGCCACATGATCGGGCCTGATCTACACCGGAGTGGTCTATGCGTTCTCAACAGAAAGCAGATCCTTTACCACCAAGACTCCAAGGCACCAAGATTCTACAGGATCAATGAAGGCGCTCCAGCCCTAGCCAGCTATGGCTGTGGGGATGCCGCCCGCCCTCCCCACAGCGCAGGCAGCCGACTACCCACCAAGAACAGCAGTCGCGCGTTCAGCGTCATGATCAGCAGCAGCGCGCAGGTCGCTACCGCTGCGCCGCCCGGCCAAGCGATCAGCGCGTCAATCGTGATCACTGGGCTGAGCAGCAGCGCTATGCCAAACGACCATGGCATACCCACCAGCAGCCCAGCGAGCGCCATGCCCTCGCCATCGCGCCCCCACACCAAAAAGGCAGCCGCGCAGGCGGCAAGATACAAAATCACCAGCAGCCATCCCAGCCAGGGTGCGCGCTCTGGCCTGCGGCCAGCACGTAGCGCCGCCGCGCCAAGCAGCAGCACCACAATGACATTGACAACAAGTGATGCGCTCATCGATTTTCCTCCATTGCTACAGTGTCCTAACCGTGTCTACCATAGATGAAGTAAGGCACGAGGCGAATGAATAGCGCGTGAGGCCGCGATGACGCCATCATAACACATCGATGAATGCAAAAGCCGTGCGCCAGTTTCCCAGCGCACGGCCACATAAAACGACGATCTAGCTGTTCAGAAAGGCATCGTAGTCGGATGTGAACACATCCAGCAGCTCGAAGTGCGGCAGCGCGCCGGTTGGGAACTCGCGCACCTTCCAGTTGGGCCGGTTCTGCACCTTGCCCACGCCCGTGTAGTCCTGGAAGTCGCCGTGGGTGCCGTGGGCCAGCCACACCGGCATATCAAGCTGGTCGTACACGCGGTCGATGTCGGCGCTGAACAGCGTGCCCGAGATAAACGTCAGCGGGGCGAAGCGCGCCCCCGGCTGGTGCGCCGTCTGATACGAGTACTCCAGCAGGCCCTTGTCGATATGCTCCGAGCCAAACGTCTTGCCCAGGTAGTAGCGCTGGCTGGCGCGGCTGTTCAGGCCATCGAAGAAGGCCTGGCTCCACAGCGGCACCTTGTACACCGACTGCAGCGCGGGGATTCCCCGCGTGCTGCCCGGCTCCTCATAGTAGCGGTCGCCCGCGCTGAACGCTGTGGGCGAGACCAGCGCGAGGCTGCGGAAGGCCTCGGGGCGCTCGCTGGCCGCGCGGGCCAGGAACTCGCTGCTGAGCGAGAGCGCCAGCGCGTCGATCTGCTCCGCGCCGGTCTCACGCTGGATCTCCTCGACCATGGCCAGAACGGCATCCGTGAACAGGCGCGGCGTGTAGCTGCGGTCGGAGCGCTCGGAGAAGCCGAAGCCCGGCAGGTCAAGCGCGTAGACCTTGCGGTTAGGCGCATAGTGCTCGTAAATCGGGCGGACCTCGTAGGATGAGGCGGCGGCGTTGATGCTGTGGATGAGCAGCAGCGGCTCGCCCTCGCCCGCCGTGTAGTAGCTTAGCTGGCCCGCCGTGGCGCTGCTCAGCTCGCGGCGTTCGCCCGAGACGGCGTTGGGAAGCGGCAGCTCGTGCGGCACCACCCACGCGCTGTAGGCGATGCCGCCCAGCAGCGTGGCCAGCGCCCCGCCGCCCAGCGCCGTGGCGAGCTTGGGCTGGCGCTTCGGGGCGCTTCGTTTTGCGGCGCTTCGTTTTATGGAAATGAGACTCATGGTCGATATTCCTCCTGTTGCTATGCCTAGCATCTATACGCAGCGAGCGGCGCAGAGGTTTTCTTCGCATAGGGCAAGCAACTTTGGGGCCAGCACGCACCAGGGCCGGGCAACCTGTGCGGTTGCCCGGCCCTGGTGTGCCTTGGCGGCGGGGTGCTAGAACGGAAGATCCTCGACCGAGTCCTGGGAAAGATCCTCCGCCGCCTCGGCGGCCTGCTGTGCCTCCGGCTTCGCATCGAGGAAGAGCACGTCTTCGGCGCGGACCAACAGCTTAAAGCGCCGCTCGCCGGTCTTCTTGTCTTCCCACGACTGCGTCTCAAGATGCCCGACCACCCGGACGCGGCTGCCCTTGTGCAAAAACTGGCCACACAGCTCTGCCTGACGCTCCCAAACCTCGACCGGCAACCAATCCGTCTCCACGATCCGCTCACCAGACTCCATGCGCCCGGCGTAGCGCTTGGTTGCGACTCGGAAGTTGCAGACCGCAACGCCCGATGGCAGGAACCGCTGCTCGGGGTCCATCCCCAGCCAACCGATCAGCTCAACCCGGTTTGTCGTGCCCTTGATGGTGTTCATTGCTCTTCCCTTTCGTAGATACTCTTGTTTAGGTGCCAGCAACAAGCGGCTGGTCTTTGGCTATATACCGCCGTTGGGCGAGGGGAGTTACGCAGATATCGCCTGATTTCGAGCGCGATTTAGGATGCGACAACGCGGCGCTGCTGGCCGTTCTTCTGGAACTCACGCAGCAGCGTGGCGGCCTGATCGTAGGTGAGCTGGGCCGAGGCGACGCCGTAGCGATCCTGGGCCGCATCCTCCAGCGAGATGCTGTGGGTGCGAGCCAGCTTCTCCAGGGCCTGGAGCTGGCGCTCATCGGCGGGCTGGCCAGAAGGGGCGGCAGGGCGCGGCGCGGGCTGGCTGCTGGCGGCAGCGCCACGGTAGGCAGGGCGCTCCTCGGCCAGCTTCTTCAGGCCATCGATAAAGGTGCTGGCCTGGCCCTTCGTCATTGTCACCAGGTCGACCTCTTGCTCGCCGGCGTAGGCCGAGAGCTGCTCGGCGCTCCACGCCAGGTCTTCCTGAAGGGCGGCGATGTAGTTGCGCTGCTTGTCGCTGGCAGGCGAATCAGGGTCGCGCACGGTGAAGGGCGCGGGGGCACCGCCAGCCTCGCGGATGGCGCTGATCTGCGCCTCCACGGCCTCGCGCTGGGCCTGGTAGATGCGCATGCCGAGGTCGACCGCCTTGGTCACATCCTCGTCGGTGGCGTCCACCGGCAGGGTGACGGTCTCCTCGATGGTGATGTAGTCCTCGCCGATGCGCACGGCGGCGCGGTAGGTGCGGGCGACGCTGCGGTCTTCACTTGCTTTGCGGGTAGTTGCCATGGTGGTGTTCCTCCTGTCTGGCTGCTGTGGGAGCGGGCCAGGCGACGGTTACTCGTGTTTACCAGTAGATGCTCTTCCCTGCTGTCGCGTTGGCGGCGAGTGCCGCAAGCCCAGGGGATGTAGCCGTAATTATAGCACAGATGTACCGTTTTCACAAGCACATATTTGCGAAATTGCACGTTTCTACACGCTGCGCTCCCCTAGTTCTCCGCATCTACACCTCATCCAGAAGCAATTCGAATGCCTCCAGCGCACGGCTGGCGGGCCGACCGGCCACATGCAACGTGCTGAGCATGCGCTGGATGCGCAGGCCCTCCACATCCAGCACCACCAGCCGCCCGCTCTCTAGCTCGGCGCTCACGGTGGCCTCGGAGACGATAGCAATGCCCAGGCGGGCCATCACCGCCTGCTTGATCGCCTCGGTGCTGCCCAGCTCCATGGCGATCTGGATCTCCACGTGGTGCTCGCGCAGCGCGGCCTCGGTCACCTCGCGGGTGCCCGAGCCATGCTCGCGCACGATGAACGGGGCGCCCTGGATCTGCGCCAGTGTGACCCTAGGCAGGACGGCCAGTGGGTGCGCGGGCGCGGCGATCGCCACCAGCGTATCGCTGCGCCAGGGCCGCGTGGCCACGCCCTCGGCATCGACCGGCCCCTCGACAAAGGCCATGTCCAGCGGCATGCTAGTGAGGCGGTCGAGGATCTGCTGGGTGTTGCCGATGTCGAGCACTAGCTCGACGCCGGGGTGGCGCTGGTGGTAGGTGCCCAGCAGCGCGGGCAGCATATAGATGCCGATCGTGCTGCTGGCTCCGATGGTCAGGTGGCCGCGCTCCAGGTTGTGCAGTTGGGCCAGGGCGCGCTCGGCCCCGCGCTCGGCGGCGAAGATCTGCGCGGCGTAGCGCTGCAGCAGCCGCCCCGCCTCGGTCAGGCCGATCGGGCTAGCGCTGCGGTCGATCAGCTTGGCGTCAAGCTGGCGCTCCAGCTCCTGGATGCCCTTGGAGATGGCGGGCTGACTGATATAGAGCCGCTCGGCGGCGCGGCTGAAGCTCTGCTCGGCGGCCACGGCGGCGAAGAGACGGACGAGGTGCAAGTTCATGCGATAACTTCTTGTTATAGAAAGAGAAGGAATATGTATTGGAATTATAGCCAGCTTTCCGCTACGCTGCACAGGTAGCTTTTCTGCGCGTCTGGACGGGCCAAGACGCCCGCCGAGGCGCATACTGCGAGGATGTGTGATGCGACGTTTTTTTGACCGCGACGCCAGCCACTACCGGCTGCCAAGCATGCAGCGCTACCTCCCTGGGCTGTGGCTGGCTGGCGCGATAGCCCTGTTCGCCTGGCTGCTGCAGCTAGCCGAGGAGCGCGTGTTTGGGCACGCCGCCATCGAGGCGCTGGTGATCGCGCTGCTGCTGGGGATCGCGTGGCGGGCGGCGCGCGGCCTGCACGAGGCGGCGCGGCCCGGCGTGGCCTTCGCGGGCAAGCAGCTGCTGGAGTTCGCGGTGCTGATGCTGGGCGCGACGATCAACGTGCCCATGGTGCTGAAGGCCGGGCCAGTGCTGCTGGGCGCGATCGTGGCGGTGGTGGTGCTGGGCATCAGCTTCAGCGCGCTGATCGGGCGGGCGGTGGGCCTGCGCCCCAAGCTGGCCACCCTGGTGGCGGTGGGCAACTCGATCTGCGGCAACTCGGCGATCGCCGCCGTGGCCCCGGTGATCGACGCCGAGCCGGACGATGTGGCCAGCTCGATCGCGCTGACCGCAATCCTGGGCGTGGCGGTCATCCTGCTGCTGCCGCTGCTCATCCCGCTGCTGCACCTCAGCTTCTACCAGTACGGCGTGCTGGCCGGAATGACGGTGTACGCTGTGCCGCAGGTGCTGGCCGCCACCTTCCCGGTGAGCCAGGTGAGCGGCGAGATCGGCACGCTGGTGAAGCTGGTGCGCGTGCTGATGCTGGGGCCGGTGGTGCTGTTCTTCTCGCTGCGGCGGCGCGCGCCGGGCCAGAAGATCGCGATCAGCAGGCTGGTGCCGTGGTTCATCGTGGGCTTTCTTATCATGGCCGCCGTGCGCAGCGTGGGTCTGTTCCCGGCGAGTCTGAGCGACGCGGTGGGCAACCTGAGCCGCATTCTCACCGTGGTGGCCATGGCCGCGCTGGGGCTGGAGGTGAACCTGCCCGCCGTGCGCCGCGTGGGGCCGCAGGTGGCGGTGGCGGTGGTCGGGTCGCTGCTGGCGCTGCTGGCGGTGGCGCTGACCCTCATCCTCGGGCTGGGCATCGGCGCGGGGATGTAGCCCGTTCTGGCCCATCCAATGGCATACTCTCTGCAGGGCATCGGCAGGCACGGTTCTGTGGAAGGAAACAGCCATGGCCCAATTTGAGAGCGTGATCCTAGATGTGGATGGGACGCTGGTGGACAGCAACGACGCCCACGCCCGCGCCTGGGTGGAGGCCTTCGGCGAGCTTGGCATCGACGCCGATATGGCCCAGGTGCGCAGCCTGATCGGCAAGGGCAGCGATCACCTCATCCCCGAGGTATGCGGGGCCGGGAAGGACTCACCCGAGGGCAGGCGCGTCAGCGAGCGGCGCGGCCAGATCTTCCGCGAGCGCTACCTGCCGCAGCTGCGGGCCTTCCCCGCCGCCCGCGCGCTGGCCGAGGCGCTGCGGGGGCGTGGGCTGCGTCTGGCGGTGGCCAGCTCGGCCCAGGCCGATGAGCTGGGCGCGCTGCTGAAGATCGCAGGGGTCGACGACCTGATCGAGCGCGAAACATCTTCGGATGATGCCGAGCGCTCGAAGCCCGACCCGGACATCGTGCAGGCGGCGCTGGAAAGGCTGGGCAGTGCACCCGAGCGCACACTGATGCTGGGCGACACACCCTACGACGTGGAGGCCGCCGCGCGGGCGGGCGTGGCCAGCATCGCGCTGCGCTGCGGCGGCTGGGGCGACAACCAGCTGCGCGGGGCTGCGGCGGTGTACCAAGACCCGGCGGACCTGCTGGCCCGGCTCGACAGCTCGCCGCTGGGCGAGCAGTAACCACGAAGACGCGAAGACGCGAAGATTTGAAAAAGGGCTTTTACCACCAAGACCCCAAGGATCCAAGAGATAGAAGAGGATGCGTACTGCGAAGGTTTGAGGGTAGGGAAACAGCGGCCACCTGCGCGATGCAGATGGCCGCTGTTTGCTAGTGGCCCAGGATGACGTGGGGCTGGTACAGCTCCTGAAGGAAGGTCAGCTCGTCGGGGGCAAGGGTGAGCGCGGCGGACGCGACTGCCTGATCGAGGTGGTGCGCCTTGGTCGAGCCGACGATCGGCGCGCTGACCCCGGGCTGGTGCAGCAGCCAGGCCAGCGCGACCTGGGTGTTGCTCACGCCGCGCTGCTGGGCCAGCTCGCTGACGCGCCCGACGATGGCGGCGTCGCTCTCGCTGTGGTAGAGCGCGGCGATGCCCTGGTCGGTCTTGGCGCGCTGGGTCTCGCCGCCCTGGCCGCGCCCTCCGGCCAGAAACCCGCGCGCCAGCGGGCTCCACGGGATGAGGCCCACACCGGTGGCGCGGCAGAACGGGTTCATCTCGCGCTCCTCCTCGCGGTAGACCAGGTTGTAGTGGTTCTGCATGCTCACAAACTTGCTCCAGCCGTGCTTCTCGGCGGTGAACTGCAGCGAGGCGAACTGCCATGCGTACATGCTCGACGCGCCGAGGTAGCGCACCTTGCCCGCCCGCACCAGGTCGTTCAGCGCCTCCATGGTCTCCTCCATGGGCGTGTCGGGGTCGAAGCGGTGGATCTGGTAGAGATCCACATAGTCGGTCTGCAGCCGCCGCAGCGAGGCGTCGATCGAGTCCATGATGTGCTTGCGCGAGAGGCCGGTGTCGTTCGGGCCGTCGCCCACGGGCAGGCAGACCTTGGTGGCCACCACCACCTGGTCGCGCCGCGCGTACTCCTTCAGCGCCCGCCCCAGGATCTGCTCGCTGACGCCCAGCGAGTAGAAGTCGGCGGTGTCGAAGAAGTTGATGCCCAGCTCCACCGCGCGCTTGATCAGCGGGCGGCTGCTCTCCTCATCAAGCGCCCAGGGCCGCCACTCCGGCGTCCCGTAGGTCATGGTGCCCAGGCAGATCCGCGAGACCTTGAGGCCAGTTTTCCCCAGATTGACGTACTGCATCGCTCCCTCTCTTCTGAACGCACGCCGAGCGAGCGCACGGCCACAGGCGGGCAGCGTGGTGTGGCTGCCGCAGCACACGGGCGCGGGCGACGGCGTTCTGTATCCTGTAGGTGGGACGCGGGAAGTATAGCATAGGCGGCAGCGCAGAGCCGCCGCGCGCGCTCCATCGCTCGGCGGATTTTCTGCCGCCCTATGATCAGAAGAAGGACCGATGCCCAGGCCTATACAAAGCGCCCTGGGTGGAACATGGCGATCGGGTGCGCCGTCGCACCATCCGCCGCTAGGTCGGCCAGCACCTCGCCCACCACGCTGGCGAACTTGAAGCCGTGCCCCGAGCAGGGCGAGGCCAGGATGACGTTGGGGTGCTGCGGGTGGGCCGCGATGATGAAATCCTCGTCGGGGGTGGTGGTGTAGAGGCATGTCTTGGCGTCCACCAGCTCGCCGCCCAGGTCGGGCATCAGCCGATCGATGGTGGCGCGGATGTGGGCCACCTCCTCGGGGTGGACGGCGCGGTCCACCGCATCGGGCTCGCAGGCCGCGCCCTTGCGGAAGTAGGCCGCCTTCACGCCCAGCGGCTCGCTCGGCTCGGCGGGGAAGCCGTAGAACTGCAGGCCATCCTCCAGCTGCCAGATGAAGATCGGGAAGCGCTCCGGCTGGTAGGCCGCGAAGCCGCTCTTGGGGGCGAACCAGTAGAGCACCTGGCGCTCGACCAGCAGCGGCAGCGCCAGGTCGGCCATCAGGCGGGGTGCCCAGGCCCCCGGCGAGAGCACCAGCCGCGCGGCGCGGTAGCTGCCGCTGGCCGTGGTGACGCGCACGCCCTCGCCATCGGCCTGCCAGCCCAGCACCGGCTCCTCGAAGTGCAGCTCGGCACCGCGCGCGGCGGCCAGCCGCTGGTGGGCCAGGTTGGCCAGCTCGGGGATAACCACACCCGCGTTTGGCTCGTAGAGCGCCACGGTGCCGGGGGAGGGCCGCATCATGGGGTAGCGCCGCTGGATCTCGGCGGCGTCCAGCAGCTCGTGGGCTAGGCCGTGCTCGCGGGCGCTGTGCAAGGCCCCGGCCACGGTGGCGCTGTCGGGCGGGCCGATCATCAGGCCGCCGCTCAGGGTCAGCAGTCGCTCGCCCGAGTCGCGCTCAAGCTGCCGCCACAGCTCGTAGGCGCGCAGCAGCAGCGGCACGTAGGCCGCGCCCTCGAAGTAGGCCTGCCGCACGATCCGCGAGCGGCCATGGCTGGAGCCGTTGCTGTGGGTGGGGGTAAACTGCTCTAGCCCGAGCACGCGCTGGCCGCGCTGGGCCAGGTGATAGGCGGCGGCGCTACCCATCGCGCCCAAGCCGACGACGATGGTGTCGTACACATTGTTCATGGCGTTCTTCTCGCTGTTGTGTGGGTGGCCTGGGGAAATTGTAGCACGGCTGCGCGGGCCGCTGCGTTCTGGTTTACCACCAAGGCGCCAAGAAGCAAACGGGAACCGTTTACCACGAAGACGCGAAGGCGCGAAGTTCTTTTACCACCAAGACGCCAAGGCTCCAAGAAAAAGCGATCTACCTGCGCTGGGCGAGGCCTTCCCGCTGCGGCGAGGATTATGGCCAGCAGGCATAGGGGCGCACCTTCGCTGGATGGGCGAGGCCAGCTGGTTTACATTCGCGGGCCGCCGTGTTACACTCGCAGTCCATCAAAAAGGAGAGGCGCATGAACTCTGCGCCTCTCCCTATTCCCTACCCTCTATTCCCTCACAGCACAGCGCTAGGCCAGCGCCTCCTCGGGGAGGATGATGTGGCGACCGACGGCCTGGGCCACGGCCTGAAGCTGCGGCACCATGGTGGCGAAGTTCTGGAACGTGAGCGACTGGCCGCCGTCCGACTGGGCGCGGTCGGGGTCGGGGTGGACCTCGACGATGATGCCGTCGGCACCGGCGGCCACCGAGGCCAGGGCCAGCGGCGGCACCAGGTACCACTTGCCGGTGGCGTGCGAGGGGTCGGCGATGATCGGCAGGTGCGAGCGGCGCTTGGCCAGGGCCACCGCGTTCAGATCCATGGTGTTGCGGGTGGCGGTCTCGAAGGTGCGGATGCCGCGCTCGCACAGGATGACGTTGGGGTTGCCAGTGGCCAGGATGTACTCGGCGGAGAGCAGCCACTCCTCGATCGTGGCCGAGAGGCCGCGCTTGAGCATCACAGCCTTGCCGCTGCGGCCCGCCTCCTCCAGCAGCTGGTAGTTCTGCATGTTGCGCGCGCCGATCTGCAGAATGTCGGCGTAGCTGGCGACCAGATCCACGTCGGTGGGCGTCATCACCTCGGTGACGATCGCCAGGCCGGTGATGTCGCGGGCCTTGGCCATCATCTTCAGGGCCGCCTCGCCGTGGCCGCGGAAGGTGTAGGGCGAGGAGCGCGGCTTGAACGCGCCGCCGCGCAGCATGGTCGCCCCGGCGGCCTTCACCTGCTTGGCGCTCTCGATGATCATCTCCTCGTTCTCCACCGCGCACGGCCCGGCGATCACCACGCAGCCGCCGCCGCCGATCTCGATCCCGCGCACGTTCACCACGGTGTCCTGCGGGTGGAACTCGCGGGCGGCCAGCTTGTAGGGCCGCGTGATCCGCACGGCCTCCTCCACGCCCTCGAAGTGCTCGACCTCCTCGCGCAGGGTGGGCGGGATGCTCGCGCCGACGACGCCGATGATGGTGCGCTCGGCACCCTGCGAGAGGTGGCCCTGCAGCTTGTGCTCGGCCAGGCGGCCCAGCACGCGGTCGATGTTTTCCTGGGTGGCGTTGTTACGCATCACGATGATCATGGTCGGCTCCTTCTGAATGAGTGGTAGCAGTCGCTCTATGTCATGGTGTGCTGCCAGCGCGGCGGCTGGCGGCAGCTCGATCTCGTACGAAAGCGCGGTCATTGGCGTGGCTCCATGGGCGTAAAAAAACGGCGGGCCACGCTGGCACCGCCGTGCTACTCCACCGAGGTGGGGCTACTCTGCCGCTGGGCGCTGGCCGATGTGAGCTGGGCGCGCTCGGGGCGCAGGTTCACCGCGCCTCGGATGTAGACGTGCACCACCTCATCGGCCTGGCGCGTGGTGTTCCAATGCACCAGCACGCGGATGCAGCGCTGGAGACTGCCGGGCACCGCCATCTCGTGCGTGCACATGAGCGCCGTGTCGAGCCAGCCGAGCTGGCGCGCGGCCACCGCAGGGAATTCCGCGTTGAGATCGGGCGTGGTGCTGAAGATAGCGCTGGCGATATCCTCGGGGCGCAGGTCGTTGCTGCGGATGATGCGCTCAAGCATATCGCGGGTCGCCTCAAGAATCTCCTCGCGGGTGTTGGCCTCGCATGTGGTCGCCCCGCGGATGCCTCGGCAGTAGATGGTCACGGTCGCTCTCCTTGCAGTGTGGATGCGATGCATCGGTTGATTGTCGCTCTGTCGCCTACGGTGGGCTACGCTGCCCTCGGTTAAAAACAGAAGAGGCGTGGAGCCTCGTTGCTCCACGCCTCTGAAAGTCGTTCTTGGGAAATTTCAGTCAACGCGAAGCAACCAGGCTCGTTTTAGGCTGGCGTAGAAGTAATAAAAGTAAAACGAGTTGTTGCGAGCTGCGTTCACGAAAAGCTAACCCTTTTGGTACTGACTGATGCAGTGGTGACGATAGCACAAAAGTATACGCTTGTCAACCGACAGATCATATCTCGCCACCCGGGCTTTTTCGCCCGAGCATGGCCTGCAAATGCGGTATCGGACGGCCATGGACACACAACAACAACCGATCCTTGCCATCGTCGGGCCGACGGCGGTGGGCAAGACCGCGCTGGCCCAGGTCGGGCCGACCGGCTGCGGCTTCGATGAGGATGGTTCCTCGCGTTTGGTGGGTGTGTACCCTGCGCGGGCGGCGGCTCGGTCGGCCCGCCCGGCTGCGGCTTCGATGAGGATGGTTCCTCGTGTTTGGTGGGTGTGTGCCCTGCGCGGGCGGCGGCTCGGTCGGCCCGCCCGGCTGCGGCTTCGATGAGGATGGTTCCTCGTGTTTGGTGGGTGTGTGCCCTGCGCGGGCGGCGGCTAGGGGCCTGCCCCTAGCAACCCCGCGAGGGGGCGATGCCCCCTTCGATCCCCCAATTTTGGGCGTTCCTGTGCTGTTCCCTGGCTGCTGGTGTTTGTGCATATGGCCAGTGTGCGCGAGCGGCACCTTCGCCGCATGGGCCGGGTGGGTAAGGTTTGGAATATCGCGGAAGCCAATTGCGTCACCCCGGAAGCCAATTGCGTCACCCCGGAAGCCGTTTGCGTCACTCCGGAAGCCGTTTGCGTCACTCCGGAAGCCGTTTGTGTCACCCCGGAAGCCGTTTGCGTCACCCCGGAAGCCGTTTGTGTCACACCGAAAGCCGTTTGCGTCACCCCGGAGCCAGATTGCAGCAGCGCGGCCCGGCCCATCCGACGAAGGCATGTGCGTGTGGCGGCTGGCCATACTCTTCACCGCAGCGGGAAGGCTGGGCGGGTCGCTGGCAGGCCGATTTCCCCTGCGCTTTTCTGACCTTCGCGCCTTCGAGTCCTCGCGTTGAAGCGGGTTCCCTTGGTATCTTGGCTGCGCAGGCTGCGCCGTTTCGCCCAGGCATGGCCTGCAGATGCGGTATCATACGGCCATGGACACACAACAACAACCGATCCTTGCCATCGTCGGGCCGACGGCGGTGGGCAAGACCGCGCTGGCGATCGCGCTGGCCCAGCGGCTGGGCGGCGAGATCATATCGGCGGACTCGCGCCAGATCTACCGGCGGATGGACATCGGCACCGCCAAGCCCACGGCGGGCGAGCTGGCCGCAGCGCCGCACCACCTGATCGATATCGCCGAGCCGGATGAGGATTTCTCGCTGGCGCGCTACCAAGATCTGGCCAGCGCCGCCATCGCCGAGGTGGCCGGGCGCGGCAGGCTGCCCATGCTGGTGGGCGGCACCGGGCAGTACCTAGCCGCCGTGCTGGAGGGCTGGCAGATCCCGCGCGTCGCGCCCGACCCGGCGCTGCGGGCCAGGCTGGAGGCCGAGGCGGCAGAGCTGGGAGCGGATGCGCTGCACGCGCGGCTGGCCGCCGTGGACCCGCAGGCCGCCGCAGGCATCCTGGCCAGCAACACCCGCCGCGTCATCCGCGCGCTGGAGGTGTACGAGCTGAGCGGCCAGCCGATCTCGGCGCAGCAGGGCAAGGTGCCGCCGCCCTACCGCATCCGCACGCTGTGGCTGCAGCTGCCCGCCGAGCCGCTCTACGCGCGGATCGACGCCCGCGTGGATGCCATGGTGGCGGCGGGGCTGGTGGATGAGGTGCGCGGCCTGGTGGCGCAGGGCTACGGCTGGGATCTGCCCGCCATGTCGAGCCTGGGCTACCGCGAGTTCCAGCCCTACATCGAGGGCGGCGACGCACTGGCCGAGTGCGTGGAGCGGCTGAAGTTCAACACCCACGGCTTCGCCCGCAAGCAGCCCGCGTGGTTCCGCCGCCTGCCGGGGCTGGCCCAGCTGCCCGCCGACACACCCGACCTGCTGGGCGCGGCGCTGGGGCTGCTGGCGGCATAGCAAAGGGGCCTGCGCGGCGTTGCCGCGCAGGCCCCTTTGCTCGGCTACGCGCCGCGCTCGGACTGATCGCCCTCGGCGGGCGGCGCGGGCGGCGGCTCGGGTGTGGGCTGCGGCTCAAGCACGGGGATAGACGGGGGCAGATCGGCAGGCTCGGCGCGGAGGCGCTGGAACTCGGCCACCGCGTACTCTAGGAAGCGCTCGGCGTCGCCGCCCTGCGGCAGGGCCAGCTTCTGCTGCAGGCCGCTGGCCAGCTGCACGCCCAGGCGCTGGCAGGCCTCGCGGCCCAGCTCGCCACGGCGGCGCAGGAACTCCTGCACCAGCGTATAGTCCTGCTCGCTGATCAGGTTGGCCTGGGGCAGCGGCGCGCCCTGGGGCGCGGTGGGTGTCGGCGCGGGGCGGGCCGGGGCGGGGGCGCTCAGGCTGGCCAGGGTCACATCCTGGCGCTCGCGCACCACCAGCGTGCCCGCCGCGAAGTCGCCCAGGCGGCGCGAGCGGGTGTCGATAAACATCGTGATCACGCCGATGCCGTAAAACGCCGGCAGGAAGTCGACCAGCCGGATGAAATTGCGGATGGCCACGCTCAGGAAGGTCACGGGCTGGCCGCCGTCGCGCACCACCCGCAGGCCCACCAGGCGCTTGCCGGGGGTCTGGCCGCTCCACACCAGCTCGAAGATAATGTAGTAGCCCCACAGGATTACCATCACCAGCAGGATGATCAGGGCCGCGATCACGCTCTCGGACGCGCCATCCAGCACGCCGATCGAGTCGCGCAGCAGCCCAGCGCCGAACAGCACCACCGCCATGGCCAGCGCGATCAGCAGCGAGTCGACCACCGCAGCCAGAAAGCGCGACCCGATGCCAGCCACGTCGTAGCTGAACTCGATATTTTCCGGCGTGTCTACCGTATAGGTGTCGTACATCTATCGAGACCCCTGGCTCTACGCGCCCGCGCGATCTGCGCTGCGCGGCATATTATACCTGCTGCACATCATCCTGCGCCGGGGGCAGGAAGTTCACCCCTGGCGAGTCGTGTGCGACATGGGCGGTGTCGTTGACCGAGTGGAGCTGCCAGTGCCCCTTGCGCTGCGAGATGATCGAGATCGAGGTGTTGCCCACCAGCGTGAAGGGCCAGGGCCAGGTGGCCTCGCCATCGGTGCGGGCGTGCTCGATCAGGGCGCGGATGGTGCCGCCGTGCGCGACGATCAGCACGTTGCCCTTGGCGTGGCGCGCGGCGATCTGATCGAGCGCGGCGCTGGCGCGATGGTAGAGATCGGTCATGCTCTCGGCGTTGCCGCGCGGCAGATCCGCGCCGCCGTCGAGCTGCTCAAGCGCGGCCAGATCGCGCACGGCGATCTCGGCGCGGGTCAGGCCGCTCCACCAGCCGATGTCGATCTCGCGCAGATCGGGCACGGGCACCGGGTCGATCGAGATCATGTCGCCGATCGCGCGGGCGGTGTCCCAGGCGCGCAGCAGATCGCTGCTGTAGAGCGCCGCGAAGGGGATGGCCTCCTCCTCAAGGCGCTGGGCCACGCGCTCGGCCTGGGCGCGCCCAGCTGCGTTCAGGGGTATGTCGGCGTGGCCCTGCCAGCGCCCAGTGATGTTCCAGTCGGTCTCGCCATGGCGGATGAGGTAGAAATTGGTCACGTCGTCCCTTCCTTATCTGGTGTCGGCGTGCGCAGATCAAGGCGCATGATCAGCGCGGGGTGGCCATCATCGTTGGTGATGGTGGCCACGGGCTGAAAGCCGACCTTGGTGTAGCAGCGGATGGCCCGCCCGTTGCGCGGGTCGGGGTCGACGATCACCGTGCGGGGGTGCTCGCGCTGCGCCACCAGGCCGAGGAAGGCGCGCAGGGTGGCCGTTCCCACCCCGCGCCCGACCAGCTCTGGCTCGCCGAGAAACATGTCGACGCCGACCTCATCCGCATCCGCGCGGTAGTACTGGATATAGCCGATGGGCCGCCCTTCGCCCTGCAGCGCGATAAAGCGCGCCGCGCTAGGGCTGCCGTAGTGCGCGGCCACCTTCTCAAGCGTATCGTCGCCGTTATCCCACCACTCCCTCACGTGGGGTCTGGCCAGCCAGGCCAGCAGCAGTGGGAAATCTCGATGCTCCACCGGGCGAAAGCTGATCTCCATCATCGCTCCATGGCGCTACGAGCCGAGCACCTCATCGTAGGCGGCCCGCACGCGCGCATAGACGCTGTCCCAGGTGTACTCGCGCAGCACCTTGGCCCGGCCCGCCGCGCCCATGGCGCTGGCCCGCGCCGGGTCGGCCAGCAGTGCGCCGATGGCGCTGGCCAGCTCATCGGGCGCAGCGAAGGGCACCAGCAGGCCATCCTGGCCCTCGGCCACCACGTCGGGGATGCCCCCGGCGCGCGCGCCGATCACCGGCAGGCCGTAGAGCCAGGCCTCCAGGAACACGATCCCGAACGAGTCGGTGCGCGAGGGCAGGGCCAGCAGCGTGGCGGCGGCCAGCGCGTCGCGCTTGGTCTGCTCGGGGGCGTAGGGCAGCAGCACGATCTTGGCCTTGTGCTGCGGCGGCAGCTGCTGGTAGAAGGCGGTGAAGTGCTCCAGCGGCGCGCCGATCAGCACCAGCGTGGCATCCGACCCGGCATCCCACAGGCGCTGCATCGCCTCCACCACGTGGGGCGTGCCCTTGTCGCGCGCCATCGCGCCGATGGCCAGCACCATTTGCCCAACGATACCGTGCTCGGCGCGGAAACGCTGGCCATCGCCGCCCGCCACCTCGTCGGGCGAGACGCCCACGCCCACCCGCCGCAGGCGCTCGGCGGGCACGCCGCGCCCGGCCAGGTAGCCGCGCTCGATGTCGGTCATGGTCAGCACGCGGTCGCTGGTGCGCAGCATATCGATCTGGTGGGGCATGCTGTAGTAGCGCGCCAGCGACTGGTCGCCCGGCTCGCCCAGGTGCATCAGCGGGGTGCAGAAGAACGCTATGCCGCGCTGGCGCGCCATGCGCCAGGCTGGTACAATCGCAAAATCCAGCGTGATGTTGGTGGTGTGGATCAGATCCACCGGCCCGCCCGCCAGCTGCGCGGGCAGCCCGGGCAGGCGCGGGGTGATCGTGGCCATGCGCCGCAGCAGCGGCGCGCTGCCGGGCACGCGGCCAAGCTCGACCATCAGGCGGCGCAGCACGGGGTAGAGGATGGGCGGCCCCGGCGCACGCCGCACCGGCAGCCGCACGATCCGCACGCCCCGGTGCAGCTCCTCGGGCGGCTCGGCGCGGCGCTTGCCCGCCATCCAGAAGTGCTCAAGGTCATACGCATCCGTGGCCACCACGGTCACGCGGTGGCCCTCGGCGGCGAGGCGGGCGCTGATCTCGATAAAGTAGCGCGCAGATCCAGTGGCGACAGGGTGGTAGAGCTGGACGATATGCACAATGTTCATAACATAGGGGATTGTACGCGCTGACACAGATAGGGTCAAGCGCGGGAGAACGAATACCACGAAGACACGAAGGCACGAGATTTTTACCACCAAGGCTCCAAGACGCCAAGGAAGCAAAAAGGTGACGTATACCGCCAAGTTCTTTACCACCAAGACTCTAAGGGAGCAAACCATATGAGAAGATGGCGAGGGACCAGCTTTTTTCGCCCTCGCCCCATGCTGGCCATCTGCCCAAGATACCTCATTGGGATAGCTCAAGACCGAACTCGCTACCATTTCTCCTCTTCCCTTCGCGCCTTGGTGGTAAATCGGTTCTCCTTTGGTGTCTTGGTGGTAAATCGGTCTTCTTCCCCCTTGACAGAATTCAAAAACACGGTACGATGAAAACGTTTCCGGCATCGCTATAATCGGTTAGAAAAGGAACCGCCCATGCCCACGAAACAGCTTGGCCCCACCATCCGCGATGTCGCCCGCGCCGCCGGGGTCTCGATCGCCACCGCCTCGCGCGTGATGAACAACCGCGCCGAGGTTGCCCCCGAGACCTCGGCCCGCGTGCGCCAGGCGATGGAGGAGCTAGGCTACACCGCCAGCCTCGCGGCCCGCAGCATGCGCATCCAGGCCACCAACATCATCGGCCTGGTGGTGCCCGAGCTGACCGCACCGTTCAACCTGGAGGTGGTGAAGGGCGTGGGCGAGGCCATCCAGGAATCCAGCTACGATCTGGTGATCTACACCAAGGGCAAGCTGCCGCTGCGCAGCCGCCCCGCCTGGGAGCAAGAGCACCTGGCCCTGCTCAGCGGCGGCCTAGCCGACGGCGTGATCGTCGTCACCCCCTCGGCCCCGCGCTTCGAGCAGGGCGCCAAGATCGTGGTGATCGACCCCCACGGCGGCGGCACCGACCTGCCCTCGGTGGTGGCCACCAACCGCCAGGGCGCGCAGGATGCCGTGGCCCACCTGCTGGGGCTAGGCCACCGCCGCATCGGCTTCATCGGCGGGCGCGAGGACGCCCAGAGCGCCGCCGACCGCCTGGAGGGCTACCGCGCCGCCCTGGCCCAGCGCGGCCTGGATGTGGACCCCAGCCTCACCCAGCCCGGCGACTACACCCGCGAGTCCGGCTACGCCGCCACCGTCGCGCTGCTGGCCCTGCCCCAGCCGCCCACCGCCATCTTCGCCACCTGCGATGCCGCCGCGCTGGGCGCGATGGACGCGGCCCGCGCCCTCGGCCTGCGCATCCCCCACGATCTCTCGATCATGGGCTTCGACAACATCCCCGAGGCGGCCATGGCCACCCCGCCGCTCACCACCGTCGACCAGTCCATCCAGCAGCTCGGCTTCAACGCCACCATCATGCTGCTCCAGATGCTGCAGGACGAGCAGCCCGACCCGGCGCTGGCCAGCGTGCCAACCCGCATCGTTACCCGTTCCACATGCCAGCCCATTGGCGAGCTGGCCCCACTAGAAGGGATTCGACAATGACGACGACCACATCCGCCCTGTACCGCGACCCCGCCCAGCCCGTCGAGGCCCGCGTGCGCGACCTGCTGGCCCAGATGACCCGCGAGGAGAAGATCGCCCAGCTGGGCAGCGCCTGGGTCTACGAGCTGGCCGACGGCGCGAAGTTCCGCGCCGACAAAGGCCAGGCCCTTATGTCCCACGGCATCGGTCAGATCACCCGCATCGGCGGGGCCAGCAGCGTGCGCCCCGAGGAATCGGCCCAGCTGGCCAACGCCATCCAGACCTTCCTGCGCGAGCACACCCGCCTGGGCATCCCCGCCATGGTCCACGAGGAGACCTGCAGCGGCTACATGGCCCGTGGCGGCACCTGCTTCCCCCAGATCATCGGCGCGGCCAGCACCTGGCAGCCCGAGCTGGTCGAGGCCATGGGCGAGGTCATCCGCACCCAGATGCGCTCGGTCGGCGGCCACCAGGCCCTGGCCCCCGTGCTCGATGTCACCCGCGAGGCCCGCTGGGGCCGCGTCGAGGAGACCTTCGGCGAGGACCCCTACCTGGTGACGCGCATGGGCACCGCCTTCGTGCGCGGCCTGCAGACCGACAATGTGCGCGAGGGCATCGTGGCCACCGCCAAGCACTTCATCGCCTACGGCGTCTCCGAGGGCGGCATGAACTGGGCGCCCGCCCACGTGCCCCAGCGCGAGCTGCTGGAGGTCTTCCTGATGCCCTTCGAGGCCGCGATCAAAGAGGCCGGGCTGGCCTCGGTGATGAACGCCTACCACGAGCTGGACGGTGTGCCCTGCGCCGCATCGCGCTGGCTGCTCACCGAGCTGCTGCGCGACGAGCTGGGCTTCGACGGCCTGGTCGTCTCCGACTACTTCGCGGTGCAGATGATCCACGAGTACCACCGCATGGCCCCCACCAAGGCCGAGGCCGCCCGCCTGGCGCTTGAGGCCGGCATCGACATCGAGCTGCCCGGCACCGACTGCTACGGCGAGCCGCTGAACCAGGCCATCGAGGCGGGCGCGGTCAGCGAGCGCCTGCTGGATGCGGTGGTCTCCCGCGTGCTGGCCATGAAGTTCCGCCTGGGCCTGTTCGAGAACCCGTTTGTGGATGCCGACGCCTGCGCGGCCCACTTCGACACCCCCGCCCAGCGCGCCCTGGCCCGCGAGATCGGCCAGAAGTCGGTGGTGCTGCTGCGCAACGAGGGCGGCCTGCTGCCGATCAGCCCCGCCATCGGCTCGATCGCCGTGATCGGCCCCAACGCCGACAACGTGCGCCACCAGATGGGCGACTACTCCTACCCCGCCCACATCGAGACGCTGCTGGAGATGCTTGAGCAGCCCGGCCAGCTGCCCCAGACCCTGCCCGACAAAGTCGAGCTGGCCGAGAGCGGCGTGGCTATGGTCAGCGTGCTCGATGGCATCCGCGCCAAGATCAGCCCGCAGACCACCGTGCGCTACGCCAAGGGCTGCGAGGTGCGCGACGAGTCCCGCCAGGGCTTCGCCGAGGCCGTCGCCGCCGCACAGGCCGCCGAGCTGGCCGTGGTGGTGGTGGGCGACAAGGCCGGCCTCACCGACAGCTGCTCCAGCGGCGAGTCGCGCGACCGCGCCGAGCTGGGCCTGCCCGGCGTGCAGGAGGAGCTGGTGCGCGCCATCGTGGCCACCGGCACGCCCACCGTGGTGCTGCTGATGAACGGTCGCCCGCTCTCCATCCCCTGGATCGCCGAGAACGTCCCGGCCATCCTGGAGGTCTGGCTGCCCGGCGAGGAGGGCGGCAACGCCGTGGCCGACGTGCTGTTCGGCGATGTCAACCCCGGCGGGCGGCTGCCGATCAGCTTCCCGCGCGGCGTGGGCCAGGTGCCCGTCTACTACAACCACAAGCCCTCGGGCGGGCGCTCGCACTGGAAGGGCGACTACGTGGAGATGAGCACCAAGCCGCTCTACCCCTTTGGCTTCGGCCTCAGCTACACCACCTTCGCCTATAGCGAGGCCCGGCTGGATCGCCAGCAGGCCGCCGTGGGCGACAGCGTGGCCGTGAGCGTGGACATCACCAACACCGGCGCGCGCGCGGGCGACGAGGTGGCCCAGCTCTACATCCGCCAGCGCCACGCCAGCGTCACCCGCCCCGTGCTGGAGCTGAAGGGCTTCGCCCGCGTGGCCCTGGAGCCAGGCCAGACCAAGACCCTGACCTTCCACCTGGATGTGCGCCAGCTGGGCTTCTACGACAGCAAGATGGAGTTCGCCGTCGAGCCGGGCGAGATCGCCGTGCTGGTCGGCAGCTCCTCGCAGGACATCCGCGCCGAGTCGGCCTTCACCATCACCGGCGCATCCCGCGCCATCCCGCGCGCCGAGAAGGTCTTCCTCTGCCCGGTGACGGTGGAGTAGCCCCCAGGCCGCGCCGCACAGGTTGAGAAAAAGCTGGCCATCTTCCATCCAAAGCCTCACCGCTGCGGGCTGGATCATGGCCAGCCATCGTTTTCTCACACCTTCGCCGGATGGGCCAGGCCGCACAGGCCCTTCCCCAACTCGCACAGGCCCTTCCCCGACTTACACAGGCTCTTCCCCAACTTACACAGGCCCTTCCCCAACTCGCACAGGCCCTTCCCCAACTCGCACAGGCCCTTCCCCAACTCGCACAGGCCCTTCCCCAACTCGCACAGGCCCTTCCCCAACTCGCACAGGCCCTTCCCCAACTCGCACAGGCCCTTCCCATGCGGCGAAGGGGCTACGCCCTCGCGAGGTGTCACGTTCTACAGGCTTCCGAGGTGTTTCTGGTAAAAGTATGCGTTGTCGTTGATTCGGCTTGGGTACGCTTTCGGTATGGTGGCTCCTCCTGGTTGGTTGGTGGATGCCCTGCGCGGGCAGCGCCTAGGGGCCTGCCCCTAGGAACCCCGCGAGGGGGCGTCACCCCCTTCGAAACCCCCAATTTGAGGCATTCGTATGCGCTTCCCTGGCGGCTGGTATTGGTGCATATGGCCATCAAAACACCAGCGGCACCTTCGCCGTATGGGCCGGGTGGGGGCGACAAGCATCACGCATTGCCGCCATCGTCCCCGGCCCGGTGCCCGCAATGATTTCCAGCGGGTGTAGGGGCGGACCTCGTGTCCGCCCCATCGCCATGCGCCGCCCGCATCGAAATCCAACTCGATGTACGCGGCGCGGGCAGGCACAAGACCCGCCGCTCCATCAATGATCGCATGCGCCCGCCCACCCGCTGGAGATTGACACAGATTTTGCAGCTTCCGTATAATAGCGGGTACACGATCCTTCCGAAAAGACCCGGCCCACGCAGGGTTTTTGCATAGGCTCACAGGGAGCAAGCACAATGGCACGCGACTACTACGAAGTCCTTGGCGTGAGCCGCACCGCCAGCGAGAGCGAGATCAAAAAGGCCTACCGCGCGCTGGCCCGCAAGTACCACCCGGACATCAACCCTGGCGACAAAGAGGTCGAGCGCAAGTTCAAAGAGATCAACGAGGCCAACGACGTGCTCTCCGACCCGCAGAAGCGCGAGCAGTACGACCGCTTCGGGCAGGTGGGCGGCGCGGGTGGCTTCGGCGGCGGTGGCGCGCCCGGCGGCGTCGACATCTCCGACATCTTCGAGACGCTATTCGGCGGCGGCGGCGGCCCGGCTGGCGGCAGGCGCACCACCACATCCACCCACGTGGGCTACAAGATCGATGGCCAGGATGTCGAGCAGGCCGCCGAGATCACGCTGGATGAGGCCTACCACGGCACCGTGCGCGTCTTCAGCATGCAGGTGGGCGGCCAGCAGCGCCGGATCGAGGTCAAGATCCCTGCCGGGGCCGAGAGCGGCACCCGCGTGCGCGTGGCCGGCGAGGGCATGCCCGGCGCAGGCGGTGGGCGGCGCGGCGACTTCTACGTCACCGTCAGCATCGCCCCGCACGAGCGCTACGAGCGCAGCGGCAGCGACCTGACCTACCGCGCCCCGGTGGACATCTACACCCTGCTGCTGGGCGGCGAGGCCCGCGTGCCCCTGCTCAGCGGTGGCACCGTGCGGCTCACCATCCCCGCAGGCACCCAGAGCGGGCGCAAGATCCGGGTCAGCGGCCAGGGCATGCCCCAGCTGCGCACCCCCGAGACCCGCGGCGACCTGTACGTGGTGGTGGAGGCCCAGCTGCCCACCAACCTGAGCGAGAAAGAGAAGGAGCTGTTCCAGCAGCTGCGGGCGCTGCGCAGCTCGTAGGGCGAATCTGGATGTTCACATCCTCCGACCTACGATGTATAATAGGAAATAATCATGTAACTATGGTTAAAAACCTGTAATCTTTTCGTTATGGCTCGGCCAGGGCGCAGGTCCACAACCTTCTGCGATGCAATGGTGCACCTCTCTCCTCGTGCTGTAACGAGTTCGGCATCTCCCTGCGGGTAGCCCTGTGCTGCAGCCCAACGCGCCACCAGCGTGTGTTCAACCAAGAGAGCTATGCTCGCACCAACCCAACCGCCGCTTGAATCCACCCATGAGCGCCACAGCTTTCTTCGATTCATCATGTGGCAGGTTTGGGGTGCGCTAGCGATCGGCGCATCGATCATCGCGCTGGGGGATGCGCGCTGGCGCGTGCTTGAGGTTATCGGGCTATCGGGCATCCTCGTCTATGCATGCATCCTGCTGATCGCCACCATCTTGCTTGGCCAGGGCCTGCTCACGGCGGCGCGTCTGGCGATCAGCGCTGGGCTGATGGCGATCGGCCCGATCGGCGTGGGGGTGCTGCCGCAGGCGCTAACCTTCTTTGTGCTCACCAGTGTGCTGGGGGCGGTCACCGCCATCCCCGTGCTGGCCCCAGTCTTCGGGCGTGGCATGCTAGCGCTGCCAGTCGCCCAGATCGCCCTCGTGATCTGGATCGCGCTGCAAGAGTGGGCCATCCCCACGGCGGTGGGCCTGTTCAACAGCGCCGGGGTGCTGGTCATATCATCCGTCATGCTGAGCATGATCTGGATGCAGCACCGCTATAATCAGCACCAGCTCGCCCAGATCGAGCGCCGCTACCACGCCCTCCAGCAGTCGCACGACGAACTGATGCGCCAAGACGAGCTGGCCAGCTTCCAGCGCTCGCGCGAGCGCTTCGAGATCTGGCAGCTCTCGCAGGCCATGCTTGAGCCGACCACCATCGACGCTGTGTTCCAGCAGGCCGAGTATGCCCTGCGCAGCCTGGTGCCCATCGACGCCTTTGGCCTCTACTGGCTGAACAGCGAGGCTGGCGTGCTGGAGCCATACGCCATGGCGGGCCAAGACCTGCCGCACCCCGCCACCAACACTTGGAACATCCCGCTGGGCAAGGGCATCATCGGCCACGCCGTGGCCAGCGGCCACAGCCAGCTGGTCAACCACGCCCAGCACGACCCGCGCAGCCTCTACGCCCCCGGCGAGCGCCCCGCGATCGAGCACATGATCGCATGCCCCGTGCGCGCCCGCGATCTGACGCTCGGCGTGTTCTTTGTCACCCGGCTAAACACCCGAGTGTTCACCGAGATCGAGTTTGAGCTGGTGCAGCTGCTGCTCAGCTGCGCCTCGCTAGGCATCGCCAACGCCCGCCTGATCGAGGAGACCACGCGATCCGAGGCCCGATTCCGCTCGCTGGTGGCCAATGTGCCCAGCGCGATCTACCGCGCGCGGGCCAGCAACTGGTCGGAGATGTTCATCAGCGCGGCGGTGGAGGGGATCACCGGCTACTCGGCGCAGGAGTTCGTGAAAGAGGGCCGCGAGCTCTTCGACCTCATCCACCCCGAGGACCGCGCCTTTGTCAGCGCGGCGCTCTCGGCCCAGCGCAGCGGCGCGCTGCCGCTCTCGCTGGAGTACCGCATCTTCCACGCCGACGGCTCCATCCGCTGGATCTGCGATCAGAATCGCCCCGCCTTCGACGCCAGCGGCCAGATCTGCTGGTACGACGGCGTAATCACCGATGTGACCCACCAGAAGCACATCGAGCAGGCGCTCTACACCGCCAACGCCAAGCTGGCCCGCTCGGTGCGCGATCTGGAGCAGCGCACCGGCGAGCTGACCACGCTCAGCCAGATGAGCGAGATGCTCCAGTCGAGCCAGAATGTGGTGGAGTCGTGCCACGTGGCGGCGCGCTTCGCCGAGCAGCTGTTCCCTGGCTCCTCGGGGGCCCTCTACCTCTGCCATGGCCAATCTTCCTCGCTCGGCCTGATGATGCTATGGGGCGGCAGCACGCCCGCGCAGCGCCAGCCCTGCAGCGGCTGCAAGGCCATCGAGCGCAAGCGCCCGCAGGTCTACAGCGCCGATCTGGCCTGCGCTAGCTGCGCCACCCACACGCCCAACAGCACCATCTGCGTGCCGCTGCTCAACCAGGGGCATGTCATCGGCCTGCTGGAGCTGAGCGCGCCCAGCACGCGCGACGGCGGGCACGCCGCGCTCTCTGCCCCCCAGCAGCAGCTGGCCATCACCGTGGGCGAGCACCTGGCCCTGGCGATCGCCAACCAGATGCTGAACGAGGAGCTGCGCGCCGACGCCGTGCGCGACTCGCTCACCGGCCTGTTCAACCGTCGCCATATGGTCGAGTCGCTTGAGCGCGAGCTGCGCAGGGCCGAGCGCACCCGCGGTATGCTGGGCCTGATGATGGTCGATATCGACTACTTCAAGCGCGTCAACGACACCTTCGGCCACGCCGCAGGCGACACGCTGCTGCGCGAGGTGGGCGAGTACATCCTGCACAGCATCCGCGCCGAGGATATCGCCTGCCGCTACGGCGGCGAGGAGTTCCTGCTGATCATCCCCAACGCCAGCGCCGACGACCTGCGCCGCCGCGCCGAGGACATCCGCCGAGGCATGCACGATCTGCATGTGTCGCACGGCGGCTACCCGCTGGGCAAGGTCACCGTCTCGATCGGCATCGCGGCCTACCCCGAGCACGCCAGCGCGGTGGAGCAGCTGCTGCAGGCCACCGACGACGCGCTGTACACCGCCAAGGCGCAGGGCCGCGACTGTGTGGTGGTGGCCGAGGCCATCGCGCGGATCGCCTAGCGGCAACATAAAGGCCGCCGCATCGCTGGGATGCGGCGGCCTTGCTTTTCGCCCGGACTAGCGGCGCACCAGCCGCCGCACGCGGGCCAGCAGCGCGCCCGCCTCGGGCAGCCGCAGCAGCAGCGCCAGCCCCATGTAGCACGCGCCCGCCAGCACCGCCGCCAGCGCCGACCACGCAGCCAGCGGCACAAAGCCCCAGGGCCACTGGTACGCGCCGCCCAACAGTATGGAGGGCAGCAGCGGGGCCGACAGCCAGCGCAGCCCCAGCAGCACCGCCCCAAACACCGCGCTGAGCAGCAGCATCGCTCCTAGGGCCTGCCAGAGGCCATCCAGCGTGCCCCAGCGCCGCCAGAGGATGACCAGCAGCAGCAGCGCCTCGGCGATCGACGCGATGCTAAAGGCCAGCCCTACGCCCGCGATGCCCATGCCTCGCCCCACAAGCAGCCAGGCCAGCGCCACATTCAGCGCCACGGTGGCGATGCCCACCAGCACCGGCGTCAGCGTGTCCTGCATGGCGTAGTAGGTGCGCACCACGATCTCGGCCACGGCGAAGGCGGCCAGCCCCACCGCGTAGCACTGCAGCGCCTGCGCGGTCAGCGCGGTGGATGCGGCGTCGAAGCGCAGCCGCTCGAACAGCAGGCGGATAACCGGCACCGCCAGCACACCCAAGATGATCGCCGTGGGCAGCACCGGGAAGAGCACGCTGCGCATAGCCCCCACCGACTCGCGGCGCAGCGCGGCGCTGTCGCCCGCCGAGTGGGCGCGGGCCATGCGCGGGAAGATCACAGTGCCCAGGCTCAGCGCCAGCAGGCCGTGGGGCAGCATCATCAGCTGCAGCGCGATGGCGTTGGCGCGCACCGCCCCATCACCCAGCGACCCGGCAATGCCCGACGAGATGATCAGGCCCACCTGCCACGCCGACTGGCCGAACAGCCGAGGCCCCATCAGCGCGCCGATCCGCAGCAGGCCGGGGGTGCGCAGATCGAAGTTGGGCGCGTAGCGGTAGCCCAGCCGCACCAGCGAGGGCACCTGCACGGCCAGAAACAGCACCGCGCCCACGATCACGCCCGCCGCCAGGCCGTAGACGCCCCAGAATGGCGCGAACAGCAGCGCCCCCAGGATGATGCCCACGTTGTACAGGTTCGAGCCGAGCGCGGGCACCGAGAAGCGGTCGAAGGACTCCAGCGTGGCCTTGGCCAGCCCGCCGATGCCTAGCAGCACCGGCTGGATGAGCAGCAGGCGCAGCAGCGACGCGGCCAGCGCGTACTTCTCGGGCGAGAAGCCGTGGTAGATCAGGCGGATGCACCATTCGGACTGCCAGGCCACCAGCGCGGCGATGCCCACCATCACCACCAGCGCCACATTCAGCACGCCGTTGGCCAGCCGCCAGGCGTCGTCGCTGCGCTCGCCGCCCAAGAAGCCGCTAAACACCGGGATGAACGACGAGCCGAGCGCGCCGCCCATGATCACAATATAGAGCAGATCGGGGATCTGAAAGGCGGCCTGGTAGGCGTCCATCTGCCAGATCGTGCCAAACTGCGCGTTGATAATAATATCGCGGATAATGCCGAGCACACGGCTGAGAAAGTAGCCAGCAGCAACAATCAGCGTGTTCAGCATGGTTGCGCGGGCTGCGGCGGATGCCGCCGAGGAGGAAGGTGAAGGGGCCATTTGCGCAGCTATATGCTTTCTGCTATAATCACACATCGGCGCATAGCGCCGCTCTTTGGTTTTAGAAAACTATTTGTAATGGCGCTCATTATAGGGGAGGATCGTCACTTTGGCGAACACCAAATCAGCCCAGAAGCGCATTCGCTCGGATGAGCGCAAGCGCGTTCGCAACCTGGCCTATCGCTCGCAGGTCAAGACGGCTATCAAGAAGGCCGAGACCCTGATCTTCTCTGGCAAGGCCAACGATGACGCGGTCCGCGCCGCCATCAGCCTGCTGGACAAGGCCGCGACGAAGGGTATCATCCACCGCAACAACGCCGCCCGCCGCAAGTCGCGGCTGGTCGCCAAGCAGGTGAAGGCCAACACCGCCAACGCGGCGTAGGCCCAGCCCTATACGATGGACAAGAAGGCCGTCAAGCGGCCTTTTTTGTTTGCCCAAAAACCTAGCGGCAGATCTCGGCCACCAGCAGCTCTAGCCCAGTCTCGGCCTCCATGCGCCCGGTCTTAGTGGCCTGGTCCAGCTCCAGCACGCGGTCGTGCAGGGCGCGCAGCTCGGCGTCGGTGAAGCCACGCACCTGGTCCATAGCCTTGCGCACCACAAAGGGCTGCATCTTCAGCTGCGAGGCGACCTCGTCGGGGCGCATGCGGCGGTTGGCGGCGTCCTTCACGTTCACCAGGATGCGCACCTGCCGCGCCACCATGAACAGGATGTACTGCGCGGCCTGCCCGTCGTTCAGCAGGTGGCGCAGGCTGGCCAGGGCGCTGCGGCGGCGGAAGCTCAGCTCGTCCACAAAGGCGAACAGGTTCTGCTCCTGCCCATCGGCCACCATGCGCTCCACCTCGGCAGCGCCGATCCTGCCGCCGCCGCCCACATAGGCGGCCAGCTTGGCCAGCTCGTTGGCCAGCGGCCTGCTCTCGCCGCCGATGTACTCGATCAGCTTGGCCACCGCGCGCGGCTCGATCTGCACGCCCAGCGCCTGGGCGCGCTCGGCCACCCAGCGCTGCAGCTCGGCACCCTCGCGCAGCGGGAACTCGCGCACGTGGGCGGCGCGCTTCTCGGCCTGCTTCTTCAGCCAGGTGAACAGCGCGTTGCGCTTGTCCACATCGTCGCTCTCCACCAGCACCAGGTCGCAGGTGGCGGGGAAGCGCTCAAAGAACGCCTTGGTCTGATCGCGCTCCGAACCTGCCTTCTGATTCTTCAGCAGGTCGTTCACGATCACCAGGCGTTTCTCGGCCAGGAAGGGGTAGGCCTCGCAGGCGGCGATCAGCGACTCGCTCTTCAGCTTCTTGCCTTCGAGCGTGGTGGTGTTGAGGTCGGCTAGGTCGGCGGGGAACTGCGCCTTGATGGCGGCGAGCGCCTCGCTGCGGCTCAGCTCGTCGGGGCCATGGAGAAGCGTGATCATAGGCGGCGCTACGGGTAGAAGAAAAAGAAATACCCTAACACTGCCGTGAACGGGTTTGTTTCGAACCTGCAGAAGCAGGTGGGTGCCCGCCCACAGGCATCTGCGGCCCGCCGCATATCCTGTATTGGAGCAGAGCTCCCTTCGAAACACTGTTGGCTCGAAACAACAGCCCGCCCACGTTCAGCGTAGGGCGTGTGGGATGATACCACGGAGCGCGGCATCCCGCAAGTTTGTGCGGATCTTGCCAGGAGCTTCTTTTCCCACCAAACCCCAAGCGGACAAAAGCGAACGAATACCGCGAAGACGCGAAGGCACGAAGGGAAGAAGGCAGGCTTTTTGCACGATGCGCCCGGCGACCATGGGCCGCCGGGCGCGCTCCAGCAGGGCTACCGGGTGAGGATGAACGGCACGACACGGTAGAACGAGACAATGCTATCGCCTCCCTCTAGGCCATTTTCAACCAGCTTGCAGACCTTGGCGAACGGGAAGGCCATGGTGCCATTGGCGAACCGCACACACCACGTGCCCTCGTACTCCTCCCACTCGCCGCCGTAGGCCGCGATCACGCACTCGCCGAGGAAGCAGCCGAACACCGCAGCCATGTTCTCGCGGGCCACGCTGCCCAGCCCACACGAGCGCGTGCGCTCGATGAACTGCTCGACGAACGCAAGCGACTCGCGGTTGCGGCCAAACCCTGGGATTCCGCTCTGCGGCCCAAGCTGCGCGATCACGAGATCGGTGTTCGCTCTGATACGGGTGAGCATATCCAAGGTCGGCCTCCTTTCCAGGCGTGATGGAGAAAGCAAAAGGGCACTGTGGCATGCGGGCACCGACACCCAATGGCTCGGTGGCGCTCTGCGCTGGTAGTGAGCTATCTATTGGTCTGGGCGGCTGGGCTTGAACCAGCCCCGCGCGGCAAGGCGCGGCGTACTACCGCTGCACGACGCCCAGGTAGCGTTTGGCATAGCGCGGCCAGCCAGGGGCGCGTGACCCCAGGCTGCCGCCGTAGGTTGTACCGACAGGGTGGGTAGTTGGCCGGGCGGGACTCGAACCCGCAGCCGGGTGTGTATAAGACACCTGCGCTCACCATTGCGCCACCGGCCAGAAGAGGGGCTAGCGCATGGGGCTACAGGCCATAGGTGTACTTCCGCCAGGTGCTGTGCTGCTCGATCGTGCCCAGCAGGGCAAAGGCGGCGTAGCGCGGCTCGCGCGGCAGGCTGCGCAGGGCCATGCTGGCCTGATCGGGCGTGCGGTTGGCCTTGCGGTGGTTGCAGGCCGAGCAGGCCGTCACCACGTTCTCCCATGTGGTGGCCCCGCCCTGCGCGCGCGGCACCACGTGGTCGATGGTCAGCTGGGCGCGGCCCGGCTGCGCGCCGCAGTACTGGCAGGTCTCGCGGTCGCGGGCCAGCACAGCGCGGCGGGTGCAGGCCAGCTTCTGGATGCGGGGCAGCGCGATGTAGCGCAGCAGGCGCACCACCACCGGCAGCGCGAAGCTGGCCCCCTGCGATCGCAGGCGCTGCTCGGCGGCCTCGATCAGCTCGGCCTTTTGCTGCAGCAGCAGCAGGATAGCGCGGCGAACCGGAATGAGCCGCAGCGGCTCGTAGCTGGCGTTGAGCACGAGGACTTCTGTCACGATGTCACCCCTCAGAGCTTTTCAGGTGCCAGGGGCTGGGGCTGGGCGCGCGGCAACAAAAAACCGCTGCGTCGATCGGGGCAACCCCAGCTCGGCGCAGCGGCAAAACGCATCGCAGTGCGGTCCGAGTCATGTTGGCTTCGCGTATGCAGGCAGGCCGAGGCTGAGCTGCGGCAAGCTGTGGCTGCCGGCCCGCGCCCAATCTTGTGCTGTGCTGCATATCGCGTAGATCATCGTTCTGCTCACTCCAATCGGCTTTCTATCCGCTGGTTACTCTATCATGGTACCCGGCTCTATGTCAACCCCCTTGGCTACGCCGAAAGTCGTATTTTGCTCAGGATGGTTCAGGAAAGCTCAGGCCGGGCGTAGCCTTGATAGGCATGGCCGCCGCTGGTATAATCGCCCCTAGCCCAGCCGCCGTTCAAGCAGAGTGAGAGGCCCGCCTTGCCAACAGCACCACGCCGCCGCCAGCCCCAGCCGCGCGAGGACACCGCCCGCGCGCGGATCGCCGCCAAACGCGCAGCCAAAAAGCGGGTCTTTCCCATCGGGCTTGCGGTGGGCGTGGTGGGGATCGTGGCCATCGTGCTGATGGTCAGCATCATCGCGGGCATCAACGCCGCCATGGGCCGCATCCAGCAGGATGACCCGCGCCGCGCCACCGTGGCCCCATCCGGCCTGAGCGCGGTGCCCGCCGTGCCCGGCGCTGCCGCCCCCGCCGCAGGCTCGCTCGGCGCGCCCTTCAACATCCTGCTGGTGGGCGTCGATCGGCGCACCAACCCCGAGGAGGGCGTGCGCAGCGACACGCTGATCGCGGTGCACGTGGACCCGCAGCAGAAGACCGCCGCCATGCTCTCCATCCCGCGCGACACGATTGTGCAGGTGCCCAACGTGGGCCAGGCCAAGATCAACACGGCCTTCGCCACCGGCTACAACAACGCCGAGCAGATCTACGGGCGCGGCACCGCGCCCGACGCTGGCGGCGGCGCACTGGCCGCCGAGACGGTGGAGCAGTTCCTGGGCGTGAAGATCGACTATGTGGCCCAGGTCGACTTCAGCGGGTTCGCGCAGCTGGTGGATGCGATCGGCGGCGTGCCGATCGACCTTCAGCAGCCCCTGCTGGATGCCGAGTACCCCACCGACGACTACGGCGTGCAGCGCATCTATATGCCCGCCGGTCTGCAGGTGATGGATGGCGCGACCGCGCTGACCTTCGCCCGCTCGCGCCACTCCAGCGACGACTTTGGCCGCGCCAAGCGCCAGCAGATGGTGCTGCGCGCCATCCTCCAGCAGATCAAGGCGCGCGGCCTGGTCGAGAACGCCAGCGCGATCAGCAAGTGGCTGGATGTGCTGAGCGCCAACGTGCGCACCACCCTGCCCCTGAGCGACCCGGCCACGCTCACGTCGCTGGCCGCGCTGGCCCGCGAGATCAGCCCCGACCACATCGTGCAGCTCAGCCTGAACCCCGACGACGCCCAGCTGACCATGGACGGCTCGGATCTCTACTGGAACCAGGCCGATGTCGAGGCGCTGGTGGCCCGCTGGCAGGGCGCGGCGGGCGCGGCGGGCGGCGCGGCGGCCCGCATCCAGGTGCTGAACGCCAGCAACACCGACGGCGTGGCCACCAAGATCACCGAGAGCCTGCGCGCCCAGGGCTTCCAGATGCTGAACCCCGACAACGCCATCACCACCAGCGACACCTCGCGCCTGATCGACTTCGCCGGGCGGCCCGAGGTGGCCCAGCGGCTGGCCGCCGCGCTGGGGCTGCCTGCCAGCGCCGTGGTCGACACCCCCGGCCCCGGCGACCCGCCCGAGGCCGAGGGCGTGGACATCGTACTGCTGGTGGGCAACGATTTTGAGCAGGCCTGGCTGGGCGGGCGCTAGCTGGCGCTGTTCTTGCTAGGCCTGGGGCAGCATTCGCGCGAGACACAGAGGAGCGAGGCAGCCAGATGAGCAGCGAGCAGAACATTCACACCCCCGACTGGGTGAAGCACGCCGTGTTCTACCAGATCTTCCCCGACCGCTTTGCGATGAGCGAGCGGGTGCCCAAGCCGAACAACCTGCAGCCCTGGGAGAGCCTGCCCACCAACGAGGGCTACAAGGGCGGCGACCTGCTGGGCGTAGTCGAGCACCTCGATCACATCCAGGCCCTGGGCTGCGACGCCATCTACTTCACGCCGGTGTTCCAGTCGGCATCCAACCACCGCTACCACACCCACGACTACTACAAGATCGACCCGCTGCTGGGCGGGAACGAGGCCCTGCGCATCCTGCTGGATGAATGCCACCAGCGCGGCATCCGCGTGGTGCTGGATGGGGTGTTCAACCACGCCAGCCGGGGCTTCTTTCAGTTTAACGACATCCTAGAGCACGGCCCGCACTCGCCCTACCTCGACTGGTTCTTTGTCGAGGGCTGGCCGCTGAGCGCCTACGATGGGGCGCAGCCAGCCAACTATGTGGGCTGGGTGGGCAACCGCGCCCTGCCCAAGTTCAACACCGACAACCCCCAGGTGCGCGAGTTCATCATGCAGGTGGCCGAGTACTGGATCGCGTTCGGCATCGACGGCTGGCGGCTGGATGTGCCCTTCGAGATCAGCACACCGGGCTTCTGGCAGGAGTTCCGCCAGCGCGTGAAGCGGCTGAACCCCGAGGCCTACATCGTGGGCGAGGTCTGGGGCGTCTCGCGCCAGTGGCTCCAGGGCGACCAGTTCGACGGCGTGATGAACTACCTGTTCACCGGCGCGACTATCGCCTACACCGCTGGGCCGCGCGTGGTGCCCGCCAATGTGGAGGGCCGGAGCTACGAGACCATGCCGCCCAAATCTGCCGCGCAATACGCCGAGCATATCGCCTGGCTGCTCGGCCTCTACGACTGGGAGATCCAGCAGACCCAGCTGAACCTGCTGGACAGCCACGACACCGCGCGCCTGCTGAACATCGCCGGGGGCGACAGGGCCACGGTGCGCCTGGCCACGCTGCTGCTGCTGACCTACCCCGGCGCGCCCTCGATCTTCTACGGCGACGAGATCGGCCTAGCTGGCGATCTCGACCCCGACTCGCGCCGCACCATGCCCTGGGATGAACCTGATGCCTGGGATGGCGACATGCTGGCCTTCCACCAGCACCTGATCGCCATGCGCCACGCCCACCCGGCGCTGCGCACGGGCCGCTACCACCAGCTCTACGCCGACGATGCGGTCTACGCCTTCCTGCGCGAGGATGGCGCAGAGCGCGTGCTGGTGGCGGTGAACGCCGCCGAGGAGCCACGCAACGTGGCCATCCCCACCCTCGGGCTGCTGGCCGAGGGCGCGGCGCTCGCGCCGCTCTACGGCGCGGCGAGCGCGGAGGTGGCGGGCACGCTGGTGCGGCTCGATCTGCCCGCCCGCGAGGGCGCGGTGCTGCGAGAGGAGCGCACACAATGAGCGAGATCGCGATACGCGAGGCCACCGAGGCCGACAGCGCCACGCTGGCCCGCATGTTCGAGGTGTTCAACGCCGACTACCGCGCCATCACCATCGCGCCCGAGCAGATGGCGGCGCGGCTGCGGGCCTGCGCGGGCGTGGAGACCACGCTGCTGGCCGAGCACGACGGCCAGCCTGCGGGCTTCGTGTGCCTGCGCGTGGTGCCGTTTATGTCCGACGATACGCCCTACGCCGAGGTGAGCGACCTGTTTGTGGAACCGAGCCAGCGCCGCCGGGGCGTGGGCACGGCGCTGCTGCGGGCCGCCCACGCCCTGGCCCGCCAGCGCGGCGCAGCCGAGGTGGTGATCCTCACCGGCGACGACAACGACGACGCCCAGGCGCTCTACCGCCGCTGCGGCTACGGCGACTACGCCGTGGCGCTGCGGCTGCCGCTGGAGTAACCCTAGCAATAGAAGAGAACCCATGACACAGCCACAGCTCTCGCTCTTTCACCTCGCCCGCGCGGCCCAGCCCAGCCAGGCCGCGCCGCTGCTCATCCTGCTGCACGGCTACGGCTCCAACGAGCGCGACCTGTTCGGCCTCGCGCCCTACATCGACCCGCGCTACACCGTGGTATCGGTGCGCGCCCCGATCGCGCTGGGGCAGGGTGCCTACGCCTGGTTCCCGCTCGACTGGCGCGAGGACGGCGTGCGCTTCAGCGCCGAGGATGTGCAGGCCGCGCGCCAGCGGGTCATCCAGCTGGTGGCCGAGGCCCAGGCCGCCTACCAGCCCCAGGGCGGGCCGGTGTACCTGCTGGGCTTCAGCCAGGGCGCGATCATGAGCGCGGCCACGCTGCTGGCCCGCCCCGACATGCTAGCCGGGGCGGCGCTGATGAGCGGCAGCGCCACCCCCGACATGGCCCCCGCCGACCCGGCGGCGCTGGCCCACAGGCCGGTGCTGATCGTGCACGGTGTGTACGACGATGTGCTGCCCATCCGCCACGGTCGCCAGAGCCGCGAGGTGTTCGCGGCGCTGCCGGTCGACCTGGCCTACCACGAGTTCCCCATGGGCCACGAGGTGAGCGCGGCCAGCCTGGATGCGGTGGTGGGCTGGCTGCGCGCGCGGCTAGGCTAGCTGGCGGCAGGGCCGTGCTCCGGGCGGAGCACGGCCCCCTCTTTCCTCGGTGAACCCCTCGCTAGCTCGTAGCTAGCATGGTTTTATTGCAAAACCATTCTGCCGAATCTTGGTGTCTTGGTGTCTTGGTGGTAAAAAATCTTCGCACCTTCGCGTCTTCGTGGTAAAGAAGCCCCGTGGTAAAAAAGCGCCGCCGCAAAGCGGAGTATAATGGTGAGCTTAAAGCGCAACGAGCGTAGAGAACCCTTTGAAATCGGCTGGGGGAGCTATGTCTGCGAACGAGATCATCGGGAAGGTGGCCGAGGGGCCAGTGAAGGTTGGCGACCGCGCACCAGATTTTACGCTGCCCAATCAGTCGGGCGAGCCGGTGGCGCTGAGCGCGCTGCTGGGGCAGCGCGTGGTGGTGCTGTACTTCTACCCGAAGGACAACACCTCGGGCTGCACCGCCGAGGCCTGCGCCTTCCGCGACAGCTACGCGGTGTTCCAGGATGCCGGGGCCGAGGTGGTGGGCATCAGCACCGACACCAGCGACTCGCACCAGGCCTTTGCCGACAAGCACCGGCTGCCCTTTGTGCTGCTGAGCGATGCAGGCGGCGCGGTGCGCAGGCTCTACGGTGTGCCCGCGCTGTTCGGGGTGATGCCGGGGCGGGTGACGTATGTGATCGACCGCCGGGGCGTGGTGCGGCACATCTTCAACTCGATGTTCAACTTCGGCAAGCACGTGGATGAGGCGCTGGCGATCGTGCAGCAGCTCGCCGCCGAAGGGTAGGCGCAACAAGCGGCGCGGGGGATTCGCTCCCCGCGCCGCTTGTCTGGGCCGCGCGCCGCACCTTAGAGCTGCGGGCGGCGGGTGTGCCAGTCGGTGATCTGCTGGTAGGCGTCGCCCACGCGGAACAGCGTGGCCTCGTCGAAGGGCTTGCCGACCAGCTGGATGCCCACCGGCAGCCCGTCGGAGAAGCCGCAGGGCACCGCCAGGCCGGGCAGGCCAGCCAGGCTCACCGGCAGCGTGCAGACATCCTCCAGGTACATCGCCAGCGGGTCGTCGGTGTTCTCGCCGATCTTGAAAGCCACCGAGGGCGAGGTGGGCGTGGCGATCACATCCACCTGCTCGAAGGCCTGCATGAAATCGCGGCGGATGAGCGTGCGCACCTGCTGGGCACGCTTGTAGTAGGCATCGTAATAGCCCGCCGAGAGCGCGTAGGTACCCAGCATGATGCGCCGCCGCACCTCGGGCCCGAAGCCCGCGCCGCGCGACTGCGCCAGGGTCTGCCAGTAGTCCGCGCCCTCCTCGTGCAGGCCGTAGCGCACGGCATCGAAGCGGGCCAGGTTGGCGCTGGCCTCGGCTGGCGCGATGATGTAGTAGACCGGCAACGCGTAGGATGTGTGCGGCAGCGAGACCTCCACCACCTCGGCACCGCGCTCGCGCAGCGCCTCGATCGCGGCGCGCACGGTGGACTCCACCCCCGGCTGCATGCCCTCGACAAAGTACTCCTTGGGCACACCGATGCGCAGGCCCCGCACATCACCTGTCAGGCCCGCCAGGTAGTCGGGCACGGCCACCTGGGCGGTGGTGGCGTCGCGCTCGTCGTGGCCCGCCGTGGCCTGCAGCAGGATGGCGCAGTCGCGGGCGGTCTGGGCCATAGGGCCGATCTGATCGAGCGAGGAGCCGTAGGCCACCAGGCCGAAGCGCGAGACGCGGCCATAGGTGGGCTTCAGGCCGGTGATGCCGCACAGCGCGGCGGGCTGGCGCACGCTGCCGCCGGTGTCGGTGCCCAGGGTGCCCATGGCCTCGCCCGCCGCCAGCGCCGCCGCCGAGCCGCCCGACGAGCCGCCGGGCACGCGCTCGGTGTCCCAGGGGTTGCGCGTCACGCCGAAGGCGCTGTTCTCGGTCGAGGAGCCCATCGCGAACTCGTCGCAGTTCAGCTTGCCCAGCATCACCGCGCCCGCCGCATTCAGCCGCTCCATCACGGTGGCGTTGAAGGGCGGCACATAGTTCTCCAGGATCTTCGAGCCGCAGGTGGTGGTGACGCCCTTGGTCGAGATCACATCCTTGATGCCCAGGGGGATGCCGTGCAGCGGCGCGACCGCCGCGCCCGCCATGCGCTCGGCGTCGGCGGCTTTGGCCTGGGCCAGCGCCTGATCGCCTGTGACCTGGAGGAAGGCGCGGATGCTCGGCTCCACCGCCTCGATGCGCGACAGAAATGCCGTCGTCAGCTCCTCGGAGGAGACCTTGCCCGTATCCAGCAGCGTTCGCGCCTCGGCGATCGTCAGATGATATAGTTCTGCCATGCGTGCTCCTCGCACTCTATTCAAACCCGCATTGGGAAGCGATCAGTACCCGCTGACTTTTCCGGTAAAGACGCCCACCGCCGTCTTTATGATAATCTTGATGTCAAACAGCAGCGACCAGTTCTCCACATAGTAGAGGTCGTAGCGCGTGCGCTCCTCGATGCTGGTGTCGCCGCGCAGGCCGTTCACCTGGGCCCAGCCGGTGATGCCGGCCTTCTGGCGGTGGCGGCGCACATAGCGCGGGATGCTGCGGCTGAACTCCTCGACCCAGCGCGGCTGCTCGGGGCGCGGCCCCACCACGCTCATCTCGCCGCGCAGCACGTTGATGAACTGCGGCAGCTCATCCAGCGAGTAGCGGCGCAGGAAGCGCCCGATGGTGGTGATGCGCGGGTCGTTCTCCACCGTCCAGTTGCTGATCTGCGGCGCATCGGAGCGCATGGTGCGGAACTTGATGGTCGGGAAGGGTTTGCCATCCAGCCCCACGCGCTCCTGGATGAAAAACACCGGCCCGCGCGACTCCAGCCGCACCAGCAGCGCGATCAGCACCATCACCGGCGAGAGCAGCAGCAGCACCACGCTGGAGAACACGATGTCGAGCGCGCGCTTCATAGCCCGGTTGATCGGGTTGTCGAGCGCCACGTTCTTCACCGGCAGCAGCGGCAGGCCGCTCAGGTCGCCCACCGTCACCTCGGGGTTGATGATCAGCTGGAAGGCGTCGGGGTAGATCTTGATCTCCACCGCCTCGTCCTCGGCTAGCGCCACAATATCCATCACCTCGGCGGATGAGCGGCCCGACAGCGCGATAATCACTTCGTCAGCCTGGGCGTCGCGGATGACCTCGCCCAGCACATCGGGGCGGCCCAGCACGGGGATGCCGTGCACCAGCGAGCCGACCTCGGCGCTGTTGGAGACAAAGCCCTGCACGTGGTAGCCCAGCTCGGGCGAGCGGGCGATCGTCTCGGCGATCACCTGGCCAGGCTCGCGCGCGCCCACGATCACCACGCGCCGCGAGTCGAAGCCGCGCCGCCGCAGGGCGTAGAGCAGGGTGCGGTAGAACAGCCGCAGCAGCACCGTGGCCAGCACCGCGCTGCCCCAGCAGATCGCGATCAGCGCCGGGGTGAGCGGCACTGGCGCGGTGAGGAACGAGTTGACCACCAGCGCGCCAAACATGCCCAGCGACAGCGCCACCACCACCTTAAACATCTCATCCACGCGCGAGACGCCGCGCCGCAGCACATACAGCCCGGTGCCGATGAAGGTGGCCATGAACACCACATTGATCAGCACCAGGAACAGCGGGATGGTCAGCGGGTCATCTGGGAAGGTGAGATCGTTCAGATCGCCCACACTGTAGCGCCAGCTGTAGGCACCGATCAGGGCCGCATTTACCGCCAGCGTGTCGCAGCCCACAGCCGCAGCCAGCAGCGCCATACGCCGCACCCAGAGCGGCACCCGCCTAGCCGACACGGCGGGCTGCGGCGGGGCGGAGGAGGTTACTGCCAAGGCTCCACGCCTCCTTCAGTGTGATGCCAGCTTCAATAATCCAGTTGACCGGCGCGGGCGTGGTGGCCGCATAGTGCTTGCGGTGAAAAATACGCATCGCATCGTAGAAGGCGCGGATGGATGGGATGGGGCGTTGGCTGCTCGACGCCCGCTTGTAGTGGTGCACCACCGCCGCAGGCACATACATGATCTTCCAGCCGTACTGCTTGATGCGGTAGGCCCAGTCCAGATCCTCACCGTACATGAAGAACGCCTCATCCAGCAGCCCGGCATCGCGCACAGCGGCGGTGCGCACCAGCATGCACGCGCCCACCACCGCATCCACCTCTAGCTCCTGGTCGATGTCGGCGTAGGTCATGTTGTAGGCCCCAAAGCGCGGGCTGGAGGGGAAGAGCTTCGAGAGGCCAACCGCGTGGTACACGAAGGCCGCTGGCGATGGGAACGAGCGGCGGCAGGCCAGATCAAGCTTGCCGCTGGCCAGCAGCAGCTTGGGGCCGCACGCGCCCACGGCGGGGTGCTGCTGCATATAGCCCACCAGCGCGTCGACCGCGCCCTCGGGCACCACGGTGTCGCTGTTCAGCAGCATCACATAGTCAGGCTGGCTGGCCTGGTCGGCCAGGGCCTCGCTCAGGGCCAAGTTGTTGGCGTAGGCGTAGCCGCCGTTGGTGGGGCTGGCGATCAGGCGCACGTGCGGGAACTCGGAGGCCACCATGGCGGGGCTGCCATCGGCGGATGCGTTATCCACCACCCAGGTGGTCACCTGCGTGGCCATGGGGTGGGCATCCAGCGAGCGCAGGCAGTCGCGCAGCAGATCGCGGGTGTTGTAGTTAACGATGACTATTGCCAGCGTGGGCATTCGCCGCTCTCCATCTATCCATATCTGGCGGGCATTATACCATCATTCATGGCGGGCGCTGGCAGCTGATTGCAGGCGCGCGGCGCATTGGGACGGGCAGGGGTGAAACCGAGCGATTCGTACATCGTACCTTACTATGGATTCTGGATTGAGCGAGGACCATCATGTCAAATAGCATCACGCTGCTGATCATACTCATCTGGGGAGTGGCCACCATCCTGCTGCATATCGCCTTCGCCGCAGGCGTGTCGCGCGACGCATCGGCCCGCGAGCAGCGCGGCCTGGCCACGCACATGGTCGGGCCGCGCTGGTGGATGCTGGCCGCACTGCTGGGCGGGGTGCTGCCCGCCGCGATCTACTGGCTGCTGCACTACGCCACTGTGTTCACCGCGCCCGAGCCGCTGCAGCCCCAGGCCGAGCGGCCCGAGGCGTAGGCCAGCAGCACCACGGCGGACGCTGCTGGCCAGGGCGGCCTAGCCCAGGTACTTGCCCACCAGCAGCGCCAGCGCCTGCCTGCGCTCCGCCGGAATGGCCTCGGGCGCAGTCATGATCGCCCCGGCCAGGGCGTGGTAGGCCGGGCTGTCGAAGCCAGCCGCAATGGCGGGGATGGCCTGGGCGATGCTCTGCTGGGCGGCGGCGGTGTTCTTGTGCATGGTCGCCACCACCATCTCCACCGTCACCGCGTCGTGCGAGGGGTGCCAGCAGTCGTAGTCGGTGACCATGGCAAACATGGCGTAGGGAATCTCGGCCTCGCGGGCCAGCTTGGCCTCGGGCAGGGCCGTCATGCCCACCAGGTCGAACCCAGCGCGGCGGTTCTCCTCGCTCTCGGCCAAGGTCGAGAACTGCGGCCCTTCCATGCAGGTGTAGGTGCCGCCGAAGTGCACCGCCGCCCCGGCCCGCTGCGCCGCCTCGAACAGGATGGCCGAGAGCGCGGGGTCGAAGGGCTTGTCGAAGGGCACGTGGGCCACGATGCCCTCGCCAAAGAAGCTGGCCGGGCGGATGCCCTTGGTGCGGTCGAAGAGCTGGGTGGGCACCACCAGCTGCCCTGGGGCGTAGTCCTCGCGCAGGCTGCCCACCGCGCTCACCGCGATCAGCGCCTTTACTCCCAGCTGCTTGAACCCAAAAATGTTGGCGCGGCTGGGCACCTCGCTGGGCGTGAGGCGGTGGCCCAAGCCGTGGCGCGGCAGGAAGGCCACGCGCTGCCCGCCCAGCGTGCCCACCACATAGGTGTCGCTCGGCGACCCGAAGGGCGTCTGCAGCGCCACCTGCTCCACATCGGCCAGCCCCGGCATAGCGTACAGCCCGCTGCCGCCAATCACCCCAATCGTAGCCTCTGTCATGGTCTTTTCTCCTGCAAATAGTTTGACGCACCAAACGCCGTTTGGCCAGCGAGCAGATATACCTTACACACGGTATAAAAATCGCCGCACCCCAGTGAGGTGGGAGGCGAGCAGCTGAATCCCAATAGTTCGTAGCGCAAAGAAGATTGCCGAGACGCGATCATAGTTTCTGCATAGGTACGACCAAACATCGGGCACAATCTCTTGACAAGATGTATACAAAATGCAACAATAAAAACACCGGCATCATACCACGCTGCTGTAGTGGATGTGCATTATTAGGTATCACCGTGAGACAGCGTACATCGCCTCAATCCGCCATCCCGCTCCCAGAAACAACATCGCTTTACACAAGCGCCGAGCAAATAGCCTCGCGGCTTGTGCGCGCAGTTGGGGGGCAGGCATGCTATATATCGCTGGTGGGCAATGCCGGGCGCAGCCCGCGCCTGCTGCTGGCCGTCGGCGCGAGCGATCTGCCGCCAGCCCGCTCGAAGGACATCTCGCCGCTGCTGCGCCGCACGCGGGCGAGCGCCGAGCCGGTGCAGGTGCAGGTCGATGGCCTGCCCGCCCTGGCCATCCCACTGATGAACGGCAGCCGCCACCTCGGCTCGGCCATCCTCGTGTTCGCCGCCGAGTCCCCATTCGATCCGCAGCAGGTGCTGGCCGCCGCCCAGCTGGCCGCCGAGGCGCTGGATGCCGCGCGGCGGCTGGCCGCCGCCCAGCTGCAGGCCGAGGAGATCGCCGAGCGCGCCAGGGTGCGCGAGATCCAGGTGAGCCGCAACCTGATACGGGGCGTGATCGACAGCATCCCCATGGGCCTGGTGCTGCTGGATGCCGACGGCACCGTGCTGGCCGCCAACCGCGCGATCTCGGATCGGGTGGGGCTAGACCCCGCCGCGCTGGTGGGCATGCACTACAGCGCCGCCATCGGGGCCTGGCCCGACTCGCCCGCCAGCAAGACACTATTCAGCGGCCAGGCCGCCCACACGCGGCGCATGGTGCAGCGCGCCGACGGCGGGCAGACCCTGCTTGAGGTCAGCGGATTCCCGCTCTTCGACGCCGACGAGCGCCCCGTGCAGGCGGTCGAGGTCTGGGAGGACATCACCGAGCGCGTGTCGCTGCAGACCCAGCTGGTGCGCGCCGAGCGCCTAGCCGCCATCGGCCAGCTGGCCGCCAGCATCGCCCACGAGGTCGGCAACCCGCTGCAGGCCATCCAGGGCTTCCTCTCGCTCTTCCTCGAGCAGTGCGACGAAAGCCTGCCCAACCTCCAGTTCCTGCAGCTCGCCGAGGATGAGATCGAGCGGATCGTGCAGGTGATCGCCCGCCTGCGCGACCTCTACCGCCCGCGCGCCGATGTGGTTGCCCCGGTCGACATCAACGAACTGATCGAAAACGTACTCCTCCTCACCGGCAAGCAGATGGAGCGCTACCACGTGCGGGCAGCGCGCAGCCTCGACCCGTCGCTGCCCCAGGTCGCCTGCGTAGCCGACCAGATCAAGCAGGTGCTGCTCAACCTGGTGCTCAACGCCATCGACGCCATGAAGGGCGGCGGCGAGCTGCGGGTCAGCACGCGCACGCGCGACGAGGCCAACCTTGGCAGCGTGATCGATATCGTCGTGGCCGACACCGGCGTGGGCATCGCCGCCGATCAGCTCCCGCACCTGTTCGATGGGCTCAACACCACCAAAGAGCGCGGGATGGGACTTGGCCTCTACACCAGCAAGGCAATTATCGAGCGTCATATGGGGCGGATCTCAGTCACCAGCACTGTGGGAGAGGGAACCACCTTCACGATCACTCTGCCTGTAGAAGCATAAGGAGCGTACGTCTATGACTCAGCCGGTTCGTATTCTGATAGTCGATGATGAACCCTCAGTGCGAATGATGCTAGAGGCCGCGTTGCGTTCCAGCGGGTACCGTGTGCAGTCGGTCGGGTCGGGGGCCGAGGCGCGCGAGCACATTATCGATGTGGAGTTCGACATGGTGCTGCTCGACCTGCGGCTCGGCGACATCGATGGCATCGAGCTGCTGCAAGAGATCAAGCAGCGCTGGCCCGCCACCGAGGTCATCCTGCTCACCGCCCACGGCTCGATCAACAGCGCCATCGCCGCGCTACGCCACGGTGCCTACGACTACCTGCTCAAGCCCGCCCAGGTACACGACATCCGCGAGCGGGTTGAGCGCGGCCTGACCCGCCGCCGCGCATCCATCCAGCGCACCGACCTGCTGCAGCGCATCAGCGAGAGCGCCCGCGCGCTCGGGATCATCGAGAGCGGCGGCGGCCTGGATCTGCAGCCCGCTGGCGGCAGCTCGGATCGGATCGAGGTGGGGCCGCTGGTGCTCGACCTGCGCCGCCACGGCGTGACGCTGGGCGGGCATAGCCTCTCGCTCACCCGCACCGAGTTCTCGCTGCTCACCGCGCTCTCGCAGCAGCCCGACACCGCCCTCAGCTACTCGGTGCTCTCCGAGGCGGTCTATGGCCGCGCCCAGCCCGAGGACGAGGCCCGCGCCCTGCTGCGCCCCCACATCGCCCGGCTGCGCCACAAGCTGGAGTCCACCGGGGCCACCGGCGTGATGCTGGTGAGCATCCGCAGCATGGGCTACATGCTGCAAACCGAATAGCGCCCCACAGCGTACAGAAAGCGGCGGCTGCGCAGTGTGCCAGCCGCCGCTTTCTGCGTTTGTCGGAGGATACGACCATGACAGCCAGGGCCGAGGCTTTCCCCACCCTTCAGGGCCACGAGTTTGTAAACCTCACCACCTACCGCAAAAGCGGCGCGGCGGTGGTCACGCCGGTCTGGTTCGCCCAGGTCGGCGCCACGCTCTATGTCGTCACCCAGGATGGCTCGGGCAAGGTCAAGCGGCTGCGGGCCAACCCCATGGCGCAGCTGGCCCCGGCCACCCGCCGAGGCGAGCCGCTGGGCCAGCCGGTGCCCGCCCAGGGCCGCATCCTGGGTGCCGCCGAGGCCGCGCAGGCCAGCCAGGCGCTGGACAAAAAATACGGCTGGCAGAAGCGCCTCTTCGACGTATTCGCCAAGCTGCGCGGCAGCACCGAGAGCCGGGTCTACCTGGCCTTCGAGCCAGCCGATGCCTAGGCGGCGGGGGCAGCTGGCCACGGCCTGCGGATCACAGCGTAGAGCACACCGCAGTAGATCACAATACCATAGATCCCAGGTGTGAGCAGCAGTACGCCTAGGCCGATATGCAGCCCGTTATACAGCAGTGGCATGCCATCAGTCCAACCCGCAGGCCATACCGCCAGCGCGCTGCCCAGTACCAGCCACGCTCGGATGCTGCGGTCGCGCGTCTGCTCCACATAGCGCAGCAGCACCAACCCCGGCAGCAGCAGCAGCACCGAGTTATACGACCCGTTGATCGGTGAGAGCAGCAGCATGGCACACAGCCACAAGCAGTACTCCGGCAGCCGCTTACGCTCGTCATCCACGCGGCGCACGGCATCGGCGCACAGCGCCAGCAGCCCGCCCGAGCACACGATCGTCAGCGCGCGAGCCAGCAGAGGTGCGTCGAAAAGCGGCCGCGAGTAGGGGTTCGCCACCAGCAGGCGCGTCCAGAAGCCATGAAACGAGAGGTTGAACTCGGCACCATAGGGGTGATTACTGCTGGTAATCACCGTGGACGCAAAGATCCGGTAGTGATCGATGCCGTAGAATGGCAGGAAGATCGCCAGCAGCAGCAGTCCCGCCGCCACAGCCCACCAGGCCACGCGGCGCGGCCCGCGCACCAGCGCGTACACGCCCATCAGCCCGGGGTAGAGCTTCACGATGGTAGCCAATGCGAGAAAGATCCCGCTCAAGGCTGAGCGCGTATTCCAGAACAGATAGGCCGCCACCAGCAGCAGCGCCATCACGATGCTGGTCTGCCCAAGCTGCAGGCTCAGCCGCGTGGGCGGGGCCAGCGCCACCAGCAGCGCCAGCACGCCCCAGTAGCGCCGCGCCAGCTGCGCGGGGGCCAGCTGCAGGCACGCCGCGATCAGCCCGGCCAGCGCCAGCAGGTTCACCCCAAACCAGATCCGCTGGCCCAGCGCGTGGCTCACCATGCCAAACGGGCGGAACAGGTAGGCAAAGACCGGCGTATACTTGAAGCCCTGCTCATTGCCATCATCCGACTGCCCAGGCTTCGAGGTCTCCACCAGCAGCTCACGGTTGGCGTAGGGGTTGCCTTGCTCAATCAGGTCAACCGCGCCTCGGCGCAGTTGCTTAAAGTCATCGACATCATACGTCAGGACCGACGCGAGCAGGGCGAGCCACAGCGCAGCAAGCAGGCAGCACAGCAGATTCAGCCGCCTGGGTTGGCGCAAGAGCGTAGTAATCATAGCTTTGATGCAACAACAGCGCCCGCCATGCTGGCCTGGCGCTGACGATACCACGAGAGCAGCAGCACAAGGAAGAGCGGCCCGTAGCCGATTGGGGCAAGATTGTCGCTGGGAATGACCTGTAGCCATACAAGTGAGATAATGATGCTCGAGATAGCCAGGCAGATCTGCTCGATTTTCCCTATCGGATTCAGCGCCAGCAGCACTAGATACTGCTCCCAGCAGATCGACGCGCCCGCCAGCATCGTGGGGATCAGCGGCCTCACCCCCTCGCTGCGCCGGATCGCCCCATACGTCAGCGCAATAAAGATCGTGATCACCGCCAGCGAGGTAAGCATCGGCGAGAGGCTCGGCAGCACAGTCCACAGGATGCGCACCACCGAGAGGTTACGGATGTCGCGCACCTGCACCAGCGTGTTCTGCGGGGTGTAGGCCAGCCAGCCTGCGGTGGTGCCCAAACCCAACACCAGCTCGGAGAGCATGGTGGCCAGCGCCCCAGCTGCGGCAGCGGCCACCGCCGCCCTGCGCCGCCCCGCTACCCACATCCCAAAGATGAACAGCACAGGGTAGAGCTTGAGCGCCGCCGCCAGCCCAATTGCCACCCCTGATCCAAGCTCAGAGCGATCCTTCCACAGCAGAGACAAGGCGACCAGGCCGAACATCGCCGCCTCAAGCCCGCCAAGGATGAGTACCACCAGCCAGAAGGTCGCGGTCAGCAGGCATGACAGCGGAGGTATCTTCAGTGCCTGCCAGCCCCAGATCATGATCAGCCAACTCAGCAGCAGCCATACCAGCTGGGCCTGCTTCCACGAAAGCAATGCGAGCGGCAGAAAAAGCACTGTCGCCAGCGGAGGATGGGCGGTCTGCGGGATACGGTCGGGGGGATAGAAGTCAGAGCAACACAGTGCCATCAGCTTGGGTGTGCTATCGTTAGAGGAGTAGCCGTGCCAATGCCCCCACGCGGCAGCGTAGTCCTGCATGGCATCCGTGTAGGGAAAAAAGCTTGTGCAGTAGAGCGCCCCAGCGAGCACCAAAATGCCAATCAGCAATCGCAGCTGGAAGTCGCGCTGTCGAAGAAGGTGCATAGTTCGTACCAGCCTGTGCTTGAAAAAAGAAAGAACACGATGAGCGAGCCAACGATTATTGTGGGCGGGGGGCTGGGCGGCCTCGCGGCGGCCATCCACCTAGCCCTGGCGGGGCGGCATGTGCGCCTGTTCGAGAAAAATGCCACGCTCGGCGGCAAGGCCAGCGCGGTGCAGGCCGAGGGCTACACCTTCGATATCGGCCCCTCGCTGATGACCATGCCATGGGTTGCGCGCCAGCTCTTCGCGGCGGCGGGCAGGCGGCTGGACGATTATATCACCCTTGAGCCGCTGGAGATCACCTGCCGCTACCGCTGGCCCGACGGCACGCAGTTTGACGCGCACCAGTCGCTGCCGCTGCTGCTAGACGAGATCCGCCGACTAGAGCCGCGCGACGTCGCGGCGCTGCTGCGCTTCATGCGCTACGGCGAGCGGATCTATAGCGCCGTGGCCGAGCCATTCCTGCTCAACCCCTTCGACGGCCTGCGCGACCTCGTGCGCCCCGAGCTGCTGCGCGATACGTGGAAGATCGACCCCATGCGCACCGTCGATCAGGCGGTGCGCTCGTTCTTCGCCAGCCCCCACCTGCGCCAGGTCTTCAACCGCTACGCCACCTACAACGGATCCTCGCCCTACCTGGCCCCGGCCACCTTCAACCTGATCGCCTACATCGAGCTAGCCGAGGGCGGCTGGTATGTGCGCGGCGGCATGTACGCCCTGGTGCAGGCCATCGCCGCGCTGGCCCGCGAGCTGGGGGTGGAGATCCACACCAGTGCGCCAGTGGATGAGGTGCTGCTGCGCGGTGGACGCGCCGTGGGCGTGCGGGCCATGGGCCAGCGCATCCCCGCGCGCGCGGTGGTGGTGAACGCCGACCCGCGCTACGCCTACGAGCGGCTCATCCCCGGTGGCGCGGGCACAGCGGCCCGGCTGGCCCGCCACGAACTGGCCACCAGCGGCTTCGTGCTGCTGCTGGGCGTCGACCGCCGCTACCCCCAGCTGCGCCACCACAACATCTTCTTCTCCGCCGACTACCCCGCCGAGTTCCAGGCGCTGTTCCGCCACCGCGTCCCCGCGCCCGACCCCACCATCTACATCTGCGCCACCGCCCTGGCCGACCCATCCCACGCGCCCGCTGGCCACACCAACATGTTCGTGCTGGTCAATGCCCCATCCTCGGGCCGCACCCGCTGGCTGCGCGAGGCCCAGGGCTACCGCGATACCATCATCGCCAAGCTGGAGCGCATGGGGCTGGATGATCTGGGTGCGCACATCGCCTACGAGCAGATCCTCACCCCCGACGACTTCGCCGCGCGCTACAATGCGCCGGGCGGCAGCATCTACGGCCTGGCATCCAACTCGCCGTTTAGCGCGTTCCTGCGCCCGCCGCTGCGCGCCAGGGGCCTGGGCGGCCTCTACTTCGTGGGCGGCGGCACCCACCCAGGCGGCGGCATCCCGCTGGTGCTGCTCTCAGGGCGTGCGGTGGCCAGCCGCGTGCTGCGCGATCTCTAACCAGCGCCGCAGAATCGCTCTTCAATCGTTAAATATCGATAGAGAGGTTGATACCGCCAAGCTGCAGTGCTATTATCAGCGCATAGCCCCCAAGCAACCGATCTTGGGAAGCACATACACAACAAGGCAATAGCTCACAAGTAGGTGAGTGGCGGCGTATCTTAGAGGAGAAGAAGCCGACCATAAATCGGGTGAAACGTCGCGGGGCGGCCCCGCCGCGAGGAGACCGATACGCAAGCGCCGGGCTGGTGCGGGACCAGCTGGATGCTGTGCTGTCTGAACATGAGCATGCTAGGCAAAGCTCCCACCGTCACGGCATGCATCATATTGCGCCTCGGTGCTTCTGCGAGCGATGCCTGGGTGGAAAAGCTGGCACGGCGGCAACATCAGCGCTGGAAGCCGGGCCTCCACGCAGGAAGCCTAGATGTAGCCTTGCTGCGGATGCGTGGACAAGACGAACAACGCTGGGGGCTCTTATCCGGGGCGCGTGCCTGGGGCGCAGAGTGGTACCTGCGCCAGGGCACGCGCTATTCTTTTGCCGCCGCCCGCGCCAGAAACCGCGTGATCAGCGGGCGCTGCTCTTCCTCATCGATCAGAAACGAATCATGCCCCGCGCGCGACTCAATCACGTGGTGCTCGACCGCCCTACCAGCAGCGCGGGCGGCGTGCGCGATCGCGTGCGAGTCGCTCGGCGGGTAGAGCCAGTCGCTCGTGAACGAGATCAGCAGCAGCGGCGCATCCCCCAGCCGCAGCGCGTGTTCCAGCGAGCCGTGCCGCTCGGGCAGATCCCAGTAGTCGATCGCCTTCGTTATGTAGAGATACGAGTTCGCATCGAACCGCGTGTTGAACATCGCCCCCTGGTACTCCAGGTAGCTCTCCACCGCAAACTCCGACTCGAGCGAGAAGCGCGGCCCAAAGCCATCCTGATACTCGCGCCCAAACTTCGCCTCGAACGCCTGGTCGGAGAGGTAGGTCACATGCCCCAGCATGCGCGCCACCGCCAGACCATCCACCGGCCCCTCGTGCCCATAGTAGCTGCCATTCCGCCAGCGCAGGTCGCTCATGATCGCCCGCCGCCCGATGCTGTTCCAGGCGATGGCCTGCGGCGACGAGCGCGCGGTGGTGGCGATCGCGATCACGCTGCGCACGCGGTGCGGCAGCGCCGTGGCCCACTCCAGCGCCTGGAAGCCGCCCATGGAGCCACCGGCCACCGCCAGCAGCCGCTCAACGCCCAGCAGATCCACCAGGCGCTCCTGCGCGCGCACCATGTCGCCGATGGTAATGACCGGGAAGGCCGCGCCGTAGGGCCGCCCTGTGGCCGGGTTGATGCTGGATGGCCCGGTGCTGCCCTGGCAGCCGCCCAGCACATTCGAGCAGATCACATAGTACTTGTCGGTATCGAATGGGCGCCCCGGCCCCACCATGCTGTCCCACCAGCCCGGCTTGCGGTCGGCGGCGCTGTGCCGCCCCGCCGCGTGCGCATCGCCCGAGAGCGCGTGCAGCAGCAGGATGGCGTTGTCGCGCTGCGGGCTGAGCGTGCCGTAGGTCTCGTAGGCCAGCGTCAGCGGGCTAAGCTCGGCCCCGCACTCTAGGGCCAGCGGCTCGGTCCAGGTGGCGTATTTTCGCTCGACAAGCCCGACGCCCTCGTGGCGCTGGGCGGCTGCAGTTGCGGTCATATGCATCACGTGGGAAAGCGAGCCATCGCCCATGCGCGGCTCGCTCGCCCGGCTAATCGTTTGGTTCCTTCGCCCAGCGTCGCCGCCCTACACCGCCGCCAGCGCCTGATCCAGATCGGCCAGGATGTCGCCGATGGTCTCCAGGCCGATCGACAGGCGCACGTAGTCGTCGGTCACGCCGGTCAGGCCCTGCTCCTCGGGGGTCAGCTGGCTGTGGGTGGTGGTGGCCGGGTGGATGGCTAGGCTCTTGGCGTCGCCGATGTTCGCCAGGTGCGAGAACAGCTTGAGGTTCTCGATGAACTTCTTGCCCGCCTCGCGCCCGCCCTTGATGCCGAAGCCGAGGATGCCCGACTGGCCCTTGGGGAAGTACTTCTGCGCCAGCTCGTAGCTGGGGTGCTCGGGCAGGCCGGGGTAGTTCACCCAGGCCACCTTGCTGTGCTCCTTGAGGTAGCTGGCCACCGCCAGGGCGTTCTGGCTATGGCGCTCGATGCGCAGCGGCAGCGTCTCGATGCCCTGCAGCAGCAGGAAGGCGTTGAACGGGCTGAGCGCCGCGCCGATGTCGCGCAGCAGCTGCACGCGGGCCTTCAGGATGTAGGCCAGGTTGCCAAACGCCTGGGTGTAGACCAGCCCGTGGTACGAGGGGTCGGGCGTGTCCAGGCCGGGGAAGCGGCCATTCGACCAGTCGAACTTGCCGCTGTCCACGATCAGGCCGCCGATCGAGGTGCCGTGCCCGCCCAGGTACTTGGTGGCCGAGTGCACCACGATGTCCGCGCCCCACTCGAACGGGCGGCACAGGTACGGCGTGGCCGTGGTCGAGTCGACGATCACCGGCACGCCCTTCTCGTGCGCGATCGCTGCGATCTGCTCCAGATCTACAATATCCAGCTTGGGGTTGCCCACTAGCTCCAGATAGATCGCCTTGGTCTTGTCGTCGATCGCGCTGCGGAAGCCCTCGAAGTCGCGCGCGTCGACAAAGCGCGTGTTGATGCCCAGCTTGGGCAGGGTATGGCGGAACAGGTTGTAGGTGCCGCCGTAGAGATCCGAGGACGAGATGACATTGTCGCCCGCCTCGGCGATATTCAGGATGGCGAAGGTGGATGCCGCCTGCCCCGAGCCGACGCTCAGCGCGCCCACGCCGCCCTCAAGCGCGGCGATGCGTTGCTCAAGCACGTCGTTGGTCGGGTTCATGATGCGGGTGTAGATGTTGCCGAACTCCTGCAGGCCAAACAGCCGCGCGGCGTGCTCGGTATCTTGGAACTGGTACGAGGTGGTCTGGTAGATCGGCACCGCCCGCGCGCCAGTGGTAGGGTCGGCCACCTGGCCCGCGTGCAGGGCCAGCGTCTCAAAGCCAGTGAACGTCACGTCTTCTGCCATGGAAGTCGCCTCAACTTTCCTCTTCTTCATACCGAGCGAGCTGCTCGGTAGCAACGTGCCGCGCTGGAAGGCATCAAAAAAGCCCTCATCGTGATGATGAGAGCCTACGGTACTGTTGGACACAAAACCCCTTGCTGCCGATAGCAGAAGGGGCCTACGTCTCACGTACGCCTCCCATCTTCCAGTCTTGCGCTGCCGGATTTGGCACCGTTCCCGCTACGTTCCGCACCGCACTGCTGCTGTGGTTCACATAGGGGAGGTTGCCGAGGCTTCGTAGGGCCGGTCCCTCCGCCTCTCTGGATAAGAGTTTGCGCGTATGAAATTGTTGAGTGAGATGATAATGGAACTATCCCGGCTTGTCAAGTACCCATTGTCCTACACACAAACTATCGCGCTAGAGGCAATAGAAGGCATCACAAAGGGAGAAATCAGTCATCCTCGCCCATGCCAGCCTCGTCGCTACGGTGAGGATCATGGCCAGCGGCTCACGCGCACACCTTCGCTAGATGAGCAAAGCAGGCCGCAATTTCCCCCATCCATCCCCCTTGGTGCCTTGGTGTCTTGGTGGTAAATCGGTTTTCCTTGTTCCCTTCGTGCCTTCGCGTCTTCGTGGTGAAAACGGTCTCTTTGACCCCTTGGTGTCTTGGTGGTGAATCGGCTCTTCTCCCCCAAAAGACCCAGCCCAAAACACTTGTGCTGCTGTATAATATAGGTCTGCCGCAAAACCGCATCCAATCGAGGGAAGAGCGCATGTCGTTTCGCATTGAGTCACCCTACCAGCCCTCTGGCGACCAGCCGCGCGCCATCGAGCAGCTGGCCGAGGGCGTGGGCAAGGGCTACAAGCATCAGACGCTGCTGGGCGCAACTGGCACCGGCAAGACCTTCGTGATGTCGCAGATCTTCAGCCGCCTGGAGCGCCCGGCGCTAGTGATGGCGCATAACAAGACCCTGGTGAGCCAGCTCTACGCCGAGTTCCGCGAGCTGCTGCCCGACGCTGCCGTCGAGCTGTTCATCTCCTACTACGATGTCTACACCCCCGAGGCCTATGTGCCTAGCAAGGATCTGTACATCGAGAAGGAGGCCCAGATCAACGAGGAGATCGACCGCCTGCGCCACGCCGCCACCCAGGCCCTGCTGACGCGGCGCGACGTGCTGATCGTCGCCTCGGTCTCGGCGATCTACGGCCTCGGCTCGCCGCAGGACTACGGGCAGGTGGTTATCCCCATCCGCGTGGGCGAGGTGCGCAACCGCGACAAGCTCATGCGCCAGCTGATCGACCTGCAGTTCGAGCGCAACGACATGGACTTCCACCGCGGCACCTTCCGCGTGCGCGGCGACACGCTCGACATCTTCCCGGCCAACGCCGAGGTGGCCGAGCGCGTGGAGTTCTGGGGCGACGAGATCGAGAAGATCACCGAGTTCGACCCGCTCACCGGCGAGGTGCTGATCAACCGCACCGCCGTGGACATCTACCCGGCCAAGCACTTTGTCACCACCGCCGACAAGCTCAAGCTGGCTATCACCGACATCCAGGACGAGCTGGCCGAGCGCGTGAAGGTGCTGGACGCCCAGGGCAAGGTGCTCGAGTCGGCCCGCATCCAGCAGCGCACCCTGCAGGATCTGGAGATGCTGTCCGAGATGGGCTACTGCTCGGGCATCGAGAACTACTCGCGCCATATGGACCGCCGCCAGGCCGGGCAGACGCCATGGACACTGCTCGACTACTTCCCCGACGATTTCATCCTGTTCGTCGACGAGTCGCACATCTCGCTGCCGCAGATCCGCGGCATGTACAACGGCGACCGCTCGCGCAAGGACACCCTGGTCGACTACGGCTTCCGGCTGCCCTCCGCGCTCGACAACCGCCCGCTGCGCTTCGAGGAGTTCGAGCAGCACATCCACCAGGCCATCTACGTCTCGGCCACACCGGGGCCATACGAGCTTGAGCACTCGCAGCAGATCGCCGAGCAGATCATCCGCCCCACCGGCCTGCTCGACCCCAACATCGATGTGCGCTCTTCCAAGGGCCAGATCGACAACCTGCTGGGCGAGATCAAGGCCCGCGTGGGCAAGGGCCAGCGCGCCCTCGTGACCACGCTCACCAAGCGGCTGGCCGAGGAGCTGACCGACTACCTGAAGGAGATGGGCGTGCGCACCCAGTACCTGCACGCCGACATCGAGGTGATGGAGCGCGTGGAGATCCTGCGCGACCTGCGGCTGGGCGTGTACGATGTGGTGGTGGGCATCAACCTGCTGCGCGAGGGCCTCGACCTGCCCGAGGTGTCGCTGGTGGCCATCCTGGATGCCGACAAAGAGGGCTACCTGCGCAGCGCCTCCTCGCTCATCCAGATCATTGGCCGCGCCGCCCGCCATGTGGAGGGCACCGTGATCATGTACGCCGACACTGTCACCAAGTCGATGGACGCCGCGATCAAGGAGACCTACCGCCGCCGAGCCATCCAGGAGCAGTACAACCGCGAGCACGGCATCACGCCGGTGGGTATCTCCAAGGCTGTGCGCGACCTGACCGAGCGCGTGCGCAAGGCCGCCGAGCAGCGCGAGACCTACAGCACCGGCACGCCATCCGACGAGCTGCCCATCCCCAAGGACGAGCTGGTCAAGCTGATCAAGGATCTGGAGAAGCAGATGAAGCAGGCCGCCAAAGATCTGGAGTTCGAGAAGGCCGCCGCCCTGCGCGACCAGGTGATCGAGCTGCGCCGCACGCTGGCGCTGGAAGACGCTACCGCCTAGCGGCCCGCCGCGCCAGGGGGCCGCGATGGCTCCCTGGCGCGATCTCCCCACGACATACCATCGGGTTGCCGCCATTCATCAACTTCTCATTCATAACGGCTGTTGCACAACCCCACCTCGTAGTGCATAATACAGGCAGCAGGGCCGTTTCCTGCTGCACGTTGTGCCGCCACCCACGAACGCTGGCGAGCGATCGGCCACGCGGCCGTTGTCTCCAGTATGAAGGGGGCAGAAAGACGTTATGACCAATGGTTCTGGCAAAGCTCACCCAGGGATGTTGAGCTGCGGAGGGGAGGTCCGCAGTGGCAGTTCAAGTATGGATAGGCGAAAAGCCCGAGCACCCAAATGAGCGGCGGGCGATTGTGGCGCTGGCCAACGGCCTTGAGCGCCTCGAAGGTCTGTACCTTATCCTGGCCAACTTCAGTGTCGGCGGCCGCGCCGTCGACCTAGTGATCATAAAGCAGGACGCCATCTTTATCATCGAGCTGAAGCAGTGCGATGGCAAGGTTTTTGGCGATGTGAACGGCCCCTGGTTCGCCGAAAGCAGCAATGGCGTGCGCAAGCGGCTCAACCCAGGGCGCAAAAACCCCTACAATCAGGTTATCTCGTACTACTACAGCCTGATCAACTTCCTCAATGAGAAGCGCGGCGAGTTCCTCTCGCCCAACAAGTCCTCCTCGATCGACTTCCGCACCTGCAAGCGCCTGATCGTGATCGCGCCCACCGTCCAGGAAGGCTCCCACGTCGACATCGACTGGAAGGTCGATATGAAGGGCCTGGACGAACTGCCGACCTACCTTGTCACCGAGCGCTCGTCGGAGATCGACCTGAGCCCCGAGGAGATGCAGGCCATCCCCGAGCTGCTGCACCTGACCCGCTGGGGCGAGGTGAACACCCTGATCGAGGGCGTCATCCCGCGCTGGGAGGAGGTGGGCGACGAGATGCCGACCAAGGCAGCCGAGCCAGCGCCAGCCACCGATGCCCCAGCCGCGCCCGCAGCGCGGCCCAGCCTGCCCCAGCTGGCGCGCGCCGCGCTGGGCACATGGACGGGCAAGGCGGCGGCGGGGTTCGCCGTGCTGGCCCTGGCCCTAGCCAGCGGCTATGTGTTCCGCCCGCCCCTAGCTGCGCCCCGCGCCGACCAGCCCAGCACGCTGCTGGTGGGCACATCCGGCCCGATCGGCGGCACGCTCGACCAGTTCACCGGTGCGGCGGGGCAGAACAGCTGCACCAGCTCGGTATTCGAGTGGATCGGGCGCAAGCGCGACCGCAGCAACGACAGCTGGCAGAACGTGGGCGTGGTGGGCGCGGCCCCGGCGCTCTCGCCGGATGTGGTGGTGACGCTGGAGGATGTCTCGTTCTGCGACGGCAAGATCGCGATCACATGGAGCCTGCAGAATAACATGGCCAGCGAGTCGGCCAGCCTGCCGCTCACGTCCGACAACATCACGATCAGCGACGAGGACGGCACGGTCTACACCATCAACGACGCGCTCTCCAAGCCCGCCGAGATCCGCGCCGAGCCGAACATGCAGGCCAAGGGCGTGGCGGTGATCGACCGCCCGCTGAGCGCCAACAGCGCCACCCTGCTGATCACGCTGAAGAACCAGCCGTTTGGCACCGCCCAGTGGCCCGTGGTCGTCAACCAGGGGCAGTAGGGCGCACAGCCCCAGCAGCGGCCCGCGCATGGGTGCGACACCCCACGCGGGCCGCTGTGCTATGAAGATGGCAAGCACAGCAGAAAAGGCCACCTATGCAGAAGGATGCCATCCTCGCCCAGCTAGCCGAGGCCAGCGCTGGGCTGCTCTTCCCCAGCGAGACCGACGCGCCATTCGCGCCGTTCGCGCTGCCGCCTGGGGCCGACATCCCCAGCGCCCTAGCCCAGGCCGCTGGCCACCCTGGCGAGCCGCAGACCACCCAGGCGCTCGACGCCTTCTTTCGGCCCGCCGTCACCCCGCGCGATTGGCACGGGCCAGAGGAGCGGCGCACACTGCGGCAGTTCCAGCACCTGCTGGAGACCATCCGGGCCACCCTGCCCGACGCCACCGTCTACCGCGTGGGCGAGAGCGGCACAATCGACATCTTTATCCTCGGCAAGGCCGATGATGCTGCGCTTGTGGGCTTGCAGACCCAGGTGGTGCAGACCTAACAAGGGCACACAAAAGTCCCGCTCTGGCAATGACACCAGAGCGGGGCTTTTGTATGCGCCAGAAGCTACAGCGCGTCGGTCTTGGCCTCGATCACGCTCTGGATGCTGGTCGAGACATTCGAGAGGAAATCGTAGCCCGTCATCGACTCGATCTTGTCCACGGTGGTGCGGTAGCTCTGCCATGTGTTCGAGCGAATGCCCGAGCTGTTCGGCATCAGCACCGCGATCACGCGGGTGGAGGTGGTGACGCGCGACAGATCGTTGCTGCCCTTGGTCAGCACCACTATCACCTTCCAGGTGTACGCGGGGATCTTCACCTTGCCGCTGGCGATGGTGCCCTTCGAGCCAGTGCCGCCGCTGATGATGTACAGCTCGTTGCCCGCCGTGGCCAGGCTGCGGGCATAGTTCTCTAGGCTGGCCCACGGGCCTTGGTTGTTATCGGCGTGCTGCGGGATGATATTGGTCATCACAAAGGTCGCCTGGTTATGGGCATCGGACGAGGTGCGGTCGCCCGAGGGGGCCATGTGGCCACGGTCGTAGCCGCTGCCGGTGTAGTTGCTGGTGGTCACGCGGTACCAGCCGCTGGGCAGGCTGGTATCGGGCGAGAAGCAGTCGCAGCGATCGGCGCTGCCGATGTCGGTGCTGTCTAGGTGCCAGCTCACCCAGTTGGGGATGCCCGCGTCGCGATTGTACGAGAGCGCGTACTCGCCGCGCTGGATGAGGTAGTTGGCGTAGTTCGCCGTGCTTGTCGTCGCGCCGCTAGGGTTGCCAAGCAGCATCTGGTTGGATGCGGTGGTGGAAGCCTGGGCGGGGGTGCCCGTGCCGAACAGCAGCCCGATGATCACCAACAGGAAAGCAGTCGTCCGCGCCTTCATGGGTTTCCTCAGCTCTATTTCCCACGCGTATACAGGATCGCGTAGCGAACTGCCGCAAGCATAGTGGCAATTGTTGAAATATCGTTAAAGATTCTATCAACAACTGATAGTATGCAGGTTAAGCATTGGCAACATGCTGAACCTTCTAGAACCCTGTTATTTTCTTTACACCCATTGGGGAATAACAATGTGGGAGATTATACCAGATTTTAACTTTTTGCATCTCTGAATTTCAGCCATTTCCAACGCACGCAAAAAGGCCCACACAGACGCTTGGTGTAAAGCGTCTGTGTGGGCCTTGCGGCGGGGCCGCGGCTAGGCTGGGCTGCCCTGGTAGAGCCGATCGCGGATGGTCATGATCTCCTGGCGCAGCCGCGAATCCGTGGTGATCTCGGTCGAGATCTTCTCGCAGCCATAGATCACGGTGGTGTGGTCGCGCCCGCCGAGGAATCGGCCAATGTCCATCAGGCTGGACTCGGTCTCCTCGCGCAGCAGGTACATCACCACCTGGCGCGGCACCACGATATTGCGGCTGCGACCACGGCCCTGGAGCGCCCGCACATCCACGCCGTAGAAATCGGCAACCTCTTTGAGAATGGCGTCGGATGTGATGCGCTTACGACGCGAGGTGTCGAGCAGCTCGGTGAGCGCCGAGGTGGCCGACTCGATCGAGATCGTGCTGTTGGTCATCTGCGCGTAGGCCACCACGCGGTTCAGGCAGCCCTCAAGCTCGCGGATGTTCGACTGGATGCGGTGGGCCAGAAAGTCGATCACCTCGGCGGGGATGTGGGTCGACATCGTCTCGGCCTTGGTGCGCAGGATGGCCGTGCGCGTCTCCAGGTCGGGGGTCTGCACATCCACGATCAGGCCCCACTCGAAGCGCGAGCGCAGCCGCTCCTCCAGCGTGAGGATGGCCTTGGGCGGGCGGTCGGACGAGATCACGATCTGCTTGCCAGCCGAGTGCAGGGTGTTGAACGTGTGGAAGAACTCCTCCTGCGTCGACTCCTTGCCAGCGATGAACTGGATGTCGTCGATCAGCAGCACGTCGATGTTCCGATAGCGGATGCGGAACTCCTCAGTCTGCTGGCGGCGGATGGCGTTGATCAGATCGTTGGTGAACTTCTCGGACGAGACGTACAGCACGTTGATCTCGGGGTCGCGGTCCAGCGCATAGTTGCCGATGGCATGCAGCAGGTGGGTCTTGCCCAGGCCCACGCCGCCGTAGAGGAACAGCGGGTTGTAGGCCTGCGCCGGGTGCTCGGACACCGCCATGCAGGCCGCCGAGGCCAGCCGGTTCGACGGCCCCACGATGAAGCGGTCGAAGGTATAGCGGGCGTTCAGCATCCCCGAGCGCATCGCGGTGGTCAGGTCGAGCTGCTGCACCGGCGTGCGCCGATCGTAGGAGTTGGAGGCCGTGGGCGGCTGGGCGTAGCCGCCGTCGCTGCCGTAGAGCTGGCCGCCGCCATAGCCGCCGCGCTCGGCGGGGGGCTGGGGCGGCATCGCGCCAGGGTTTACGCCGCCATTCGGGCCGCCGTACCAGCTGCCGCCCCCGGCGTGGTAGCCCGCCTGCTGCGGCGGCTGCCATGTGGGGCTGGGTTCGTCGGGCGATTCCATGGCATCGCGATCCTGCCCTTGCTCACGCGCAGGCACCCGCGCGTCAGGCCGGGCGATCTGGGTCGGGGCGATCACCACACGCAGCTGCACGGGGAAGCCGACCAGATCGCTCAGCAGCTCGCGCAGCGGCCCCATGTAGCGATTCTCCAAACCCTCTTTATAGAATGTGCTCGGCACACCGATGGTGGCCGTTCCATTTTCGATGGAGAGCAGGGAGGCTACACGCAGCCATGTGTTAAATTCTTGCCGCGATGTCTGAACCTGCATCGTGCCAAGGGCCGTGGACCAGATCTTGGCCAGATTCACTGTCAACCTCCCAAAAAAGAGACACACGTCTAGATCTGCTCAGCCCTTTGGGGCGGAGCCTGCGTTACGTCAATCGCTGACAGGAGCAGGTATACAGGGGTAGACGGTGAAGAACTATTTCTGCGTCAATGGGCTAGATCATACCGTATGGAGCTATCCTTTTCAAGCTGAAAACCCCAGCATCTCTATTACAATTCCTTATACTCCTAGGCATTCGTATACGGGTAGTGATGGGGGAAACTGGGGATTTTCGCCCGACATATGTCAATCCAGAGCCTCTTAACATGTGGATAACCTTCTTTTTCCTATACATACATCTCAATTTTACAGCATACAGATGCTATAAAATTGAGGTGTATGTCTGTCAAGAATTATCCACAGCACTGTGGATAACAGGGTAAGCATGTGGACAATCCCACATAGGCGAGATCGTGCAGATTGGCACGCACTATAAATTTTTTTGCAATGTTCTGGTCATGTTCTGGCGCGACCAAACGCCGCCCGTGCCAGACAACAAAGCCGCCCACGCACAGCGGCGCAGGCGGCTCGGCAAGGCAGATCGGGGCTAGGCCTCGCGGGTGGGCTGGGGTATGTCGAGCGGCGGCAGGTCGCCTAGGCTGCTCAGGCCAAACTGGCGCAGGAACAGCTCGGTGACGGCGTAGAGGATGGGGCGGCCCACCGTCTCTAGGCGGCCCGACTCGGCGATCAGGTCGCGGGCCAGTAGGGCGCGCACCACGCCGCTGCTGTCCACACCGCGCACCTCGTCAACCTGGGCGCGCGTGATCGGCTGGCGGTACGCGATAATCGCCAGCGTCTCCAGCGCCGCCGCCGAGAGCCGCGCGCTGGTCTGCACGCCCAGCAGGCGCTCGATGGCCTGCCCGGCCTCGGGGGCCGAGACCAGCTGGAGCCTGTCGTCCATGCGCTGGACGCGGATACCGCGCCCGGGCTGGCTGGCCAGCTCGGCCAGGGCGGCCTCGACCGCGTCGGGTGTGGCCTCGACGGCCTTGGCCAGCTGGGCCACCGTCAGCGGCTCGCCGGACACGAACAGCAGGGCCTCCACCAGCTGGGCCACGGTGGGCTTGGGCGGGGCGGGCATGTCGATCAGCTGTGGCTGGTGCTCTTCCATACGCGCTACAGCACAATCAGCTCGCGCTCGAAGGTGGTCAGGCTCTCGCCGCCGTCCTCCGTCACCACCACATCATCCTCGATCCGCACGCCGCCCAGGCCCTGAACATAGATGCCCGGCTCGATCGTGAAGGTCGCACCCACCGGCAGCGGGTCGGCGTTGCCCTCCAGGATGTAGGGCGGCTCGTGCACCTCCAGCCCCAGGCCGTGGCCAGTGCGGTGCAGGAACTGCGGGCCATAGCCGCCCGCCGTGATCACGCCGCGTGCGGCGCGGTCGACATCCTGCGGGGCCGCGCCGGGGGCCACCGCCTCGCGGCCTGCGGTGTTGGCACCCAGCACCAGATCGTAGATCCGGCGCAGCTCGGGGGCTGGCTCGCCCAGGGCCACGGTGCGGGTGATGTCGGACGCATAGCCGCCGAACAGCGCGCCGC